>JAPLJC010000237.1 GCA_026388765.1 Deltaproteobacteria bacterium
GGTTGCAGTCCCACCAGGCTGTTTTAAGAGGCCATGCCCTCCATGGAGGGCGTGGCCTTTTTTTATTTAACTTTATTCGAACCGCCATTGGTGCGGCGCCGGAATATTTTCCCAAATTAGCCTCTTGCAAAAATCTCCATGCCTGTCATTCTGAGGGAGCGAAGCGACCGAAGAATCTGGTCTTTTGGTGGCACAGCCTTTCCAGGCTGTGCGAAATCCGGCACAGGTTAGAAAGCCTGTGCCAGCAAACCTTGAGATCTTCAGCTTCGCTCAGGATGACAAAACGCTTTTTGCAAGAGCTTCAAATAGCAATATCTTGACAAAATCTTCAGGCTAAGATATTTAATATAAAGTAAATTGTGGAGAAGACCTGATGGGTGCAAATCAATATCATTCTCTAATTCTGGTAGCCGGCGTACTTGTAGGCGCCGCGGCCTGCCTGTCGGGTTCGGCTCCGGTGGGGTTGAGGAGGACTTTTCTGCAATAACCGCTACCCCCCCCGTTCCCGAAATTCCCAGGCAGGGCCGCAAGCGGCCCTGTTTTTTTTACCCCCGGGCGGGACCGGCAGGCAGGGGCAGGCGTTTTCGAACCCCCACAAATTCAGGCCCCCTGGCCGTGACCAGGGGTTAAAGGCAATTCAGCAGGAGGTGGTGCTTTATGCGAGGCAAAGGCCTACCGTCAATTGACAAAGATGTCCCATTATTTTAATATCCTCTTTGAAATATTTAAGAAATTTACGCTCAGGGGCGACCGCAAGTATGGAGAAAGCAGACCTGGAACTGATAGAGGAATTGACGGACAAGGACCCGGAACTGAAAAAGTTTTGGGACGAACATCAAGACTTGGAGCGGCTGGTGGCTGAATTCAACCGCCGGCCTTACCTGACGGCAGCGGAGACCCTGGAGCGCAAGCGGCTGCAGAAGTTGAAGCTGGCCGGCCGGGATAAGATGGAGCAGATCCTGGCCAAATATCGCCAGAAGGAAAAGAAGCCATGAAAATGACCGGGGCCCAGATCCTGCTGAAATGTCTGGAACGGGAAGATGTTAAACACATCTTCGGTTACCCTGGGGGTGTGGTCCTCGATATCTATGACGAGTTGACCCGGACCCCCCAGCTCAAGCATATCCTGGTGCGCCACGAACAGGCCGCGGTCCACGCCGCAGACGGCTACGCCCGGGCCTCCCGCAAGGTCGGGGTAGCCCTGGTAACCTCGGGGCCCGGGGCCACCAATACCGTGACCGGTATTGCTTCGGCTTATCTCGACTCCATCCCCATTGTGGTCATCACCGGCCAGGTGCCCACCGCCCTCATCGGCAACGACGCCTTTCAGGAAGTTGACATTGTCGGCATCACCCGGCCTTGCACCAAGCACAATTACCTGGTGAAAGATATCAACCAGCTGGCCACCACTATCCACGAGGCCTTTCACATCGCCCGGTCCGGACGGCCGGGGCCGGTGCTGATTGACCTGCCCAAGGATGTGGTGCAAGCCAGCATCGTGCCCAAATTCCCCGAGGAAATCAAAATCAAGAGCTACAATCCCACCTACCACGCCAATCCCCGGCAGGTGAAGCGGGCCCTGGATATGATCCGGGGCGCCAAAAAGCCGCTGCTCTACACCGGGGGCGGCATCATCCTGTCGGACGCCGCCGAAGAACTGACGAGGTTCGCCGACACGCTGCAGATCCCCGTGACCAGTACCCTTATGGGGCTGGGCGGCTTCCCCGGGAACAACCCCCTGTGGCTCGGCATGCTGGGGATGCACGGCACCTATTGCGCCAACATGGCGGTTTCCCAGGCCGACGTCCTGATTGCGGTGGGGGCCCGGTTCGATGACCGGGTGACCGGCAAGTTGTCGGAATTCGCCCCCCACGCCAAGATCATCCACGTGGACATCGACCCCAGTTCCATCAGCAAAAACGTAAAGGTGGATGTGCCCATCGTCGGCGACTGTCTGGATACCTTGAAACAGCTCAATGACCTGTTGCACGAGCTGCCCGCCAAGGACTGGGCCGCGGCGAGACGACCATGGCTGGAAACCGTCGCCGCCTGGGAAAAGGAACACCCACTGACCTACACCTGGAGCGACACCGTCATCAAACCCCAGTATGTCGTGGAAAAGCTGTGGGAACTGACCAAGGGAGATGCCTTCATCACCACGGAGGTGGGGCAGAATCAGATGTGGGCCGCCCAGTTCTACCGGTTCAACAAGCCCAGAAGGTTGATGACCTCCGGCGGCCTGGGGGTCATGGGTTACGGCTTTCCCGCCGCCATGGGGGTGCAGGTGGCCCAACCGGACGCCATCGTCATCGACATCGCCGGCGACGGCAGCATCCAGATGAACATCCAGGAGTTGATCACGGTGGTGGAAAACAACCTGCCGGTGAAGGTCGCCATCCTGAACAACACCTTCCTGGGCATGGTGCGCCAGTGGCAACAGCTCTTTTATGAACGGCGCTACAGTTCTACTCCCATGGGCGCCCCTGATTTTGTCAAGCTCGCCGAAGCCTACGGCGCGGTGGGCCTCCGGGCCACCAAGCCCGAGGAAGTGGAGCCGGTCATCAGGGAGGCCCTGAATACCCCTAAACCGGTGATCATGGACTTCCGGGTGGAACCGGAGGAATGCGTCATGCCCATGGTGCCCGCGGGCAAAGCCATGCACGAGATGTTACTGGCCTAGGAGAAAGAGATGGAGCCGAGACATACCATTTCAGTCTGGGTGGACAATATTCCTGGAGTGCTCTCCCGGGTGACCGGCCTGTTCAGCGGCCGGGGCTTTAACATCGAGTCCCTGTGCGTGGCCGAGACCATGGACCCGGAGGTTTCCCGCATCACCATCGTCTCCACCGGAGATGAGCAGATTACCGAGCAGATCATCAAGCAACTGCACAAGCTCATCAACGTCATCAAAGTGGTGGACCTGAGCGGGGTGGAGCACGTGGAGCGGGAGATGGCCCTGGTGACCGTGAAGGCCGACGGCGCTTCCCGGGCCGAAATCCTGCGGCTGGTCGATATCTTCCGCTGCCGGGTGGTGGACGTCAGTCCCACCACCTACAGTCTGGAGATTACCGGCAACTATGCCAAGATGCGGGCGGTATTGGACAACCTCAAGGTGCACGGCATCCTGGATATCGTGCGCACCGGGACTCTGGCCATCCAGCGGACCAAAAAGGATTAAAGAATCTATCAGCTATCAACTTTCAGCAGTCAGCTTCATAGGCGCGTCTCACGCGCCGTTTTTGGTGCCTAAGGCGCACCCGACACAACTTGAAAAGGAATAATTTGCCATGAAGATGTACTACGATGCAGACGCGGATCTGGGGCTGTTAAAGGGCAAAAAGGTCGCCATCATCGGCTTCGGCTCCCAAGGGCACGCCCAGGCGCTGAATCTGCGGGACAGCGGCGTGGACGTTATCGTCTCCGAGATGCCCGGCACCCCCAATTATGAGCTGGCGGTGAAGTACGGCTTCAAGCCGGTGTCGGCCTCCAAGGCCGCGGCCGAGGCCCAGGTGGTGCAGATCCTGACCCAGGACCACGTTCAGGCCATGCTCTACGAAAACGACCTGAAGCCCCAGATGACCAAGGGCAAGACCCTGCTTTTCTCCCACGGCTTCAACATCCACTTCGGCCAGATCTTGCCCGGCCCCGAAATCGACGTCATCATGGTGGCACCCAAGGGCCCCGGCCACCTGGTTAGGAGCGAATACGAGAAGGGCGCCGGCGTCCCCTGTCTGGTGGCGGTGGAGCAGAACCCCTCGAAGAAGGCCCTGAAAACGGCCCTGGCCTATGCCAAGGGCATCGGCGCCACCCGGGCCGGCGTCTTGGAGACCACCTTTCGGGAAGAGACCGAAACCGACCTGTTCGGTGAGCAGGCGGTGCTGTGCGGCGGCGTCTCCGAACTGGTCAAGGCCGGCTTCGATACCCTGGTGGAGGCTGGTTATGCCCCGGAGATCGCCTACTTCGAGTGCTTCCATGAGTTGAAGCTGATCGTGGACCTCTTCTATCAGGGCGGCCTCGAATATATGCGCTATTCGGTGTCTGACACCGCCGAGTACGGCGACTACACCCGGGGCAACCGCATCATCACTGAAGAGACCCGGGACGAGATGCGCCAGATTCTCTATGAGGTGCAGAGCGGCGAATTCGCCAAGGAGTGGATCCTGGAAAACCAGGCCAGGCGGCCGGTGTTCAACGCCTTACGGCGCCAGGAAGCGCAGCACCCCATCGAAGAGGTGGGCAAGAAGCTGCGCGCCATGATGGGCTGGCTCAAAAGAAAATAAAGGGTAAATGGGGAAAAGGAGAAGAGGGTAAAAGGGAAAAAAACCTCCGGAAGTGGGAGGGTTTAAACCTTTTCCCCTTTCCCCTTTTAACCTTTTAACCCCAACCGTCCTAAATCGAAGATATAACTGCCAGCATCCATGGTAGAATCGACTAATAAAAAGTGGACCAAAATCGCCGCGCCCGGCTATTCTTTTCTGGCCGCCAGCGGCCTGCTGATCTTCCTGGGCTGGCTCCTGAGTTGGGGCTGGCTCGGGGTGGTGGGTCTTGCGGGGTTGGCCTTTTTCGGCTATTTTTTCCGGGACCCGGAGCGGGACATCCCCCGGGAGCCGGGAGTCGTCGTCGCCCCGGCGGACGGCAAAGTCATTCTGGTTGACGAGGTTCAAGAAGACCGGTATTTACAGGCCCCGGCCCGCAGAGTGGCCATATTCATGAACGTCTTTGACGTCCATGTCAACCGGGCCCCGGTGGCCGGCACGGTGGTCGTAGCCCAGCACCGGGACGGCTGTTTTAAGGCGGCCTGGCGTGAAGATGCCTGCACCCTCAACGAGCAGATGGCCCTGGTCCTGGAGGCCAAGGGCCGCCAGGTCCTGGTGGTGCAGATCGCCGGACTCCTGGCCCGGCGCATCGTCTCTTATGTGCAACCGGGCCGGCATCTCGACAAAGGGGAGCGCCTGGGGATGATCTGCTTCGGCTCCCGGGTGGACCTCTACCTGCCGCCGGAGGCCGAGCTTTTAGTGAAGGTGGGCGACCGGGTCAAGGCCGGCAGCAGTATCGTAGCCAGATGGGAATAAATCCTGTATAATGTGAAAGGCGGAATAACCCCGCCGCTAGGCAGCAACCTCGGGGGAATGGGACATGGCCTTTCGCAGAAGACGTAAGAAAAGAGATCGGCGCCGCTTTCGGGGCGTCTTCCTGCTCCCTAACCTCATCACCACCGCCAGCCTGTTCGCCGGTTTCTACGCCATCATAGCCGCCATTGACGGGCGTTTCTTGGCCGCAGCCTGGGCCATTTTTATTGCCCTGGTGCTGGACGGCCTGGACGGCCGCATCGCTCGCATAACCCACAGCACCTCGGGGTTCGGCGTCCAATATGATTCTCTGGCGGACCTGGTGTCCTTCGGAGTGGCGCCGGCGTTACTGGTCTATCTCTGGGCGCTGAAAGGGCTGCCCTATAAGCAGTTCGGCTGGGTGGCCGCGTTTCTCTTTGTGGTGTGCGGGGCCCTGAGATTGGCCCGCTTCAACGTCCAGTCCGGCTCCATGGACCCTCGTTATTTCAATGGGCTCCCCATCCCGGCGGCCGCCATGGTCGTTGCCACGGCCATCGCCTTTTACTACCAGATCGGCGAGTGGGCTCCAGAGAAACACGTGTACGTTCTGGTGACCATCTATCTCCTTTCCTTTTTGATGGTTAGCAATATCAAGTTTTTCAGCTTCAAGAAGGTGGAGCTCTTCCAACGCCATCCCTTCCAGACCCTGGTGGCCTTGGTGCTGCTTTTCGTCATAGTGGCCACCGCGCCCGAAATTATGGGGTTCCTGCTGATGGTGGTCTATGTGGCCTCCGGACCCATCAGCACCTACATGTACTACCGCCGGCCGGCCGAACCGGAAAAAGGGAAAGAGGAGATCCAACCCCTGAAGCCCACTCATCCTCAAGATGGATGAAAACAGTACGCGATTCAGCCTCAAGGATTTTTTCAAGGATACCTGCCTACCTGTAGGAGCCTCTCATAATGAACCATCCTTATTCTGAGGCGGAAGGCTTGCCTTCGCTGCCCATGAGGCTACATCTAGGCTGTGAACTCAATACGCCCCCTGGCTGGATTAATCTCGACGGCTCATGGGGAGCCTGGTTAGGAAAGCATCGACTCCTACGCGCCTTTTTGAAACTCACCAAGTTCTTTCCCCAACACCTGCTGGAAAAAAAATGGCTCTCGGATATCGTGGTTCATGATTTAAGAAAACCTCTTCCCTTTGACAATAATTCCTTAGTTGCCATATATGCCTGCCACGTATTGGAGCATCTTTATCTCACGGAGGCCAAGGTCTTACTGGAAGAATGTTATCGCACTCTGAAGCCGGGGGCGGTCATCAGGATCGTGGTGCCGGATTTGGAAGCCTATATCTCTAAATATCTCGAAGAGAAATCCCACCCCAAACCAGGCGGTTTCGAGAGTGGGTTAAATCCGGGCGATTCATTAAATAAGAGACTCATGCTGCGTAGTGAAGCGCCGCCATCCGGTAAACTGATTTATAAACTTTATTCGTTTTTGAAAGATTTCCACTCGCATAAATGGGTATACGATGCCGATTCATTAACGCACCATTTGAAGAAAGCCGGATTCATTAATATCGGCATAATGAAGCCGCATGAAAGCAAGATCAAGGATATAGAAAAAATTGAGCAAGCAGAAAAAATCGCCGGAGGGGTGGGAATATGTCTGGAAGGGTTTAAGGCGATTTAGGAAGCAAACTGGCATTTTCCCCTGGTGCGAGAACCCTGCTCTCGCGTTTTAACCAGGGCTTTGAAAATCGGTTCGAAAGACAACAAAGCCTTGAAACGGTAGATTGGCCTTTTGCTCAGAATGCCCACCTAAGTTGCTGCGGTTTGCCATTACCGTCGGCAAATTCCGTCGGCAACCCCGGTCAGCCTGAGGCGGGCTTTAGATGGCGCTGTTGCAGGTGATAATTTGGGCCTCCTAAGAAAAACTCTTTTTAGCGTCATCAGCGTCAGTCTCGGTTTTTTGTTGGCCTTCGGCTTGGCCGAAATGGCGGTGAGGGTCATCTGCCCCCAGGAGACCGGACCGCCGCGCTTCGCCTTTGACCCGGAATTGGGTGATATCCCGGTGCCTTTGCAAAAAGGTCGTCAGCGACACCCCGGAGACTACGATTTCATCTACAGTAACAATTCGCGGGGCTTCCGAGGCAGTCAGGAGTTCGGACCGAAGCAGCCGGGCCGGGTCCGTCTCCTCCTGTTAGGGGATTCCTTCACTTACGGCGTTGGGGTGGACGACGACCAGACCTTCGCCGCGGAGCTGGAACGGGAACTGGGGGAACGGCGCCTGCCCGTCGAAGTTATTAACGCAGGCAATTCCGGCAAAGGCACCGATTACGAATTGAAGTTATTCCAGACCGTTGGGGCCGGGTTAAAGCCCGAGGTGACGGTCCTCTGTTTCTTCTCCAATGACTTTCAAGACAACGCCCGGGCGGAGTATTATGATGTCGAAGCTGGCGGCGGCCTGCGAGTCAAGCCCCTGGATGGCAATCGGGGGGGCATTAAGACTTTTCTTTTCCATCTTCCCGGCTATAATTGGCTGATCTCTTGGTCCCAGGCGGCCAACCTGGTCAAACAGGCCGCGGTCAATTATCTCGTACAGACCGGCAAAAACCGGAGAGGGCAGGTGGGCGCGGCTTCCGGGCTAGTGGTCTCCTATGAGACAGGCTATGATGGCCGCGGCTTCTCCAATGAAGCCAACCGGAAGCTCACCGCCATCTATCTGGATCATTTAAGGGAAGCCGTAAAACAAGCAGGCAGCGAGCTGCTGGTCGTCTATATCCCCCTGGCCTCGGAAGTGGAGACCTATCGCCAGAAGCAGGAAATCTCCCGGGACGAACAGGCCATTAAGGAGATCATCGAGGCCCGGGGGGGTGCGCTCAAGTCCTTGACGCCGCTTTTGGCCTCTGCCCCGGTGCCCATCCGGGAGCTGTATTACGCCGAAGGTCATTGGACTCCCCGGGCCCATTTACAGGTCGGGAGATATTTGGGGGATTATATTGCCAGCCAACTACAGGCAAAACGTCTGCCCCGGAGCGGCAGGCCTTAGTCTTTGGTGCCTTGAACCTGGCAGCGAATCAGCTATCCGGAAATGGAACTAGCGGGGAGGGGAATGAGAAATACCGTTTTAATAATCGTCTGCCTGGTTATCAGTTTGACGTTTGCCTTTGGGGTTACTGAAGTAGCCGTGCGGTTCATTGAGCCACAAGAGGTGGCCCCCATTCGGTTTGTTTTTGACCCGAAGTTGGGAGAAATTCCCACCCCCAATCAGAAAGGCCGCAAGATCAGGCCCGGGGTGTTCGATCATACCTATAGCCATAATTCTCTGGGCCTGCGCGGCAGTAAAGAATATACCTTCGAGAGACATACGGACCACCGACTTCTGTTTTTAGGAGATTCATTCACTTACGGGTTCGGGGTGAATGACGACCAAACCTTTCCTTATTTGACCGAGAAGCGGCTCGGGGCCGATAAGCTCTCAGTGGAAGTGATTAATGCCGGGAATAGCGGCCGGGGCACTGATTTTGCTTTGAAGTTTTTTAGGGTCTTGGGATATAAATTTCACCCCACCTTAACCGTATTCTGCTTTTTGGGAAAGAATTTTGTCGATGACGAACGCGGCCAGTTTTATGCGGTGGCAGCGAATGGTGAAATTACTCCCAAATCTTTGCGGGGCTCGAGAGGACTTATCAAGAACCTGCTGCTCAATCTGCCTGGCTATGACTGGTTGATTTCTTGGTCCCAGGCGGCTAATTTGGTCAAGGAAGCCGGCATTAAATGGTTTTTCAAGCATACGGACAAAAAAGCCATTAATGAGGGCTCCCTGATAATTTCCTATCCGGAGCGGGGCCAGGGCTACGCCAACCCGGAAACTCTGAGGTTGACCGAAATCTATCTGAAGAACCTGGTAGAATCAGTCAGAAATTCCGGTAGTTCGTTGATGATCTTTTATTTACCTATGGCTCCGGAAGTCGAACTATTTAGAAAGACTCCTCAGAAATCTAAAGATGAAGCGGCTTTTGAAAGTATTATCCATAATCAAGGGGAAGAATTGATCTCGTTAACTCCGACCCTGGCAGCTTCCGGCGAACCGTTAAATAAGCTGTACTTCGTCCCTAGCGATGGGCATTGGACGCCTCTGGGCCAAGCCCTGGCGGCGCAATACATTAGCGAGCAGATAGAAAACCGACTCAAGAATCATTAATCATCGAACGACTGCAACCTTGACTAGATCTTAGGCGGGGGGCGGACATCAACCCGCGGGAAGGCAAAACAGCCTATTGAGATCCAAAAAAAAGTTGCCCCATTTTTGTCTTGTTTTTGCAATCATTGTTTGGATATAATTTAGCTATCCTTTGATTGGTAAATCTTTAGACAGATGATTCCTTCCCAAAATCACCAGCGCCTTACTGCAGCCCTCCTGGGCCTAAGCCAGCTACGCTTGCTGCCTGCCTAGGCAGGCGACTATTCTTTCTTCCAGACAGATTTCGGCAAAGATATTGTTTTAACTGCTTCTTTTTGATGAAGACAGTGGTATAATTTATCTCTGTTTTTCCTGTAGTCCCTTTAGGGACAGGAGATTGACATGTCTAAGAAAATCTATATTTTTGACACCACCCTGCGGGATGGGGAGCAGACGCCCGGGGCCAATCTCAACGTCGATGAGAAACTGCAGATTGCCCGGCATCTGGAACTCCTCAACGTGGACATCATCGAAGCCGGTTTTCCCTTCTCCTCCCCCGGGGATTTTGCCGCGGTGCAGGCGGTGGCCCGGGAGATTCGCGGCCCTCAAGTCGCTGGTCTCGCCCGGGCTTTCGAGAAAGACATCGACGCTTGCTGGGAGGCGGTCAAGGAGGCCACTAATCCCCGCATCCATACCTTCATCTCCACCTCGGACATCCATCTGCAGCACCAGATGCGCAAAGGGCGGGATGAGGTCTTGGAGATGGCCGTGGCTGCGGTGAAACATGCTACCCGCTACACCTCCAACGTGGAATTCTCCGCCATGGACGCCTCCCGCAGTGACCTGGCTTACGTGGCCCAGGTTTTCACGGCGGTCATTGAGGCCGGGGCCACCACGGTGAATTTCCCGGACACGGTGGGCTACGCCATTCCCCACGAGTTCGGCGCCATGATCAAGTACCTGGTGGAACACATCCCCAATATCCACCAGGCGGTAATCTCCGTGCACTGTCACAACGACCTGGGCCTGGCGGTGGCCAACACCCTGGCGGCCATCATGAACGGGGCCGGCCAGGCGGAATGTACCATCAATGGCCTGGGCGAACGGGCCGGCAACGCCTCCATGGAGGAAGTGGTCATGGCCCTGGCCACCCGGAAAGACCTGTTGCACTATCACACGGATATTGTCACCCAGTATATCTATCCGGCCAGCCGTCTGGTCAGCAAGCTGTCGGGCGTGCCGGTGCAGCCCAATAAGGCCATCGTCGGGGCCAATGCCTTTGCCCATGAGTCCGGCATTCACCAGGACGGGATGCTGAAGGAGGCCAGCACCTTCGAAATCATGACCCCCACCACGGTGGGCATCAAGAAGAGCCTCCTGGTGCTGGGGAAACTATCCGGGCGCCACGCCTTCAAAAACAAGCTCCAGGAGATGGGCTACTACCTCTCGGATGAGGAGTTGATCCGGGTTTTTAGACGGTTTAAGGAACTGGCCGACCTGAAGAAGAAGGTCTTCGACGAAGACCTTATAAGCCTGGTGGAGACCGAATCCATCTATAAGTCGGTGCCCGAGCACTTCCGGCTGATTGAACTGGTGGTCCTCACCGGCACCACGGTCAAGCCCTCCGCCACCGTGAGATTGGAGGTGGGCGGTGAGGTCAAGACCCTGTCGACCTTCGGTGACGGCCCCATTGACGCGGCTTTTCGCGCCATTACCGACCTGGCCAGGTCGAAGTGCCGCTTGCTGAAATTCGCGGTGAGCTCCATCACCGGCGGCACCGAGGCCCTGGGCGAGGTGTCGGTCCGGTTGGAGGAAGACGGCCACGTGGTCACCGGCCAGGGGGTGGACCCCGACGTGGTCACCGCCAGCGCCCGGGCCTATATCAACGGCTTGAACCGGCTGCACTTTTTGCAGGAGATGGGCCCGCGCTCCAAAGAGAAGCCGGTGAAGTTATAGCTGTCAGCTTTCAGCTATCAGCGGTCAGCTTATTTACAGGCGCGGTGTTCCGTAGGGTGCGTTCTACGCACCATTAATAGGCTCGGAAAACAGGGGAGGGTGGGCCCGGCCCACCCCGCCTCCTTATGTGAATGCCGGATAACTCGATTCTAAAAGGATTTCGAAACTCAAAACTCGAAACTGGAAACGCAAAATGTCCAAACCACAAACCATCACGCAAAAAATACTGGCGGCCCACGCCGGCAAAGAATACGTAGCGCCCGGGGAACTGATCCTGGCCAAGGTGGACATCGCCCTGGGCAACGACATCACCGCTCCCCTGGCCATCAAGGCCTTTCGGGACGTCGGCGCCAAAAAAGTCTTCGACCGGGAGCGGGTGGTTTTGGTGTGCGACCACTTCGCCCCCAACAAGGACATCGCCTCCGCCATCCAGGTGCAGACGGTGCGCCAGTTCGCCCAGGAGCAGAACCTGGTCCATTTCTATGACGGCGGCGACATGTGGGTGGAACACGCCCTGCTGCCGGAGAAAGGCATCGTGGTTCCCGGTGATCTGGTCATCGGGGCCGACAGCCACACCTGCACTTACGGAGCCCTGGGGGCCTTCGCCTCCGGGGTGGGCTCCACCGACCTGGCTGCGGCCATGGTCAACGGCGAGGTCTGGCTCAAGGTGCCGGAGAGCATCAAGTTCGTTTATCAGGGGAAACTGGGGCCCTGGGTCACCGGCAAGGACCTGATCCTCTACACCATCGGCGATATCGGCGTGGACGGGGCCAATTACCGGGCCATGGAGTTCACCGGGCCAGCCATTGACCGGCTCCCCATGGCCGACCGTTTTTCCATGGCCAACATGGCGGTGGAGGCCGGAGCCAAAAACGGCATCTTCGCCCCGGATGCAGTGACCCTGGCCTATGTCAAAGACCGGGGCCTGCGGCCGTTTGATATAAAAAACCTTTACAGCGACAAAGATTCAGCTTATGCTCTTGTGAAAACCTACGACGTGGGCCGGCTGGAGCCCCAGGTTGCCTGCCCGTCGTCGCCGGGCAATGTCAAGCCTTTGTCCCGGGTGGGAGAAGTCACCATCGATCAGGCGGTGATCGGCTCCTGCACCAATGGCCGGCTGGAAGACCTGCAAGTGGCGGCCAGGGTCTTAAAAGGCCGCAAGGCGGCCAAAGGGGTGCGTCTTATCATTATCCCCGCTACCCCCCTGATCTACCGGCAGGCCATGGACCAGGGCTTGCTGGCCATATTTATGGAGGCGGGTGCGGTCATCGGCCCTCCCACCTGCGGGCCCTGCCTGGGGGGACACATGGGCATCCTGGCCCCCGGCGAGGTCGCCATTGCCACCACTAACCGTAACTTTGTGGGTCGCATGGGCCATCCGCAGTCAAAAGTTTATCTGGCCAACCCGGCGGTAACCGCCGCGTCCGCCGTCACCGGGCGTATCTGTGGCCCGGACAGCTTGTAAAGACGGCAACCGGCGTTAGAATATGAACTTCGTGCTCAGTCCAGATCCATTAGCAGTGGATGGGAGGAAGTTATGCGCCGAGAAAGATGGGTTTGGCTGGCAGCCGCAGCTTTGGCCGCCATGTTGTGGTGCGGCTGCGCCGGGATTATCTCGGAAAAGGTGGATGACGAGGGCAAGTCGGAAAGGCTTCGCCTGGGCACCAGCGACAGATGGAGTACCTGGGATAAAAACTCTACCAAAAAAGACGAATCTGTCTTCCTATTAAAAAAAGAGTCGACTTTTTAGTTAGGTTATGGCATGATACATGCCAAATTGTTGAGCGGGTATTAAATGAACAAATTGTTAGCCCTAACAATGGCCGGGCTCTTCTTTATGGTGGGCTGCTCCGGTGTTCTCTATGAGAAACCGACTGCTGACGGTGGCGTGCAGCGGCTCCGCGTTGCCAGCGCCGAAGGCTGGAGCGACTACGACACCACCCCCCGCTATCGCAGTCAGAAGAGCAAAGATGGCGATGGTTATGGTATCATGCTGAAAAACGAGGCGATTTTTTAATCAGCGTCTCCGGCCTCGCACCACTCGCTGAATCCCCTGATAATCCTCCAGACTCTCCAACTGCTCATAAGCCTCGGTTTCCCGCAGTAAATCAAGGACCTGTTCCGCCTGCCCGGCGCCCACTTCCAGGGCGATGCACCCGCCGGGAGGCAAATATTGTTGCGCCTGTCGCACCAAAGGCCTGATGAGGTCCAGACCGTCATCCCCGCCCAGCAGGGCTTCCCTCGGCTCAAAATCTCTTATATCTTTGGGCAGTTGTTCCCATTCGGCCCGGGGCACATAAGGGAGGTTGGCTACCAGCAGGGCGAACCTGGGACCTGGTTTGAGCCCGGAAACGAGGTCGCCCCGGACGAAGTGCAGACGCCCGCCTACCCCATGCCGCCGGGCGTTGTCCCGGGCCACCGTTAGGGCCGCGGCCGACAAATCCAGGGCCAGCCAGTCCATCTGGGGCAGTTCTTTGGCCAGGGCCACCACCACCGCGCCGGAGCCCACCCCGATTTCCACTCCCCAGATACGATGGTCTCCTTCCTGGCCGGTTGCGCTGGCGGCGGGTTGCAACCCCGTCCCCACCATTTTATTCCGGGCCGCTTCCAAGGCCGCGCTTACCAGGATTTCGGTCTCCGGCCGCGGAATCAGGACCCCCGGGGCGACTTGAAAATCCAGGGACCAGAACTCCCGGTGGCCGGTGAGGTAGGCCACGGGTTCACCCTGGCGGCGGCGGACCATCAGGACTTTGAAGCGGGCCAACTCTTCTGGGGCGAGGGG
Organism: Deltaproteobacteria bacterium; assembly: GCA_026388765.1. Classification (GTDB taxonomy): domain Bacteria; phylum Desulfobacterota; class Desulfobaccia; order Desulfobaccales; family 0-14-0-80-60-11; genus JAPLJC01. The sequence goes on from JAPLJC010000237.1 coordinate 13,975, forward strand.
CTGATCGTAGCGCAAATAGAGGTCCAAACGGCTGAGACCCAAAACGTGAGCCAGGAGCACCTCGGCTGAGGCCCGAGGCTCCAAGACCCCCTTGCCCCGGAAGTAGTCGGCGGTCCAGCGCAGGGTCTTGAGGATGGTCCATTGAGGGTCGGTCATGCCGGTTTCGTTAGCCAGTGGCCATTATTCAGTAGTCGGTTTCGAGTTTAGGGTGTTTTCTTGTGAAAAACAGCTCCGGCCGGTTTTGGGGATAGAAAGCCTGTGCCACCAATTTATCGTTGAGCAGTGAGCAGAAAAAGACCTGGTTTGGTGCGTGGAACGCACCTTACATTTTTTTCCAGATGGGTTTTACTGGCAACTGACTACTGGCTACTGGCAACTTTTAGTTATCCCTGTTCCAGGGCCTGGGTGCGGTAATGGGCGCTGAGCCCCTGCAGGAGTTCGTCCAGATCGCCGTCCAACATGGCCTCCAGCTTATAGAGGGTGAGGCCGACGCGGTGATCGGTGATCCGGGCCTGGGGATAGTTGTAAGTGCGGATGCGTTCGCTGCGGTCGCCGCTGCCCACCTGGGATTTGCGCTCCTTGGCGATCTCTTGCTGCTGTTCGTGCTGCTTCAGGTCGAAAAGTCGAGACCGCAGCACCTTCAGGGCCTTGGCCTTGTTTTTATGCTGGGATTTTTCATCCTGGCAGATGACCACCAAGCCGCTGGGCAGATGGGTGATCCGCACCGCGGAATCAGTGGTGTTGACGCTCTGGCCCCCAGGGCCGGAAGACCGGAAGACGTCGATCCGCAGCTCTTCAGGGCTGATCTGCACGTCGACCTCTTCGGCCTCGGGCAGGATGGCCACGGTCACCGCCGAGGTATGGATGCGTCCCTGGGACTCCGTCACCGGCACCCGTTGTACCCGGTGGACACCGCTTTCATACTTGAGCAGGCTGTAAACCCGCTGGCCGGAAATGGCGGCGATAACCTCCTTGAGGCCGCCGATGCCGGTGGTGGAGTGGCTCAAGATCTCCAGCTTCCAGCCCTTGCGTTCCGCCAGGCGGGTGTACATGCGAAACAGGTCGGCGGCGAACAGACCCGCTTCTTCGCCCCCGGTGCCGGCCCGGATCTCCAGGATGACATTCTTCTCGTCAAAAGGGTCCTTGGGCAGCAGCAGGAGCCGCATCTCTTCCTCCTGAGAGGCCGCCTGCGCCTTGAGGGTTTCGATCTCCTCCCGGACCATGGCCTTCATCTCTTCGTCCGTCTCTCCCTTGAACAGGCCCTGGCTGTCTGCCAGGCCTTGCTGCACCAACTGGTAGCGGCGGAAGACCTGGATCAGGGGGGAGAGTTCGGCGTGCTCCTTGCGGTATTTCTGGTAAAGCTCCTGATCCCGGATGACCTCGGCATCGGTGAGCCGCTGCTCTAGATCCTCAAATTGTTTTTCGAGTTTTTGCAGTCTGGCAATAAACATAGGCTTATCTCAAGCGGAGCCGGCCTGGAAGGTCATCCCGCCAGCGGCCCCACGGTAGTCCAAAGGTTTCTTGGGAATTGATTATTGGTTGGGCACTTAATCTTTTAATTATAAAGGAAAAACCGCCGCAAGGCAATGAACCGCAAGGGCTAAAGCGCCGAAAATGAGCCAACCGGTAGCCCAGGCTTTCCAGCCTATGCCGGCCTATAAGAAGCCAAATCCTGGCGACCTTAGACCTGGTGCTAATTCCGGCAGGGTAGGGGAAAAAGCCGAAGGTTTACCTTCAGCCTCAGTCCTCTAATAACAACGATAAGGCGGGCAGGGAAACTGGAGTTGCTCTAAAGCCATGGCTAACCTCTTGGCGGATGATTTCAGGAATGTTAGCGGTAGCCAGGGGGGAAGCGAGCCGCCCCACAAAACCTCACAACACTTCTTAATTTTAAGCCTCCGCCAAACGGCGGATGATCTCCGGGATGGTGTTGGTAGCGATATGCGACAGCGACCCGCCCCCCAGGACCACCTGCAGGGGGACATTCAGCTCCGCCGCCGTGTTGATCATCAGGTCGCAGATGGCGAAATAGGCCGCTTCCGTGAGGCCCACGGAGCCGTAGTCCTCCTCGTGGGTGTCGAAGCCGTAGTACCAGACGAGGAGGTCCGGCTTGAATTGTTGGACCAGAGGCAGGTGTTGGCGCACCTTCTCCAGGTACTGGGAATTGGCGTCTGCGCCCCTATTCAGGCGTTGGACGTTGACGTCGACTTCGCCGCCGCCCTGGGCCTGGTAATCGACTCCACAAAAACAGAGCAAGAAGACTTCCGGGTCTTCCCGGATCAACTGGCTGGTGCCGTCGGCGTGGTGGGCGTCGGTGTCGACGATGGCGAAGCGCCTGAACCGGCTGATCTCCCGGGTGTGGGTCAGGGCGATGACCACGTCGTTGAAGCAGCAGGCCCCCCAGAACTGGCCGTAACCGGCGTGGTGGCCGCCGGCCCCGATGAAGCAGAAGGCCCGGTCGATCTCGCCCTGGGCCAGGGCCGTCATGCCCGCCACCACCGAACCCACGGATTCGTAGGCCGTGGAGCAGAAGCCGTCCCGGGCCACCAGCTCCAGCATCGCCGGGTCGTGCACCTTGAGGATGAGTTCCTCCGAGACCCGGGGCGCCTCGAACAGCCGCACGTTGGGCCGTTGCCGCAAAGGTTCCAAGGCCTCGGGGAAATCCCGCAGGCGGTTGCCCACGGTCATGTAGCTCTTGCGGCTGAAAGAGGGATGGTAGAAGACGCCGACGTTTTTCATCAGAAGATATGTAGTATCAAGTAGTTTGATTCGTTGAATATTCCTGATCCAATAACTTTTCCCAATTGGCATATTTAGGGTAAAAGAGGTAAAAGTATAACAGAGAAAGTCCCATGAAAATAAAAAAGTCATTGGATTTGCCGGTTAAGAAGAAGACCACGAGGCCATAGATACTGACAGCTTCGCACAAGGCAAAGGTTATGATGGCGCCGGGAGGAAGATAAGCCACTGATTTAAAGGAGAATTTCTGGAAAAAATTGATCGCGAAATACTGCAATATTGCCAGGACCAAGAGAATATACTTTATGTTGGTGAAGGTACCGATATTGGCCCCGGGCTGCGCTTTATAGGGAATGTATCCCTTATCGATTGCTAACACGATAACGGCATAAAGAAATACCGAGGCCATCATGGCCAGGCCGACATAGTTAGTCGTCTTGAATTGCTGCTGCAAGGTTTTTGAGGGGACTTTGGTCATAGTATAAAACAATCCAAAGTTGTTGGGGGCACAGCTATCTAGCTGTGCCCCTACGATCAAAATATCGGCAAGACCTGCCTACGCCCCGAACTTCTCCCCCGCCTGCGGCTGTTTGGCGGCGATAAAGTCGGGCGCCTTCACCTTCCCCAGCTCCTTGGTGCGGAAGCGGCTGATTAGCAGGGCCCCGCCAGCCACCGCCACCTTGAGGCCCTTGTCGGTCACCGCCAGGATCTCCCCGGCCGAGGCGTTATGGGATTCTGCCAAAAAGGCGGCATTGTAGAACTTGACCTTTTCGCCCCGGAAGGTGGTGGTGGCCCCGGGCTGGGGGTCGCAGCCCCGGATGAAATTGAAGACCTGGTGGCCCGCCTTGTTCCAATCCAGCCCGGCCACCTTCTCGTCGCAAGGTGGATCGTAAGTGCCTTTGGCTTGGTCCTGGGGGATCCGGGTGGTCGGGCCTTTGGCGATCCGATCCACTGCCTCCAGGACCGCCGCCACCCCCATGGGGTAAAGCTTATTGAAATAGACTTCCCCGGTGGTCTCCGAGGGGCCGATATCCACGGTCTTTTGCAGGATGATGTCCCCGGTGTCGATGCCCTGGTCCACCCAGAAGATGGTGAGCCCGGTTTGGGTTTCACCGTTGATCACCGCCCAGTTGATGGCGCTGGAGCCCCGGTAGCGGGGCAGGATGGAGGGGTGATAGCAGATGGAGCCCTGTTTCGGCGCGTTGAAGACCCGGGGTGGAATGATGTCGGTGACAAAGGCCAGGACTCCCAGGTCGGCGTTTAAAGAAACCATGGCCTCGTAGGCCTCCTGGTCCCGCATATGGCCCGGCTGGAAGACCGGCACCCCGGCGGCCAGGGCCGCCTCCTTCAAGGGGTCTTGCTTGGCGCCCCGATCCGGCGGGCAGAAAACCCCCGGCACCTTATGACCGTTTTTCAGCAACCCTTTCAAGACATCCGCGCCGAAAGCCGCCTGACCGATTAAGGCAATTCGCATGGTACCCCTCCTTTTGGGGTGGGATGGGGTCCGGGATTTTGAAACTGGGGCGAAAAGGGAAAAAGGCGAAAAGGGGAAAGAGAAGCAAAGAAGCGGTGTGCATCTTTAACCTTTTCCCCTTTTAACCTCTTCCCCATTTTCCCCGGTATCTGCTTCCCCGGAAAACTTTAATGATGGTGCTCGTCGGGTTTCTTGGCCGGTTCCAGGGTGGAGGCCCAGAAGGCGATGCCGCAGGCCACCAGGATGGAACCCACGGACACCGCCGCGCTGCCGAAGAAGATGGCCACCCCGAAACAGGCAAAGATCGCCAGGACCAGAAAAGCCTGTTTTTTGCGATAACCCTGATTTGCTTCCGCCATATGCCAAACCTCCTTGAACTGGTCGAATTATATTCGAGTTGCGATTAATTTCCAGGATTTTTTAGGTGTTGCCTGCGGCAAAGCTGATGGCCGTCTTTATTCTTTGCAAGGTTTCCGGGCTTCCCAGGATATTGATGATCTCAAAGAGCCCGGGACTGGCGGTGCGGCCGGTGAGGGCCAGGCGCACCGGCTGGGCCAGATTGACCATCTTCAAGCCGGTCTCCGCCGCCAGGTCGTGAAAGAGCTGGTTGATGGCGGCTTCGGAGAACTCCGGCAACGATTCCAGCCGCCGGGCCACCTCCTGTAAAATAGGGGCGGCTTCTGCAGTCAGAAACTTTTTGGCGCCCTTCTCCTCGTAGGGGCGCGGGTCCTGGAAATAGAAACGGGCCGCCTCGGCCATCTCCACCAGGGTGTGGCAGCGGGCGCTCAGGGTGGGCACCGCCCGGGCCACATACTCCTGCTCCGGCGCCTCGATCCCGATCCGGGCCAGAAACGGGGTCAGTTCCCGGGCCAACGCGGCCGGCGGCATGGCCTTCATCTGCTGGCTGTTGACCCACAGGAGCTTTTCTTCGTCGAAGACCCCGGGCGAGGTGGTGGCGTGTTCCAGGGTGAAGTATTGAATCAGCTCTTCCCGGGTAAAGATTTCTTGATCGCCGTGGGACCAGCCCAGGCGGGCCAGGTAGTTGCACAGGGACTGGGGCAGGAAGCCCCGCTCCCGGTAGTCCAGGACGGACTTAGCGCCCCGGCGCTTGGAGAGCTTGCCCCGATCCGTGGACAACATCAGGGGCATGTGGGCGAACCCGGGGAGTTCCGCTCCCAGGGCCTCGTAGATCTGGATCTGCCGGGGGGTGTTGGGGATGTGGTCCTCACCCCGAATAATCTGGGTGATGCGCATGGTGATATCATCCACTACCACCGCGAAATTGTAGGTGGGGATGCCGTCGGTACGCAGGATCACCAGGTCGTCGAGTTCCTGGTTGTCAAAGGCGATGTGGCCCTTGATGAGGTCATGCCACCGGGTGACGCCGGTCTCGGGCCCTTTGAAACGCACCGCGGTGCGGGGGCCGGGTTTAAGGTTCCGGTGGCGGCAGCGGCCGTCGTATTTGGGCTTCTCGCCCCGGGCCAAGGCCGCCTCCCGCCGCATCTTCAGGTCTTCCGGCTGGCAGTCGCAGTAATAGGCGGCCCCCTTGGCCAGGAGGTGATCGATATACTCAAGATAAATGGGCAGCCGCTCCGACTGGCGGTAAGGGCCTTCATCCCAATTAAGCCCCAGCCAGCCCATGGCGTCGAGGATCTCCGTGACGAATTCCTCTTTGGAGCGTTCTTTATCGGTGTCCTCGATGCGCAGGACAAAAGCCCCCTGGAAATGCCGGGCGATGAGCCAGTTGAACAAGGCGGTGTGCGCCCCGCCCAGATGCAGGGAGCCGGTGGGGCTGGGGGAGAAACGAGTCCGTACTTCTGACATTTTAACCACCTTTAAAATTGCTGCATTTTTACCATAACTTGACCGCCAAGGCCAGGGTTTTCCCCTGAATAATCCCTTGACAAGCAGTTGCTGAATAGATTAAAATGCACATAGGTTCAATATGTTGAAGGTTAAAACTGAAATTCTGTTAAAAATGGAGGACCACATGCCTCAGGGTTCTAGTATGGAAAAAAGCCCGGGGCCAGGTTGCGGCTGTGGCTGCGGCGGCCCGGGCAGCGAACATCACGGCAATCCTGACCATGTCTGTGTCTGTTCGGCTTGCGGCCGGCTAATAGCACATAAGCCCGAAGACCCTTGCAGAATGGGCAAATGTCCCCATTGCGGGGGCGACATTGTGCCGAAGGTTTAGGTCCTCTAGCCATCAAGTAATCTGGTTATCGGTTGGCGGAAGGCCTTGAAGTTGCGTTGCGGCAACCGCTACTCCCGGCCGACCGATTACTCTCTCATCCTGCGCCCCGCCGTCTTGCCTCATAACCCAAAAACTGTTAAAAAATAGTGCGGTACCGGAACTTCTCTCTGCACCCTTTGCCAATTTGGGGGATTAGATGGCGGACGCCAAGCCACCCACCAAGGCCCAGCCCCAGGACTGGTCGCGTTTCATCGTCCAGCACACTCCCGGCGCGGTTATCACTACGGACGCCCGGGGCCGCATTACCGAATTCAATCCCGCCGCCGAAAAAATCACCGGCTACCGGCGGGAGGAGGCCATCGGCCAACCGGCCGAAACCATCCTCTACTGCCAGGGGAGCGAGGCGGGCGGCGCTTTGCACCAGGTGATGAGCGGGAAACTGGAAGTAACCCAGGAACTGGTGCTGCAGAACCGCACCGGCGAGCAGGTGCCGGTCATGGTCAGTTCCTTTGCCCTGCAGAACGAAGAAAAAGCCCTGCTGGGGGCGGCCATCATCATTCGGGACCTGAACCTGGTCAAGCGCCTGGAGACGGAGCGGCGACAACTGGTGGGCATGTTCGCCCACGACCTGAAGACCCCGGTGGTTGGCATGGCCGGCCTCATCCGGCGGCTGCTCCAGGGCAAGGTCGGCCCCCTGTCCCCGGAGCAGACGGCCTACCTCGAAACCATCGACCGGGAGATGACCCGCCTGGAAAAGCTCATCACCAGTTTCCTGGAGTTCGCCCGGCTCGATTTGCGTATCCTGACGCCACAACCGGAAGTCATTCAGGTACAGGATGAGTGCCGCGAGGTCGTCACCCTTCTGACTCCCCTGGCGGAAGCCAAGGGGATGAAGCTCCAAACCGACATTTCCCCGCAACTCCCATCCCTGCGGGTGGACCCGCTGCTATTACGACGGGCGCTGGAAAACCTCCTGGGCAACGCCATCAAGTTCAGTCCGCCCGGAAGCACGGTGCTCCTGCAGGTCTCGGAAGAGGCCAACGAGGTGCTCTTCGCGGTCAAAGACCAGGGCCCCGGCATCCCCCCGGAAGACCTGCCGCACCTTTTCGAGTTCTTCTACCGGGGCAAGGCTGCCAGCGGGGCAGAGGGCTTCGGCCTGGGTCTGGCCACGGTGAAACGCATCATCGACTCCCACGCCGGCCGCCTCTGGGTGGATACCGCCCCGGGTCAAGGCGCCACCTTCTATTTTACCCTACCCAAGGAAGCATAATCGGGGCCCTGGACGGCTCAGAAACCGCAGGGGCGGGTTAAAAACCCGCCCCTGCGATCTTTCCTCTATCCTGAATTATTCCCGACATCGTCTAAATCTTGGCTATCTAATTGACATTACAGCAAATATTAATTGTGTAAAAAAGCCGAGTGTTTTATGGAGAACAGCCGCCCTCGGCTGTGCTTTTGCCCGCGAGGGCGCCTGCTCTCCATTTTCGGCGTTCTTCTTCTGGGTTGACATTCATCTGAATTTTCCGGGATAGGTTTTGTCGCCCAGGCTCCCCGCCTGAGTTCTTTGCCGCGGCAGCCTAATCCTCCGCCATTGGCAAGGCGAAGTAGAAAGTGGCGCCTGCGCCGACCTCCCCTTCGGCCCACACCCGGCCGCCGTGGCGCTGCAAGATGCGCTGGACGATGGCCAGACCGACGCCGGTGCCCTCGAAATCGCTGCCTCCGTGCAGGCGTTGGAAGACTCCGAATAATTTATTTTCAAAGCGCATATCAAACCCGACGCCGTTATCTTTGACATAGTAAACGTTCTCGCCGGCGGCGTGCCAGCCACCCACTTCAATGCTGGCGGTTTCCTCAAACTTGGTATATTTGCAGGCGTTGGCCAGCAAATTTACCAGGACCTGGTTCAGCAGCGAGGGGTCGCCGAAGGCCGGCGGCAACTCTTTGATAGTCAGGTCAAGGTGGCGTCCCGGGGCCTGGGCCTCGAGTTCCCTGAAGGCATGGGCGCTCATCGCCGCCAGGTCGATCCGAGCTTTTCTGAGCTCATGCCGCCCCAGGCGGGAAAGAGCCAGCAGGTCATCGATCAGCCGAGCCATGAAGTCGGTATTGTGGCGGATGACCTCCAAGAAGCGCAGCGCCTCGGCGTCAAGTTGGGTCGCATGCTCCAGCATCAGCATGCGGGAAAAGCCGTCAATCGCCCGGATGGGAGCCTTGAGGTCGTGGGACACGGAGTAGGAGAAAGCTTCCAGTTCCTGATTAGCAGCCTCCAACTGGGCGGTGCGCTCCCTCACCCGCGCCTCCAAATCCTCGTTGAGCTTGCGGACTTCCTCTTCAGCCCGCTTGCGCTCGGTGACATCCCGGGCTGCGGCAAAGACCCCCTGCACTTCGCCCGCCTCGTTCGTATAGATGGTGGCATTGTACAAGACCTCCATTATCCGGTCCGACGTATGGCGCAGCGCCAGAGGATAATCCCGGACAAAGCCTTGTGACAGCACCTGCTCGTAACCTTCCCTGGCCTTCGCGGGTTCGGTGAAATAATCCGAAAAATCACTGCCAATTAGACGCCCACGGGGAATGCCGGTGGCCTCCTCCGTGGCGCGATTGACGTCGGTGATTTTGCCGGTGGGGCTGATGGTGACCAGGGGATCGAGGCTGGCTTCAATCAGTCTCCGGGCATAAGCGGAAACCGCTTGCAGGGCCTTTTCCGCCGCCAGGCGCTCTGCCACTTCCTCTTGCAGTTGCGCCACCGTCTGCTGCAACTCGGCGGTGCGCTCCGCCACGCGGCGCTCCAACTCGTGCTGAGCCTGTTGCAAGGCTGCTTCGGCCCGCTTGTGCTCCGTGATGTCCCGGGCCACGTGGACGCTGCCCAAAAGTCTGCCCTGGTCGTCCAGGATAGGTGATACGGTCACCAGCAAGTCCAGATCCAACTCTCGGAGTTCGGCGGCATGCCCTTGGCCGTCCTTAAGCAGCCGGCTGTGAGGACAGATGTCCGGCGGACAGACGGTCTGGTGCATCTGTTCGTAGCAGAATTGACCCACCAGGTCCTGGGGCTCCTTCCCCAGGGCCTCGGCCATGGCCCGGTTGCTCCGAAGGATATGGTGGTCATTGTCCAAAATAGCAATCAGGTCCGGGACGGCGTCAAAGGTGCGTTCCCATTCCTGCTTGGCGCGCCTCAAGGCTTCTTCGGCGCGCTGGCGCTGGGTGATATCAATGGTGTAGAGGCGTACCGTGTTGAACATTTCGAGATAAGAAACGGTCACGAGAAAATAGGCGTCCGCGACCTGCACCTCACGCTGGAAGTCCTTTTCTCCCGTCATTCTGGCAGTAGCCACAATTTCGTCAAAATCGCCAGGCAGGAAATCACTGACGGCCGCGGCCCCGCCAAGTTTCTCAATGGTCTCGCGGGCCGCCTGATTAGAATAGGTAATTCGACCGGCGGTATCTGCTTCCAAGACCGGGTTGGGATTCACTTGGGGAAACGAGGCCTGGTGCAGGATTTCCCGCTCCCGCTGTTTGCGGGCCGTAAGGTCGCTATAAGTGGCAACCGCGGCGATGATCTCCCCGTTGGCGTTGCGCACCGGTGCGGCGCTCACCTGGATTATTCCCCGGGAGCCGTCCCCCCGGATAATGCTGACCTCTTCCTCAAAAATTCTCTCTCCCCTCAATAGACAACAGGCCAGGGGATAATCCTGGGGCTCGTAAGGCCGGCCATCTGGATGGAGGCCATGGAAATGGGCATAATTTTCCAGGCCATCGGCAAATGGCACCGGGCGGCCCAGTATGGCTACCAACTGCTGATTGGCCAAAAGGAATTTGCCGGAGGGGGCCTCGGCAACGATTACCCCGCCGGGCATCTGCTCCAGCACCGTGCGCAACAGGGCCCGCTCAGTTTCCAAATCCTGGGATAGGCGCTCCAGTTCCTCGTTTTGGGTCAAAAGTTCCTCGGCTTGGACCCGAAGTTCCTCGGCCTGCACCTGAAGTTCTTCGGCCTGCACCTGCAACTCTTCGTTGGCCGTGCTCAGTTCTTCCACCAGTTGCCCGCTATGCTCCTGGGCCTGCTGGGAGGCGGTGAGATTGCCGGCCATCTCCCGGACGGAGGCAGCTCGTGGCGCTCCGGCGGCGGCGGCGCGCCGTAGGGCCTCTATGGTGGACGCCGCATCCTGGAGGCGCTGTTCCAGATCGCTAACCCGGCGAAGTAATTCTGCCTTATTCGGTCCTGGTTTGTTCATGTGCCACCTTGCTCAGATCGGCTCTTTCAGGTGCTTTTTAAGGAATTGTTACCGATTAAATTATCGTACCTCAATTTTTTGTGCATGGAAAGAATCTTGTTTAGATTAATGACATGGCACGCCGTCCTGATGCGCTTGGGCGGCAAAGTCGCTGAGGGAAGGGTTTAGACCGGATTTTTCCAAAGGTGGGGCCTTAATAAGGATAAACCTCCGGGTTGCCGGTTGCCTCGCTCCGCTGGAGATTCCGGGCCACGCCTTGCCGATCAAAGGTAAGCGTCAGCACCTTGGTGTTCTGCTGAAAACCTGCCACCACGCCGTTTACCACGGGAATAAAATCGGTGGCCGTGGGATATTCCGTCACATAGTAATAATTCCAGGTCTCCTGCCCCTTCTCGCCGTAAGTGACGATGGCGGGAAATCCCAGCAGGGCGCTGACCTCGGCCTGGGTGGCTTTACCCGCCTCGATCCCGGCGGTGCGTCCGGCTGCGTTAATCTTCTGGCTGCCGGTGGCAACGCAGCCATAACTCAGCAGCAAGACGAAAAAGAGCGTAAAAACCTTGAACCACGTTGTCATGTCTTCCCCGAGATTTTTGGCTATTCTCATCCCCGACCCTCGCCAGGGAAGCTGCCATAAAATAAGCCTTTGACTCCTTTCGGATGCATAACATAGATGATTTCCACCCTCAATAAAAAACCACCGCCTTTCCGGCCCTGGGGCAATTGAAAGACAGGGCCGTTAATGTATGATATCAGTAAGAAGCTAACCTGCCGATTGGCGGGCCATAATCCAAGGCTCGAAGGAGCGGAGTCATGCGCTATCGTATCCTGGGGAAAACGGGACTGGAGGTCTCCGAAGTCGGCTTTGGCTGTATTCCCATCATTCGTCTGTCCATGGACGAAGCCATCCTGGTTTTGCGTCGGGCCCAGGAGCGCGGCATCACCCTATTCGACACGGCCAACGTCTACCTGGACAGCGAAGAGAAGATCGGCCGGGCCTTTCAGGGCCTGCGGCAGCAGCTGGTCCTGGCAAGCAAGAGCATGAAGCGCGATCGCCAGGGGGTGGAAGGCGATCTCGATAAGAGTCTGCGGCTGCTGAAGACCGATTATCTGGACCTGTATCAATTTCACCAGGTCTCCCAGGAGGCGGATTTCCAGGCCCTGACCGCACCGGACGGGCCTTTGGAAGCGGTGCTCCGGGCCCGGGAAGCCGGTAAGATCAGACATCTCGGGGTTACCTCCCATAACCTGGAGATGGCCGTCAGGCTGGTCAAGACCGACCTGTTCAGCGTGGTGCAATTCCCGTTCAACTTCATCGAGACCGCGGCGGGGAGCGAACTCCACCCCCTGGCCCGGGAGCGGGGCCTGGGGCTGTTGGCCATGAAACCGTTTTGCGGCGGCCAGGTGGACAATGCCCAGGTGGCCTTCAAATTTCTGCGCCAGTTTCCCGATGTCATTCCCCTGGCCGGTTTCGACTCGGTGGCCGGCGTCGACGAGGTGGTAGACCTCTATCAGACGGATAATCAGGTCACCGAAGAAGACCTGGCCGCCATGGAGCGTTACCGGGTTGAGTTAGGGGATCGGTTCTGCCGGCGCTGCGAATACTGCCAGCCCTGCCCCCAGGGGGTCATCATCACCCCGGCCATGCTGTACGGCATCGTCGCCCACCGCATGGGGCCGGCCAAGGCCGCCGGCTTCTCGGCCAAATTCATGGAGACGGTGCGCCAGTGCGAAGAGTGCGGCGAATGCGTCGACCGCTGCCCCTATAATCTGCCCATCCCGGAGATGCTCAAGGAATATCTGGCCCTTTATGACCAACATCGTTTAGCGGGAAAAGAGGAATCCGAATAACCGACGGCACAGATAGTTGCAACATTAACCTTTTCATCTAACCCTGGCGGTGTTTGATAAAGGTGCCGTTTTGGTACTCTTCAAAGGCGAGGCGCAGTTCTTCCTCCGTGTTCATCACGATCGGGCCGTACCAGGCCACCGGCTCGCCGAGGGGCCGGCCCGAGATGAGCAGAAACCTGACCGTCTCGTCTTCGGTGGCGGCCATTACTTCATCGCCATCCTCAAAAAGCACGAGCATGCCGTTGCTGACGAAGGGCTCCCGCTCCATATCGAAATAGTTGACTCCCTGGACTTCGTAAGAAAACGGGTTCTTCTCCCGGCAAAAAAACCCCCGGCCCTCGATGACATAGGCGAACACGGTGTGGCCGCTCCTGGTGGGATGCCGGAATTCGGACCCTGCCGGCATCGAGACATCGAGGTATTCCGGGTCGGTAACGATGTCCCGTACCGGCCCTTGCTGGTCCTGGACCCGGCCGCAGATGATCCTGATCCTGGTTCCGTCCTTCAGAACCACGGTCGGAATTTGCCGGTCCTTTACTTCCCGGTAGCGGGGCTCCATCATCTTGTGGGCTTTGGGCAGATTGGCCCAAAGTTGAAAACCGTACATCCGGCCGTCCGGGTCTCCTTGGGGCATCTCCTGGTGAATGATGCCGCTGCCGGCGGTCATCCACTGCACGTCACCGGCGGAAATAACCCCCTTGTTCCCCAGGCTGTCGCCGTGTTCCACGTCTCCCCGGATGACATAGGTGATGGTTTCGATCCCCCGATGCGGGTGCCAGGGAAAACCCTTGAGATAATGCTCCGGAATGTCAGACCGAAAATCGTCCAGCAACAGGAACGGATCAAACTTCGGCACCTGGCTGTAGCCAAAGACCCGGTTGAGGTGGACCCCGGCTCCTTCGATGGTGGGCTTGGCCTTTAAAACTTGGCGGATGATTCTGGTTTCCGGCATGGTTGTCCTCCATAGCGCTGGATTGGCATATCTCTCAATTATCTCGCTCACCTTGGAGATCGGCAGTACGGTCGGCACCTCTCTATATCCGGCCCGGTCGCCGCTGCGGCTGCTTAAAAGATAAGATCATCTCGGCGAAAATCAAAATAGACTGGTTCTTTTATGTCCCGCGGCCCGGATTGCCGCTGGCCCCCTTTTTCCCTTGCAAGTTGACTCCTTTCAAGACAATATCTGCTCCCTGTACTTTTTGTTCCGAAAGCTCCAGGCTCGCCGACATATTATCTGGGCATTGACCTGCAAACATTTTGCCGATAAATTAACCGAGATGAAAAACCTGCGCCTGAGCCTCTATTGCCTGGTTCTGATAATTTTTCTGGCCGCACCCGCCGGGGCCCGGGAAGCCAGCCTGCGCCTCCTGTATGTCAATGATTTTCACGGCTTTGCCGAGCCTTATCAACCCCTCGGGGCCACTGAACTCCTGGGCGGCGCCGCCTACCTGGCGGCGGCGGTGGATCGCCTCCGGACTGGGCGGCCCACCCTGCTGCTGGCGGCCGGCGACATGATCCAGGGAAATAACTGGGCCAACCTGTTTCAGGGCAAATCGTCCATTGAGCTGATGAACGCCATGAGATTTGACGCCATGGTGGTGGGCAACCATGAGTTCGATTACGGCCAGCAGGTCCTGCAACAACGACGCCAGGAAGCCCGGTTTCCGCTCCTGGGCGCCAACGTCCGGGGCCTGCCCCTGCTTAAGCCTTATGTAATCAAGGATGTCCAAGGAGTCAGGGTGGCCATCATCGGGGTGGTCACGGCTGACACCCCCACCTCCACGCACCCCCGCAACGTGGCCGGCCTGCAATTCTCTCCGCCCGACGCCGCCGTGGCCCGCTGCCTGAAGGAGTTGCGGGGCCAGGCCGACCTGGTGGTGGTCCTGTCCCACATCGGCTACTCGGAAGACCGGGCCCTGGCCCAGAAGGTTCCGGGCATTGACGTCATTATCGGGGGCCATTCCCATACCAGGCTCGAGGCCCCGGTGGTGGTGAACCGCACTATTATCGGCCAGGCATGGGAACATGCCAAGGCCCTCGGGGTCCTGGACCTGGACCTCAAGGACGGTAAAATCGTCAGGTACGAAGGGCACCTGGAGGAGATTAAACCCAGCCTCGGCGGCGCCGATAAAGAGGTCCAGCAAATCGTCCGCCAATATTCCCAAGAGGTGGACGCCCGGCTGGATCGGAACGTGGGGGAAACCGCAGTGGACCTGGACGGCGAGCAGACGCGCCTGAAGGAGACCAACCTGGGCGATCTGGTGGCCGACGTCATGCGAGCCGCAACCAGGGCCGACGCCGCCCTCATCAACGGCGGCAGCATCCGCGCCGGCATCCACCAGGGGCCGATCAAGGCCAAGGAGGTTTATGCGGCGCTGCCCTTCGACAACTACCTGGTGGCCATCCGCCTGACCGGTAAGCAATTGCGGGAGGTCCTGGAACATGGGGTTTCCGGCCTGGAAAAAAAGGCGGGACGGTTCCCGCAGGTTTCGGGCCTCACCTTCACCTTTAGCCGCACCGCCCCGGTGGGCCAAAGGGTCAAGGACATCACCGTCAACGGCAAGCCGCTGGACCCCGGCCAGGAATACGTCGTGGCTACCAATGATTTCCTGGCCGCCGGGGGCGACGGTTACCGGGCCTTCGGCGCAGCCCTCAAGGCAGGCTCAGGCTACCGGGAGCAGGGCGGCGCCCTCACCAGCAAAAATCTGGCCTACATCAACCCCGGCGCCTGGCTCCGTGACCTGGTAATCGAGTATCTCAAGAGCCAAAAGACGATCTCGCCCCAGGCCGAGGGCCGGATCAAGGCCCTGGATTAAATGCGAGTCTATGTGAATCAGCAGGCGGTGGAAGTGCTCCCCGGCATGACGGTGCGTCATGCGCTCATCAGCGCCGGCTTGCTGGACCGCCTCAAGGCCGGGCAAAAGGCCTATGACCAATGGGGCAACGAAGTGGGATTGGACGGGGCCCTGGCCCCGGAGATGAAAATCAACGTCAAGTGACCGAGCTGAGAGAGGACTGTTTACCATGTCTGAGGTGGAACTCCCCAACCCGGAAGAACTGGAAGAGATCAAAGGCAAGGCTTTTACCCGCCATGTGGCCCTGACCACCGCCATCTTTGCGGTGCTCCTGGCCATCAGCTCCCTGGGGGGCAGCCAGGCCATGAAGGAGATGCTCCTGTCCCAGCAGCAGGCCTCGGATCAGTGGGCCTTTTACCAGGCCAAGGTGATCCGGGAGCATCTCTACCGGGGCAACAAAGAGCGCCTGGAGCTGGACCTGCTGGAAAAGGAGTCGCTCAAGCCGGAGGTCAAGAAGCGTTATGAAGAGCGGCTGAAACAGCTGACTGCGGAAGAAACTCGTTACGCCACTGATAAGCAGGGGATCAAGGAAAAGGCCGAACATCTGGAACATGAGCGGGATTTATACCGCGGCAAAGACCCTTACTTCGAATACGCCGAGGTCCTGCTGCAGATCGCCATCGTCCTGGCCTCCATCGCCATCCTGGCCCATTCCCGGTTGATGTTCGGTTTCTCCTTGGTCTCCGCCACCCTGGGGGCGCTAATGGCCGCCAACGGCTTTCTCATGCTGGTGCGCCTGCCTTTCTTCGGACACTGAGGTTAGGAATAGGCTGGAAGGGGAGGGTAGGGGCGGACCTGCGGGTCCGCCCGGCCAGAAGCCCGAGACCTAACAAAGAAATTCTCACCGGAGAAACCCAATAACGAAGTAATATATCCCCCAGCCGCCAAGGATCAGGCCCAGCAGCCACATGATCTTCTTTTTAATCAGCGCGCCCACCGCCGAGCACATGATGGCGATCAGCAGCAGCATGACCGCCACTGCGAAGTTCCCGTTTTTCTGCTTGTAGACCTCCTGCTCCTTTTGGATGTCTTCGGCGCCTTTCTTTATCTGCCCCTTTTCCTGATCATAACGGGCCACTTCACCCTCATATTCCTTGATTTTGTCAGTCAGGAACCTTTGCAGCTTGGGGTTTTTGGTCTCTTGTAGCCGCACCGCCGCCAGGATATCCCGGTTTAAGGCATAACTATGTTCTTTGATGCTCTTGGCCTGGTAATAAGCCCACTGGTTCGCTTCTCTGGTGGTGGCCAGTTGGACCTTGGTGGAATAGCTGGTGGCTTTTAACGCGGCGATGGCCGCCAGAACCGCCAGGACCGTGGCGGTCAGGGCTACCCAGGTAACCCAGGTTTCCTTTGATGCTTCCGGCATGGCACCTCCCAAATGAAATAGCTTTCAGCTGTCAGCTTTCAGCCTTCAGCAACAGATCAAGAAATGGCGCGGTATGACCAAATGTAGGGTGGGCACCACCCACCATAATCAAGGCTGTAGCTCAAGGCGGGGAAAAAGTCAACGGCAGGAGATCACAAAATCTTGCTCGGTAAATGCTGAAGAGAGTCTCGAAGATTAATGAACAGTAATATCAATATGATATCCTTTAAGTCGCCAGGGCGCGCCTCTCCCCTTACGTCCAGGGCTGACCGGCCCGGTGCTCTTCCGCCACATACCGCCCCATCACTTGGGTGACGAAATCCTGGGTCTCCTTGATGGCCGGCACCTGGTAACCGCAATTGATGACTCGCTGGTAGCCGGCATTATAGGCCGCCAGGGCCAGAGGCACGTTGCCCCCAAAAAGATTGATGAGATCCCGCAGATAGCGACAGCCGCCGTGGATATTTTCCCGGGGGTTGAAGGGCTCGGCCACCCCCAAAAGTGCGGCAGTCCCGGGCATGAGCTGCATCAGACCCATGGCCCCCTTGGGGGACACGGCCCAGGAACAAAAATTCGATTCCGTCTTGATCACCGCCCTGATGAGGGTAGCCGGCAACCGGTGCACCTGGGCCGCCTCGAGAATGAGTGGTTCCAACTCTGCGGGCGCGGGAGCCGCCCCGGACGGTGGCGGTTTTGCCAAGTTAACTGGGGCATCATTGGTAATCTTCAGGCGTCCTCGTCCGTCCCGGAAGGCGGTGATGGTGGGGACCCGAGGTGCGTCGGGAGCCAACGAGGTGACCGGTTTGGCTCCGGCCGTGGCCCCGAGGGAACCGCTAGGCGCCGCAGCCGTGGCGGTCTGCGTTGAGAGATTCGGGCCGCCCTGGCGCGGCGGCAGTACCACCCCTGCAGGCAGGGGATACTCTGGCGTCTCGATGTGCCAGACCCCCTTCTTGTCCCGCCAGCGCTTGATGCCGCCCTCGGTGGTGATGGCCGCGCTGGGAGAAGACCCGGCCTTCGTTGGCTTCAGCAGCTTCAGTCCTTCTTCTCCGGACCAGGCCACCCGTTTCAAAACCAACGGAGCACTCCCCTCTACCGGGGATGGGGGCCGGCGCCTGGCCGAGGGAGCGTCTCCTTCCTCCGGCCTGGCCCTCGCCTGCAAGGTCGGCACGGGGGCTTCCGCAGCCGACTCCACATTGTCGATGTGGATCACGCCCTTGCTGTCGCGGTAGCGTCGGATAACATTCGCGGCCTCGGGGGAGGCCGTCCTGACCTTGGTCTTCGTCGCCGGCAGTGTTATTAAAGGATCATCCGGGTTCCAGGACACCTTTTGCAAAGGCAGACCTGCCGCCGCCACCTGAGTCGGTTTCTCAGAGGTTGCCCTTTCCGAACCAGGGGTCCTGGCAGCCTCCAGCCAGCCCGGGCCGGCGCCTGCCTCGGCCGGCGCCACGTTGGAGATGTGCCAGACTCCCCGGGCGTCCCGATAGCGCTGGATGCCTCCCGCCGTGACCATTTCCGCGGCTTTGGGGGCGGCCGCCTGTGGCGCCGGCCCCGGGGAGGTCTCGGCCTCGGCCGCCTCATAGGACACTTTTTTCAGAGGGTCGGGTCCGGACTGACTAGAACTTTCGGCGGCGGCAGTAGCCGCGGGTTCGGCCGCAGCAGGGGCCGCGGTTTTGGCGGCGGCAGTGGCCGCGGCCGCGATCATGCCGATAATTCCAGGGGCTGGCGGGTTGGTGCTAACAGCTGCGGGGGCTTGACAAACCTGTTCGGCAGCATCTTGGGCTGGTTGCAACTTTTCACCGTTATCCGGTTTTTCACCAACAGCTGGCGGGGAAGTCTCAAGAGTGTGGGGTTTGGCGGAGTCTGCCGGCCGCGGTGCCTGTGCTTCCGCCCTGGCCGGTGAAGCCTCCGGCTCAGGCAGGGCCGCCATTTCCGGGCCGGGGTTCTCAGCCAGATCCCCCTGGTGTCCCGGCGCCGCCTTAACCGGACCGTTGCTGATGTGGATGACACCCCGGCTGTCGGTATGGCGCTGGATGGCCGCGCCGGCAGAGCTGGCTAACAACAGCCAGGCCAGGAGCGCCGCCATGATTCCAATTCGCCAGGGCATAACTACCTTAATTAATTAATATATTACAATAATGGGGCGCACCTCGCGCTTCGATATTTTACCCCACTTGGATACTAAAAGGGTATTGAACAAATGTCAAGTTAGTTTGTAGATAAATCGGAGGCTTAAAGGCAATGCTGTTCCTTTAAGAACTCTATAGTTGCGGGGTCTCCCCGCCTTTGTTTGAAAGGGTGGCTAATCGGGCGGGAAGACCCAGCCCCTACACCAAAGAGAAATCCCTAATGCTTAAGTGAACAGCATTGGGTTGATGCTTTCTTCAGGGGGTGGCAGGGGAGGGCCGGGCGTTTCAGCAGGAAATCCCGGCGTTCAGAAAATCACCTTAAGGCGGCCTCCACCCGAGCCACCATTTCCGGGGCCCGGATGCTGGTGAGGGAGTGGTAGCTTCCGCCCATAATACGGCTCAGCTCCGGGAGGCACCCCAGGTCCAGGCAGGGGGCGAAGGCTTCGGTGTCCAGGATCAGGGAATTGACCCCCAAGGTTTTGATCTGCGCCGACAACTCTTTCACTTCGGCCATTGGGCCGCGGGCCCCCAGGCTGATGTTGGCCCGGCCGTCGGTGACGAGCACCAGCAGAAAAACGTCCTGCGGATGCCGGACCTTCTCCTGCTTGAGCACCTCCAGGGCCAGCTTCAGGGCGTGGGGCAGCGGGGTTTTGCCGCCGGTGGGCAGCAGCGTCAGATGCCGCTGGGCCATCTCCACGCTGTGGGTAAAGGGCAAGGTCAGCCGGGCCTCCCGGCCCCGGAAGATGATGAGTCCCACCCGCTCCCGCCTTTGATAGGCGTCAATGAGGAGCGACAGGATCGCCGCCTTGGTCTCCACCATACGCACGTCGGCGCCCATGGAGCCGGAGGCGTCCACCACGAAGAGGATATGGCGGCCGATGCGCTTCTCCCGCACCTTGTAGCGCCAATCCGGCTCACAGATGGCCAGGGCCAGGTTGCCTTTCTCCCGCACCATTTGAAACGGCGCCGCGGCCCGGATAGTGGCGTCGAGGGCCAGGTCCGACGGCCCGGTCTGGTGCAGGGAGGGGCGCACGTAGCGCCCGGTGCGGTCGTCGCTCTTGGCCCGGGTGCGGTGGCCCGGGGCTTTTTGGGTCTTGCGCTCCGGGGCCATATCCAGAGGCTTCACCGGAAAGGTAGCTCCCGGCGCCACCGTCGTCTCGCCGATGAGCTGCACCTCGTCCGGGTCGCCGGCCGGGGCCCCGGGCTCCGGCTGGGGCTGCGCCAGGCGCCGCTGCTCCATCTCCTCTTGATGCTTCCGAAAGGTCTCCTCCAGCTTATTCTCATCCATCTCGGAGTCGCTGAAGGGCTGGCGCCGCAGCCGGTGGGGCAGCACCAGCTCCGCCGCCTCTCGCACATCGGGGTCCGCCACTGCCAATCGGCCCCGGTAAGCCGCTAAGGTCCGGGCGACCTTGAGCATATAGATGTCGGCCCGATGGCCGTCCACCCCTTGGTCCAGGCAAATGGCGGTGATGAGTCGCAGGGTGTCGGCGCCATAGCCTACCCGAGGGAGAAGCTCCCGGGCGGTGAGGATCGCCTGGCGCAGGGCTTCCTGCTCGCCGAGCCAGCGGGCCGCGAACTCTTCCGGGTCCGCCTCGAAGTCCAACCGGCGGGCCACCACGTCCATGCGGGCCTGGAGATTGTGCAGCCCCGTTACCTCGACGCACAGGCCGAAGCGGTCCAAAAGCTGGGGCCGGAGTTCCCCTTCCTCCGGATTCATGGTGCCTACCAGGATGAAGCGGGCCGGGTGGATGAACGAAATACCCTCCCGCTCCACCACATTGACCCCCATGGCCGCGGCGTCCAGGAGCACGTCCACCAGATGGTCGTCCAGGAGATTCACCTCATCGACGTATAAGATGCCCCGGTTGGCCGCGGCCAGCAGACCCGGCTCGAAATGCTTCTCGCCGCTCTTGATGGCGCGTTCGATATCGATGGTGCCCAGAAGCCGGTCCTCGGTGGTCCCCAAGGGCAGGTCCACCACCGGCATGGGCCGGTCGCGCCGGGGCAGCACCTCTCCCTGGGCCTGGCGCCGGCGGCAGGCGTCGCACATCAGTTCGAGCTTCTCGGGATCGCAGTGATACGGACAACCCGCCACCATGGGGATGGGAGGCAGCAACTCCGCCAGGCCCCGGGCCGCGGTGGACTTGGCCGTGCCCTTCTCGCCGCGGATCAACACCCCGCCGATGAGGGGATTGACGGCATTGAGGATCAGGGCCTTTTTGAGGCGCTCCTGCCCCACCAGGGCGGCGAAGGGAAAGACCGGACGTTTTGGAGTCATGAGTTGCATACTATCGGTTTTTAAGTGTGATGGCAAGCGCTTGAGTCCTTGCCAGGCTTACAAGCATTGACAACGTCATGGTTTATGGCTAAATTTAATCTATCACAAGGGAACAAAGGGGTTGACGCCATGGAAATCAGAGAGTACTGCGACTCCATGTATGCGGAGCTGACCGGGATGAAGGCAAAGGTTTACGACATCCTCCGGGTCATCGAGCGGATGCCCCGGGAAGAACAGGCCAAAATCAGGTACCAGACCGATGAACTCCAGATCCTGATAGGCGATCTGAGCCGGAGAATCGACCGGCTCATGCAGGAATGTCCGGCCGACTGGAGCAAGGCCAAGCTGGAGATCGAGGAACTGAAAGAGCGGCTGGTGGAAAAGATCGACTGGTGGGACGCCTCCCACATTGCCGGGGGCTACCTGGGCGGTTGAATGAAGCCGCCCCAAATTATTATGAGGCCGGACCAAAAGAGGCAGGGGAAGACCCCTGCCTCTTTCATTTTCTCTAAGGAAACAGGCCCCCTCTTATCTGGGGGGCGGTGTTCCGGGTTTGGGACTTGGTGGTGCAGGCTGCGCCTTGGTCTCAGGAGCCGCCTGGGGCACTGGAGCTGCTTTGGATTCAGGAGCGGCCTGCGGCCCTGGAGTCGGGTGAGGCGCCGGCGTCGCTTTGGATTCCGGAGCCGCCTGGGGTTCCGCCGCCTTCATGGCCTTGGCTACTTCCTGATAGACCTGGGGCATGACCTCGGCCATATAAGGACCCAATTTCTGGCGGATTGATTTGCCTTCAGGCGAGCTGTAAAACGCGGTCATGGCCTTTAATTCATTGGCGGTAAATTGTTTCACCAGGGCCTTCAAGGTAATCTGATACGTGTTATCCTGCAGGTCCTTGCTGGCCATAACTTCGTTAAATTTCTTCTGCACCTGCTCCGGCAGCTTACCCGCAAACGAGGCGGCCATCTCTTTCAGTATGTCTTGGGCAGGGGCGATCTTCAGGTATTCTTTGGCTGCGGCCAGACGATTCTCTTCATTGTCAGCCACCGGCGCCCCCGTCTGGGTCGCTTTTTGCTCCGTGCAGGCCGCCGCCAGGACCAGAACGAGCAGAAGTAGCAGAGATTTCATTTTTATCATCAGGGATCCCCCGGGTAACGAGATTGAACTCTCTTAAATGGAGTTCCGGCAATCAGGTAAACCCTACTAAATCTACCACCAAAGTGCAAGTGCCGCCGGGGTTCGTTCGGGGGGATTCGGCGCCTTGGTCTTCCACCGCCGCCGCTCGCCGCCGCTGCTGGCCAGAGGAAATTTTACGGAAAAGTGCCGGACAGGGCTGGTCAGCTCAGGCATTCCACAGGACAATCTCATGTTCTCGACGGTTGACCAACCCCGCCTCCACCGCACCGTCGCAATGGACCCAGCGGCGCAACTGGGCCGGCACTTCGTCATAGCCGCCTTGATTGAGCCGTCTCAAGAGGGTGCTGTTTTTGAAGGCCGTGGCCCCCACGTTAAAGCAAAAGGAAACCAGGGTATCAAACTGGTTCTGCTTCAACTCAACCTCAACGCCCTCATTGACGACGCTTTCCGCCCCTTTCAAGTCTTGGCCCAGCAGGTCTAACACCTGCCGGTCGCTCAGGCCGGCGGCATATCGCACCGCTTCCCCCTGAATCCAGATCTTCCCCGAAGACAGCTCGCTTCGGGTCAGCAGATGGCCGACGCCAATGGTGAGCTTACCGGCCGCGTCACGATAGGCCCGGAGCTTGAAGCCTTCCCAATCGGCCAACTTTCTCTGTCCATTTTCGCTCATTTGCATTTTGCGCCCCTCCTTGGATTATGCTCGGAATGCAATGGGAGCCTTATTAATAACCCGTCTCACTTTCTTTTGAAGAACGGTTAAACCGAATGGCAGGCTTTCGGGCAGGACAGAAATTTCCCGGACCTTAGGGGGAACTTAAGACCGGCAGGGCAGGGGGCTGGACCCTTCTTTGACCAAGTTGCCGCCAGCCTTGGGAAGGAGGGCGAACCCAAGATTCGCCCTAAGGGATCAAATTTTCAGCTCGATAAATTCAATCTTTAGCGAATCACCCGTCACCTGGAGGAGGGCCAGGCTGACCGGCAGAGAGAAGCGCCGCGGCCCGGCACTGCCTGGGTTCAAATAGAGGACCCCGTCTTGGCGCTCCAGGGTGGGTTGGTGGGAATGGCCGTAAATCACCGCGGCCAGGCCGGCCGCTCCGGGGTTCAGATCCAGTTCGTAGAGGTTGTGCAAGACATAGAGCTGCACCTGGCCCACTGCCACGACCCGGTTCCGAGGCAGTGGCCGGGCCCAATCGCCCTTATCGACGTTGCCCCGCACCGCCTGGACCGGGGCGATCGCTGTAAGCCGCGCCAGCACCTCCGGACCGCCAAGGTCTCCGGCGTGGATGATGAGTTCCACGCCGCCCAGGGCCTTAACCGCCTGGGGGCGCAGTAACCCGTGGGTGTCGGAAATAATCCCGATTAAATGTTCAGCCATTGTCAAAAGCGAAAGCGGGTTAAAGGGCTTCGGTGTTTAATCACCAGGGCGAAAAGGGGAAATGGGTAAAAGGGGAAAGGGAAAAACCGGCGACAGAACCGAAGTGCTTTCCCTTTCCCCCTTTTCCCTTTTACCCTTTTCGCCCCCTGCATTTATCCTCTTTTACCCTTTTCCCCCTGTATTTCACATACCACCGGCTGGCCTTCCAAGGGCCCCGGGGCGCAGAGGTCCTCTTCGAAGCAGGTCTTGGAGAAATCGGACTCCAGGAGCACGGGGTAGTCCCCGGAAAAGCAGGAGAGGCAGAAGTTATTGTGGTCCATGTGGGTGGCGGCCACCATGCCGTCCAGGCTCAAGTACCCGAGGTAGTCCAGGCCCAGGAAATCCCGAATCTGGTCAACCTCCTGCTGCGCGGCGATGAGCTCCCCCTTGCTGGAAAAGTCGATGCCGTAGAAGCAGGGGAAGCGGTGGGGCGGACAACTCACCAGCATGCTCACCTCGGTGGCGCCGGCCTCCCGCAGGGACTTGACCCGGGAGCGGGTGGTGGTTCCCCGGATGATGGAGTCTTCGATGACGATGACCCGCTGGCCTTTGAGAATCTCCCGCACCGGATTGAGTTTCACCCGCACCGAAAAATCTCGCATGGTCTGGGAGGGCTGGATGAAGGTGCGGCCCACGTAGTGGTTGCGGATCACCCCCATCTCAAAGGGGATGCCGGTGGCCGCGGCGAAGCCCAGGGCGGCGTAAGTGCCCGAGTCCGGGAAGGGCATCACCAGGTCGCCCTTCAGGGGGTGCTCCCGGGCCAGGGCGGCGCCCAGGCGCTTGCGCACCAGATAGACGCTCTGGCCGAAGACCATGCTGTCCGGCCGGGCGAAATAGATAAACTCAAAGATGCAATGTTTCGGGGGCGTCGGGGCGAAAGGCTTGTGGGAATGGAGGCCGTTTTTGTCCATGACTACGATCTCGCCGGGCTCCACTTCCCGCCAGTAGTCGGCCTGCACCAGGTCCAGGGCGCAGCTCTCCGAGGCGGCGATCCAGGCGCCGTTCAACTGCCCCAGGCACAGGGGCCGGAAGCCGTGGGGGTCCCGGGCGGCGATGACCTTGTCCGCCGTGGCAATCACCAACGAATAGGAGCCCTTGACGTGCTCCAGGGCGTTGATCAGCGATTCCACCACGTCGGCGCCCCGGTGCCGGGCCATCAGGTGGACGATGACCTCGGTGTCCATGGTGGACTGGAAGATGGAGCCGGCATCCTCCAGGCGGCAGCGGATCTCCCGGGCGTTGGTCAGGGTGCCGTTGTGGGCGATGGCAATAGACTGGCCGCCGTGCTGCACCAAGAAGGGCTGGGCGTTGATGATGTTGGTGGAGCCGGTGGTGGAGTAGCGCACGTGGCCGATGCCCAGGTGCCCCGGCAGGCGCTCCAGGATGTCCTTATTGAAGACCTCGGGCACCAGCCCCATACCCCGGTGCTGGCTGACCCGCTGGCCGTCCCCGGTGACGATGCCGCAGGACTCCTGGCCCCGGTGCTGCAAGGCATAAAGCCCGAAGTAGGTCAGCCGGGCCGCCTCGGGATGCCCATAAATGCCGAAGATGCCGCAGTGTTCGCGAGGCTTGTCGTCGGCCAAATTAATGGCCGGGTCTTCGGTTTCAGGTCCCCCCCTTGGGAAAAGGGGGGTTAGGGGGGATTTTCGGTTTTCGCTCTTCAAAATCTTGCCCTTTGCCGCTCTGGCCCTGATCTTTGGTGGTTTTGGCAGCCGCAGGCTTCAGCCTGCGAAAAAAAAACTGGTAGCGCAGGCTTCCAGCCTGTGTTTTTTCTTTGTTCTTGTTTTTTACTGCACAGGCGTCTCGCCTGTGCCTGATTATTTCATTATAGCACACCCGGTGGCACAGGCTTTCCAGCCTGTGCTTTATTTAAAATAAATGTCTTTAGTGGCACAGGCCTCCGGCCTGTGGAAAACAGACCTGGGATCCCCGACCTATCACCGGCCGGAAGCCGGTGCCATTAAAGGCGCTGGAATCGGCCCGCCGTGCTTCTTCAGGCTCTCAGATAGCCGGTGATCGCCTCTTTGCTGTTGGCCTGAGCCTCCTCCCGGGTAGCCCCATGGAAGATGCACCGCGGCAAAGCCGGATACTGGAAAGCGAATTTTCAACACAGGCTGGAAGCCTGCGCGACCAAAAGCTTTACTTTTCGACCACCTTTAGTTGCGCAACCGATTTTTTCACCATTGCATGATACTCCTGCAGGCTTTTCACTTCCAATTTCCCCCGCTTCATGGCCCGGATGGCGTCCAGGGTGGCCCGGGCGGCGGCCACGGTGGTGGTGTAGGGGATGTTGTATTCCAGGGCGGCCCGGCGGATGGAGTAGGAGTCAGCCGGAGTGTAGCGGCCCTCCGGGGTGTTGATCAACAGGTGGATCTCCTGGTTTTTGATGTAATCTATGATATGGGGCCGGCCTTCCCGGATCTTGTGCACGCTGGTCACCGGCAGGCCGTGCTTCTCGAGGTAGGCGGCGGTACCGTCGGTGGCATAGAGGCGGAAACCCTGGGCCTGGAAGCCCTTGGCCAGTTCCAGCGTGGCGCCCTTGTCGGCATTCTTGACGCTGAACAGCACCCCGCCCTCCAGGGGCAGCACCTGGCCCGCCGCTAACTGCGACTTGGCAAAGGCGAAGCCGAAATCTTCATCGATCCCCATGACTTCGCCGGTGGAGCGCATCTCCGGGCCCAGCAGCGGGTCCACCCCGGGGAAGCGTCGGAAGGGGAAGACCGACTCCTTGACGGCAAAGTAGGGCGGCTCGATTTCCTTGGTGAAGCCCAATTCTTCCAGGCTGTGGCCCAGCATCACCTTGGTGGCCAGCTTGGCCAGCGACACCCCGGTGGCCTTGCTGACGAAAGGCACGGTGCGGGAAGCCCGGGGGTTGACTTCCAGGACATAGACTTCATTATTCTTAACCGCGAACTGGATATTGATCAGGCCAATAACCCCCAACTCCGCGGCCATAGCCCGGGTTTGTTTTTTAATTTCTTCCTGAATCTCCCGAGACAGCGAATAAGGCGGCAGCACACAGGCCGAATCCCCGGAATGGATGCCCGCCTCTTCGATGTGCTCCATGATGCCGCCGATGACGGTCTGCCGGCCATCGCAGATGGCGTCCACGTCCACCTCGATGGCATCCTCCAGGAACTTGTCGATCAGGATGGGGTGGTCCGGCGAGGCCTCCAGGGCCCAATTCATGAAGTTCACCAGACCGGCATCATCGGCCACGATCTGCATGGCCCGGCCTCCCAAGACGTAGGAGGGCCGCACCAACACCGGGTAGGTGATCTCATGGGCGATCTCCAGGGCCCGGGCCACCGTGGTGGCGGTGTCGTTGGGCGGCTGCTTCAGATTCAGTTTGGCCAGCATCTGCTTGAAGAGCTTGCGGTCCTCGGCCCGGTCGATGGCCGCGGCCGAGGTTCCCATAATCCGCACCCCTGCTTTCCCCAGGGGCACGGCCAGGTTCAAGGGGGTCTGGCCGCCGAACTGCAGGATGAGGCCCTTGGGGTTTTCCGCGGCCACGATGTTGAGGACGTCCTCCAGGGTCAGGGGCTCGAAATAGAGCTTGTCAGAAGTGTCGTAGTCGGTGGAGACCGTCTCGGGGTTGGAGTTGACCATGATGGACTCCACCCCGATTTCATTAAGGGCGAAGGAGGCCTGGCAGCAGCAGTAGTCGAACTCGATGCCTTGGCCGATGCGGTTGGGGCCACCACCCAGGATGGCGACCTTGGGCCCCTCGGTCTTCCGGGCCTCGTCCTCCCATTCGTAGGTGGAATAGAAGTAGGGGGTGTAGGCCTCGAACTCGGCGGCGCAGGTGTCCACCAGCTTGTAGACCGGGGTGACGCCCAATTCCCGCCGCATCTGGGCGATTTTCTCTTCGCCGCCGCCCCAGAGGTGGCCCAACTGCACGTCGGAGAAGCCGTATTCCTTGGCCCGGCGCAGCATCTCATCCAACTGGTTCTGGCCCCGGCCCTGGCGCAGCAGCTCGCCGAAGAGCGCCAGTTCCTCCGTAAAGGCCACCAGGTCGCGAATCTGGTACAGGAACCAGGGGTCGATGGCGGTGATTTCATAAACCTCGTCGACGCTCAGGCCATTGCTAAAGGCCTGCTGCAGATAGAACAGACGCTGGGAGTTGGGGACCCGCAGTTTGGCCCGCAGTTCATCAGGGCCCACCTCCGGCAGGTCCTTGCCGTCTCCGCCCAGGCCGAAGCGGCCGATCTCCAGCGACCTGATGCCCTTTTGCAGGGCCTCTTTGAAGGTGCGGCCGATGGCCATGACTTCACCCACCGATTTCATGGCGGTGGTGAGGAAGTCCTCGGCCCCGGGGAATTTCTCGAATGCCCAGCGGGGGCTCTTGACCACGCAGTAGTCGATGGTGGGTTCAAAAGAGGCGTAGGTCTCCCGGGTAATGTCGTTGTGGATTTCATCCAACGTGAAGCCCACCGCCAGCTTGGCGGCGATTTTGGCAATGGGGAAGCCGGTGGCCTTGGAGGCCAGGGCCGAGGACCGGGAGACCCGGGGGTTCATTTCGATGACCACCATCTCGCCGGTTTGCGGGTGGATGGCGAACTGGATGTTGGAGCCGCCGGTCTCGACCCCGATCTCCCGGATGATGGCGATGGCCGCGTCCCGCATGGCCTGGTACTCCCTGTCGGTCAGGGTCTGGGCCGGGGCCACGGTGATGGAGTCGCCGGTGTGCACCCCCATGGGGTCCAGGTTTTCGATGGAGCAGATGATCACCACGTTGTCCCGGAAGTCCCGCATCACTTCGAGCTCGAATTCCTTCCAGCCCAGCACTGACTCCTCCAGCATGACCTCGCTGATCATGCTGGCGCCCAGACCGTCGGCGGCCATGACCTTCAAATCTTCCAGGTTATAGGCGATGCCGCCGCCGGTGCCGCCTAAGGTGAAGCTGGGGCGGACGATGACCGGGTAACCGAGCTCCGGCGCCGCGGCCACGGCCTCATCCAGGGTGCGGACGATGGCGCTTTTGGGCACCCGCAGGTTGATGTTGGCCATGGCGTCCCGGAAGAGTTCCCGGTCTTCGGCCTTCTTGATGACGTGAGGGTTAGCCCCGATCATCTCCACCCCTAACCTCTCCAGGATGCCGGTGTCGGCCACGCCGATGGCGCAGTTGAGGCCGGTCTGGCCGCCTAGGGTGGGGAGGATGGCGTCAGGGCGCTCCCGCTCGATCACCTGGCAGACCATCTCCGGGGTGATGGGCTCGATGTAGGTGCGGTCGGCCATCTCCGGGTCGGTCATGATGGTGGCGGGGTTGGAGTTGATCAGCACCACCTCGTAGCCCTCCTCGCGGAGGGCCTTGCAGGCCTGGGTGCCGGAATAGTCGAACTCGCAGGCCTGGCTGATGATGATGGGCCCCGAGCCGATGATCAGGATTTTCTTGAGGTCAGTGCGTTTCGGCATATCGGTGTGGTTTTTGAACCCGAGAGCGGCGCTGGACGCCGCCCTCATTCTCCTATCTGGCCGCTGCGTTGACCATCAATGCCCAATCTTTCCGGCGCCTGATTGCCGGCGACTTTTGTGGCATTAAAATGGTCCAACCAGGCTTTTGCCATTAATTTATGCCCGTCGAGCTCAAAATGGTTGTCATTTTTAATAAAATATTTTTCGATGATGCTCTCCGGGGGGTTGGAACTGAAAAAATACGGATAGCAGTTGAGAAAGAAAATATCTCTTTTTTTGCAAAAATCTTGCCACAAAGTGACATTCCTCGAATTTAGATTGTGATGTCTAATCTCATGCGGCCAGGGATACACGGCAATGGTCATTTTGATGTGATGCTCCTGACATAATTTGAATAACCGATCCATATTTTCGACGGCCAGGGCAAACCCCCTCTTTCCCCATTTTGCAAAGATTTCGTCGTTATAAGTCCAGGTCCCCCGATATTGGTCATATTCATCCTGGTTTTCCCACGGCTTTTCTTGAGATGGAGCTCTTTGGTCCGGAGAATTCGCGGTTTTCCGGGGAGCATCAGAACCAAGATTACTTAAGAACGAGGCGCGTCTCATTTTAATAAGTTCTCTGAGAGCCACATTGCCGATAAATGAATATCTTTTAACCCAATAATTGAGTCGATATAACATTGAAAGAAGGGAGCTGTGGGTGGGCTGAAAATCTTCAAATTCGATTTCTTCCTGGATATCAGAAATGTCGAAAAAAACATACAATTCATTAAATTTTAGGCCGACATTTTCGAGCAAATATTTGACCTTGAGATAATAAAGCTTGGGCGAAAAGTAGGAGACGCCGGCATTTAACACTTCATAGGTAGATTTATCCAAATTATCATCAATTATCCCCACAAACGTTTCCTCATATGGGAAACCAACTCCTTCCGTAAACGAATCACCAATAAATAATAGCCGGTACTTGTCCGTTTGTAGTTTTACATTCCTATTGGCCCTGTCTTTAAACCCTAGACAGTTGGTGTAGATAATATATTTCTTGGTTCCCCAAACTACAGTGCCATGATAGTTGGGGACCATACCATGATGATAATTTTGATCTTTAATATTCGGAATTCTTTCTGCAAAAAATGGCGCTAAGATTAAATCCAGGAAAATAACCACGAACCCCACCAAAAAAATAATGGTCTTCTTGGGGTTTCGTTCAAACCAATTGCGGCTGTGGCTGTTTGGTACCCTCGAACTGTCTTCCTCTATTTTGGTCATATAAACGCAGTTTTTCCCCCAACCATCCTTTCCCGGAGACCAACGCGAAAATGAGCGGCCGCCAATTCTTTAGCGGCCCATCTTCCTCCTGGAAGGCGATTACTTAAAAGATCTTAATCTTTTGGGAGCTTTTAGGCCAGCAGATTTTTCTTCCCACTCCCCGGCGTCTCACTCCGGGGGCGCATCGTGTCCTCTGCAAATAATACCATAGAATAAACCGGCTTGCAGCCCCCTAACCAGCCGTCGGGCAGATCATCTTCCGGTGGGGCTGGGTGCGGGCGCTTGTTGTGGTTGGACCGTCGGGGCCAAGACCTGCGGCACCAGTTTGGGCGGAATCACCGGCTGCATGTAATCCGGCCCCCCCGGGAATCCGAGCATTTCAGGGATTTGCGGCCCGCTCCCCAGGCTGGGTCCGCCGCCGACGCCCAGAAAGGCGGTGTCTTTAAGGCCGGTTTTCATCAGGGTTTTCAGCATCTCCAGCATGGCCGGGGTAATCTTTTTGGGCAGCCGGGGGGGCTGACCCCGGGAAATCAAGGTGAACTCCATGGGGTTCAGCAGGACGGTCTCCGGGATTTGCGGGTTATTAGAGCGCCCCTCCAGGAGGCCGCTGATCAGGTACGCCCCGGTGGCATTGGGCAGCAACACCGTGTATATTTCGGTGCCGCGCACGCCAAACACCGCGGTGTGGGTCTCCATGAGGAATTCCGGCTGCTGCACCTGCTCGACGCGGGTCACCAGGGTGTGCATCACCCCTTTGAAGAAGCGCAGCACCGCATGGCGTTCTCTGCTGGCGGCATCATAGGTGAAGTCCGCCACGGCGATCCGGCTCTCCGGCGCCATGGTGACGAAGGAGTCATCCACGAATTTCACCTGGGCCTTGGCCTTGGACTTGGTGCGGATCACATCACCAGGCTCCACCCCGTCGTTGAGCCTGGCGGCCACGCCAGGCACCTTGCCATGGTGCAGCACGTCCACCTGGCCTTCCACCAAAGTGAAGCGGCCCACCGCCGCGGCCTGGGCGGCAACGGCAATTAACAGAGTCACCAACAATAATGCGACCAAGGTCCACAGGTATTTGCCTCTCATTGCCAAGACTCCTTCGGTTGGGTTTGGTCACCTTCCCTAGCGCCAGGCCCAAGAACCTGGGTCGCGGACCACCATTTTCCTCTAGTGGCACAGGCTTCCAGCCTGTGCTTCATGCCGATAAGCCTACTTTAATTTGTCATTCCGAACAGAGCGAAGAATCCCTTTACTTTTTCATGCCGTTATAAACCATCCGATAAATCACTCCCGCCTTATCATCCGAAATAAAAATCACCCCGTCGTCCGTGATCAGGATATCCACCGGGCGGCCCAGGGCGCCGTGAGGCGTCAGCCAGCCGGTAATGAAGTCCTCTTCCCCGAGGACATTGCCGGCTTCGTCCAGCTTGTAGCGCACCACCTTGTAGCCCGTGGGAGTGCTGCGGTTCCAGGAGCCGTGGTAGGCCACCAGCAAATGATAGCGGTACTCCTTGGGCCACTCCTCGGGAAAGAAGGCCAGACCCAGGGGGGCGCTATGAGCCGGAATGTCGATGTAGGAAGGCACCGTCTCTTTGCAGAAATCGCGCTTTTCTCCCTGGGGATCGAACTTGTCGTCGTGGATCCGTTTACCATAGCAGTATGGCCAGCCGTAATCCCGTCCTTCCAGGATGAGGTTGATCTCATCCGGCGGCAGGTCGTCCCCCAGGTAGTCCCGGCCCATCTCCGTGGCCCAGATGTGCCCGGTCACGGGGTGGCTCGTCAGGAACACCGAGTTGCGCAGACCCGCAGCGAAGGTTTTAAGATTGCTGCCATCAGGCTCGCCCACCAGGATCTTGGCGTAGCGCCAATCCTTTTCGACGCAGACGTCACAGTCGGAGCCCACGGCGATCAAGAGCCGCGGCCTGGGTGGCGGCGACATAAAATGCAGGGTCCGGGTGAAATGGCGGCCGCCCGGCGGCAGGTCGATGATCTTCTTTTTGTTGGTGGCCGTTAATTTCTCGCCGTCATAGTCATACATCGCCACTTCCGTGGTTTCGGCCACATAGAGCTGCGGCTCGGTCCCGGGGCCGAAGGCCAGGCCGTGGGGCCACTTGAGGCCACTGACCACCGTCACCGCCTCAGCGGCCATCCCTGTGCCGCCCCGGTCCGGCAGGGCCACCACCCGGCCCTGGGACGGGATGCTCACCAGCAGCGTGCCTTCCGGGTCCAGGGCCAGGACCCGGGGCGCCTCCAACCCTTTGGCGAAGATGGAAATGGAGAAGCCCGGCGGCAATTTCAAGGCGTCGCTGGGATCGTCCAGTGGCCGCGGCGGGGTAGGGGCGGGCAGGGGTGCGGCCGGCAGTAGTTTGGCGATATCCTGGGGCGGGGTCTTGAGGGCCGGTCCGGCGCCGCGGAGATTTTCATAGTAGAAAATCCCGGCCCAAGTTAGACCGGCAACCACAATGAGGATGGAGATGAGGATTAAGGTTTTTTTCATCTCCGGGTCCAGAAATCGAGGCCGAGAGGGATCACCTAACCCTTGAAGAACTTGTAAAAAGGGCGACCCGGCGGGTCGCCCCTACGGAACCTTCTCAGACATGATCTACCATCTGCAGGAACTCTTCAAATAAATAATCAGCGTCATGGGGCCCCGGCGAGGCCTCCGGGTGGTATTGCACCGAAAAGGCCTTGAGGCCCGGATGGCGCAGGCCTTCCAGGGTATTGTCATTGAGGTTGATGTGGGTCAACTCCACCGCGGCGTCGGGGATGGACTTCAGGTCCACCGCGAAACCGTGATTCTGGGAGGTGATCTCTACCCGGCCGCTGACAAGATTCTTCACCGGCTGGTTGGCGCCCCGGTGGCCGAACTTGAGCTTGAAGGTGCGGCCGCCCAGCGCCAGGCCCAGGAGCTGATGCCCCAGGCAGATGCCGAACAGGGGGGCTGCGCCCAGGCACTGGCGCACGTTGTCCACCGCATAGGTGACCGCGGCCGGGTCGCCCGGACCGTTGCTGAGGATGATGCCGTCGGGCTTGAGACTGAGCACCGCCGCCGCCGGGGTGGTGGCCGGGACCACCAGGACGTGAAGGCCGCGCTTGATTAAGCTCCTGATTATATTGAACTTTACGCCGTAGTCGTAGAGCACCACCTTCTTGCCGGAACGCTCGGCCCACAGGGTATTAAGGTCGGTGGCGGTGGCGCAGGCGTCCCCGCCTGCGGATTCCGTCGGAAATTGCGGCCACCAGTAGGGGCGTTTACAGGTGACCAGGGGCACCAGGTCCTGGCCCTCCATGCTGGGGAGCTCCCGGGCCCGGCGTACCAGGGACTCCGGGTCCAGGTCCACGGTGGAAATGAGGCCCCGCATGGCCCCCACTTCCCGC
>JAPLJC010000202.1 GCA_026388765.1 Deltaproteobacteria bacterium
TCCGTAGGGGCGAACCTTGTGTTCGCCCAGGGATGGTCGGCGAACATAAAGTTCGCCCCTACAGTTCGATACCCCCAGTTTTACTGACTTTTACCGTGATTTTCTAAAAAATTCAACTAATTTAACCGGGTTAAGGCGGGCCAGCGGTCCGCCTTAACCCGGTCCCTTATACGGGTTGGGAGGGGGGCTTGGGGGGAGGGCAGGGATTTTTTGTAAGTATCCCTGCCCCTCCCCCCAAGACTTCCCCCAACTTCTCATTTCCCCAGCTTTTCCACCCGGACCCCGATGAGTCGGATCAGTTTATGTTTGGGGTTTTCCCGTTGATCCAGGAAGGGCATCAGCAGCTTCATGGCCTCGAAGCGCAGGCGGCGCGGGGAGTCGGAGGGTGTGGGCAGGGTGTGGGAGCGGGATTTGGTGTCGAAATCGGCGCAGCGCACCGTCACCACCACGGTGCGGTAGGTGAGAAAGCCTTCGGCCTTAACCCTTTTAAAGACCTCATGGCACATGACCCAGAGGCGGGTGAAGATAAAATTCAAATCCAGGGTGTCGGTGCCAAAGGTCTCCTGCTCGCCGATGGATTTGGGCTCCCACTCGGTCACCAGAGGCGATTCGTGGCGGCCGCGAATCCTTTCATAAAGTTCCGGCCCCCACTTGCCGAACCTTTCTTGTAATTGCTCAGGCGAAAAACGCTTCAGGTCCCGGACCGTCTTGATCCCCAGGCGAGCCAGGGACTTTTCCGTCTTGGGGCCGATGCCGGGGATCTTGCGCACCGGCAGGGGGGCCAGAAAATTCTCGGCTTCCTCCGCGGTCACCACCGTCAGGCCATCAGGCTTTTGAAAATCGGAGGCAATCTTGGCGATCAGCTTGTTGGGGCCGAGGCCGATGGAGGCGGTGAGCTGCTCCTCCTCTTTGATAATTAGCTTAATTTGCCGGCAGATGTCTGCCGCTCGCGCCAAGGACCCGGCAAAACTCAGGTCGAAATAGGCCTCGTCGATGCTGGCCGCCTCGACCACCTGGGCGTGCCGGCGCACAATGGCCATGATGCGCTCCGAGACCTCGGAGTAGCGTCGATGGCT
The DNA here is from genome assembly GCA_026388765.1 of Deltaproteobacteria bacterium. GTDB lineage: Bacteria > Desulfobacterota > Desulfobaccia > Desulfobaccales > 0-14-0-80-60-11 > JAPLJC01. The sequence goes on from JAPLJC010000202.1 coordinate 1,077, forward strand.
GCCGCGGACAAACGCGGTGGCGGGCCGGCCCCGGCGCCGGGCCACTTCCGCGGCCTTCCAGGCCTGGGAGATGGGCATGGCCGAGTGGATGCCGTACTTTCGGGCCGGGTAGTTGGCGGTGGCCACCACCCCCCGGCCCTGGCCGCCCGCCGGGTCGGCCCCCACTACGATGGGCTGGCCCCGGAGCTCCGGGTGATCCCGCTCTTCCACGGCGGCGAAAAAGGCGTCCATGTCCAGGTGACCGATCAGGCGCATGATCACTCATTTTAACCATTAGGCCACCGGAGGAAAAGAGGCGGTTGTCGGTGGGTTTGCGAGCCTTGAGGGGACGGGATCGACCTCCGGCGCGGCTTCCACAAAAACCGATGGGCGCGGCAACCTGTTATTGCTCCCCGCCACTGGAAGCAAAATTAAACACGCCTCATTTTTAAGCAGATAAATATCGTTGCATGTTTAATAATTAGGTTTATATTAGTGAATAAGAATACGCTTAGTATTCATCAGCTGGTTTCACTACCGGCGGGTAGACCAACGAACCCCCAGCGGTCAGTAAGGCATTTCACTAGGGTGGCTGGGCCACTTGAAGAAGTTGGGTTGCCTCTTAACAAAACGCTTATGAACAACGTCATCGACTTTAAACAGGGCCAGCGCCGGCGGTTGGTAAGAAAGATGGGCCGGGCGCACCGGCATTGGTGGCGGTTGTGGTTCTGGCCCGCGGCCATCCCGCAGGAGGACCTGAGGCGGCTTGCCCCGGAAGAACTGCGCCGGGGTGGAGTTTGGGGGCCAGCCGTGGACCGGGGGCGGCAGAGCGGCGCCGACTTGGAGCTGATCTAACCCGGCTTGGCAAGATCAGAAATTTTGTCACCTTTCTTTCCAGGTAATGCCATCCTTTTGTTTGCAGGCCGCAAGCTATTTTAAAAGCTTTCTCCGCCGGAACTGTCATTCTGAGCGCCGCGCCGCAGCTAGCCGTTCCAGAATCTAGACCCTGCGCCACCCTCTGGGTGACAGAAAAAATCGGGGTAAAATAGCTTATCATAACTGATAACGGGATGAACCTGCGGGTCCGCCGAATTACCTGGGACGCCGGTACGCCCCGGATTATTAAGGTGAAGGGCCGGGAGACATGAAGAAGTCAGCCGCCAAAAAGAAGAAACGGTCCAAGAAGCAGGCCACCGGCGGCGCTCCCCGGAGACCAGCGGATCCGGCCTACGAGGCCATCTCCCGCAGAGAAAAGGAGACGGTGGTTGAGATTATCGCCGGTGGCCAAACCGCAGATAAAGCCCTGGAGGTGGGGCTAAGCGCCCTGGTCTGGGCAGATCATGGGCTGGCGCGGTTCGACTTGGAAAGCGATTTGCCCCGGCCTTTAGCCTGCAGCGAAGGTTGTGACCACTGCTGTTTTAACCAGGTGGAATTGACGCCGCCGGAGGCCCTGGGCATCGGCCATTTTGTCGAACGACATTTTTGCCCGGAAGAAAGGGCAGGGCTGCTGGCTAGGATAAGAATGGCGCTCGATGCCAAGGCGGGGAAAAGCCAACGGGAGATTGCCAAAATCAGGCTTGAGCTACCCTGTCCCCTGTTGCAAGCGGCAAGGTGCTCGGTTTACCCGGTGCGTCCCTTAGTCTGCCGGGCCATGCACTCCCTGGATGCCGGGCAGTGTCAAAGCTCGCTCCAGGCCGGCGACCTGACCTCCGGGGCCTACTACTCCCAGCGCCATGAGCTGGTTCAGGCCATTGCCCGGGGGCTGCAGGCCGGCAGCCGGGCCATGGGCTGCCAGTCGGGCTCCCTGGATCTGGCCCGGGCCCTGCTGGATTATTTCCAGCAGCCGGACCCCCTGGTGCGTTGGCTCCGTGGGGACAAGGTTTTCAGCCTTTAATCACCTGGGCCTTTAAGTCCAGAGGAAGAAAAAGCACCATCATAGTTTCTGGGGCGAGTAGCTTAGGAAATTTTGCCTCAGAAAATAAAGAGGCCAGCAACCTGCGGTTGCCGACCTTTTTTAATTCAGGATAGGTTGCTGGAGACGGCTAAATTTTAAGGCAATTAGCCGAACAGCGGGGTCGAAAGAAACTGCACCGCCACCCCAAAATTGGCCGATCCCGCCACGTGCGGTTCAATGCGCTTGACCACGGCCTGGGTCTCGATCGGGCTGTTAATAAAGCTGTATTTGGGTGGATTGGTAACGAAGGTGAAATCTATTACGTTGCCTCGCTTCAGCTGGGGTACGGTCTCGCATTCAAAATAGAGCCCCCCCTGACTGATATTTTTTAGGATCGCCCGACTTTCCCAAGATTCATCTGTCTCCGGTACCTTAACCCGAAACTCCATAGGCAAAGAAAAGTAAAAGCGAATATGTTCCCGTCTTTCCATTGATGCCACTCCGGCAAAAGTTTATTTTAACTACCGCTCTAGAATCTTTGCCAGGCACACCATAATTTTTCCGCAACCTGAACCTGCCTGGCCCACCTGGGGCTTAGAACCCCATCATTTATATCGATGTTCCTTAAAATAACCATTTCAATTTAAGATAACATCAGGGAATCCCGGATTTTGCCTTCCGAAAATCCTTAAATTGAGGCGGGCCGGAAGCTTCTCGCCGTTTGGCGCCAGACGCCCGGCTGCCTGGCGGATCACCCCCGGAGTGAGTAAGGATATGGTGCGGGATAAGGTCCCTGCCTGATTTCGAGAAGATGACCCCGGAGCAAAGGGGAAACTGGTTTGAAGAGGCAACCGATGAGGATATGAACCAAGTATATAAGAAGCTTATGGCGACTGTCAGGGGGTGCAAGCCGTGGGAGGTGGAACATATGAACACCCTTACCGATGAGGAAATTGATACCAATTTGAGGGAAGCGGGAGCGGTAATTACGGCTACCGAAGTATAAACGAAAACGGAAATATTCCGAGAGAACTTAAGGAGACGTAGGCCCAGGATGATTAGGACTGGCTAGAGGAAGTTTTCGGACCTGTGGGGCTGGCTGGTATGGTCGGCATTCACCTGAGGATTGGGCTACTGGCAGGTTGGGCGAGCGCCCTCGCCATTAAGCAAATAAGCGTGATTGCCCGACGCAGGCGATCCGGAAATTGGGGAGAGAGGCTGACACAAATCTCCCTCTGCTCCCTTAATGCTTCTGCTGGCTTCCACATCCCATAACCCTGCTGAGATAGTCATACAATTGCCTGGCTTGATCCTCGGAGATTTTCTGCGGCGAAAAGTCCGGCATGGGTCCTTTCTGACCGTTGTCCAGATGTGGATCACGGATCAAGGAAATGAAGGCATGGAGATCCTTCAAGTTGTCGGAGCCGATGATTATATATTCGGGAAGGATGGCGTTGCCCCCGTTGGGGTGGCAGGCCATGCAGTTGTTCTCAAAGAGCCTTCTGCCGGCCTCGAGCCGCAGGTCGACGGCCGGAGCCCGGCCCCCGAAAACCAACCGGCCGCCGAAGTACCCTAATCCCGCCACGGTGAAAAATGCAATGAAATAGATGGCCAGGAGGGCCTTGGATTCCTTCCGGCCGGTAAAAATCAGGATCACCCCAAGGGAGAGGAGCAGGAATAAAAAGCCGGCCAGGTAAATTTTGATGAGGATGGGCAGTGGCCAGGCCCCCTGGTACCAGTGCTGCCAATCCATGAAGCCCAGGAGCACGGTGGGAAAGATAAACAGCCAGGCCAGGACGAGGCAATAGCGCGCCGCCCGCTCCAGAGACGGCTTCCTCCGGACCCAGGCCATGACCCCGAAAATCAGGGCCGCAGCCACCAGCCCGATGGTTATATGGGTCAGGGGCGGATGGATCGGGTCATGGAAGCCGATGACGTACAGGGCGTTGTAAAAAGGGTTAAATATGGTCATGCAGGTTTTACCCCTTTTTCCTGTCTAATCCCCAGAGGCGGGCTGGGCAGGTCTCCTATTAAGATGGCACTTGTACCTTAAATCCCACTTAATCCATGCTACCGTGATGGATCCTGCCAAGTTTTTTTTAAAGATAAGCCTGTTATCCGGGAATGCAAGAGAAGCGACGATAACCAGGTGATGCTTAGAAAGATTGCCTTGAACCTGAGGAAGGGGTGATGATGCAAAGTTTCGTTTCGGAATTTAAGGTAGGGTTTGGTTAATCCAAAGGTAAAAAGATATCTTGCCCTTATCGAACCTAGTTAGATTTTTGCAAGCTGATCTCTATATCTAAAAATTTCCAGCTAACCCCAGATCACCAATTCGTCTTCTTTGTTTCAATCCGGCGACATGTGGTATTTCTGCTCGCCCTGGGGCACGTACCACTTGATGAAGTTGTAGTCGATGCCTGCCGCGGCCGGCTTGATGCCCCGGAAGCGCTTGGAGATGGCGGGCAGGGCGTCGGGCACGAAGAGGAAGGTGTAGGGCTGGTCTTCGGCAATGATCTCCTGCAGCTTAAAGTAGGCCTGGCGCCGCTTTTCCCGATCGAAGGTATGGCGGCCTTCATCCAGCAACCGGTCCACCTCGGCATTTTTATAATGGATGAAATTCAGTTCTCCGGGCTTGGTCTTGGAGGAGTGCCAGATGTCGTACTGGTCCGGGTCCAGGCCGGTATTCCAGCCCAGGATGACTGCCTCATAGTTCCCCTTCTCGATAAACTCCTTGAGAAAGGCGGCCCACTCCACGGTGCGGATCTTCACCACGATGCCTACGGCCCGGAGCCGGTCCTGGATGATCACGGCGGTGCGCTCCCGGGTATCGTTGCCCTGGTTGGTGAGGATGGTAAAGGCAAAGGGCCGGCCGTCCTTAACCAGAATTCCATCCGAGTTAGGCTGCCAGCCGGCTGCGGCCAGGAGGGCCTTGGCCTTCTCGGGATCATAGGAAAACTTGGGGACATCGGCGTCGTAGTACCAGGTGCCGGGCTTGTAGGGGCCGTAGGCCTCCTCCCCCAAGCCCATAAGGACGCCGTCGATGAGTTCCTTCTTGTTGATGGCGTAGGTCAGAGCCTGGCGCACCCGGCGGTCGGCGAACCTCGAATCCTCCAGATTGTAGCCCAGGTAAATGTAGGAGAAAGGGATGTAGCGGAACTTGTTATACATCCGGTTAAACTTGGGATAGTCCGTCTGGCGGGTATATTGGATGGCATTGAGGCCCATGCGGTCGAGATTCCCCGCTTTCAGCTCCAGGAACATGGTGGCCGTGTCCGGCTTCACCAGGTAGAGGTAGCCGTTGAGATACGGGCGGCCCTCGAAGTAGTCGGGGTTATAAGTGAGGGCGATCTTCTCTCCGGCCCGCCACTCCTTGAATTTATACGGCCCGGTCCCGATGGGATGGCGCGCCAGGGGGGACTTGGTGATGTCCTGGCCCGCCAACAGGTGCCTGGGCAGGATGGCTAGGCCGGTCCAGCTTCCCAGGGCCGGAGCAAAGGGTTTGGGGTAGGTGACCCGGAAGGTGTAATCGTCCGGGGCTTCGGCCTGCTTTACTTGCAGATAGTCACCGGAGTAAGCCGTGGGGGTCTTGGGGTCCACCATCACCTGGTAAGAGAAGAGGACATCCTGGGCGGTGCAGGGGGCGCCGTCGTGCCACTTGACCCCATGGCGCAGCTTGAAGGTGATGGTGAGGCCGTCTTCCGAGACCTGCCAGGATTCCGCCAGGTTGCTGACCAGGTTGAGATCGCCGTCGTACTTCAACAGGCTGTCATAGACCAGGCCGATGATGGCGAAAGAGGCGGCGTCGCTGGCCAGGGGCGGCAAGAGGGTGCTGGCGTCGCCGATGGAGGCGTCGATGAACATATCCCCGTAGGCCGGGCCGGTGTCCGGTCCGCCGTAGTGCTTCTCGTCCTCGGCGGCCTTGCAGCCCCCAAACCCCAGGACCAGGAGAATCAGAAGAGGCAGAAAAAGCCCCAAATGGAAAGAGACTGGGAGGCGATATTTCCCTCCCCCTTGAGGGGGGAGGGTTAGGGTGGGGGTGAAAAAACCGGTCGCCCCTCTCCCCCCAACCCCCTCCCCCCGTGGGGAGGGGGGGATAGCGGTGTTGGCTTCAATTATCATGTCGGATACTAATGCTCCCACGGACCCTCAGGAATTGGGGGATTAAGCTAATCAATGAGGAATTGCCGATTTTCTCTTGCCCTAACCGCGGCTTTTAGATAAATTTAAGAAGTCGGGACGTGGCTCAGCCTGGTAGAGCACAGCGTTCGGGACGCTGGGGTCGGAGGTTCAAATCCTCTCGTCCCGACCATTAATTTTTTGATTATATATAAGGTTATTGATTAGACACGAAATCGGGCCAAGCTCTTCCAAACCTTTCTAACTCAGGCACCGAACATACTACAGTTAAAAAACTCATTTTTTCGTGGCGTTTTAATCTAGTAATGCCTGAATATATCAAGCTTTTATTGGCAAACTCTCCAATATAGAGCACCAAAGCCCTTGTTTCCCACCCCACAAAGCTATGTATTGTAGTAGCTTTGATTCTTGCATCTCCTTTAAAAAAATATTGTTTCTTCCTTCTATTTTCCCTGTCATCTTTATTGAAAGTGTGTGAACAATTAATACCCAATTTTTTGAGATTATTAACAACCTTGTATCCAATACTTTTATTACTAGATAAAAAAATTATATCAGAAACTGAAAGATCATAATTCTGTTCCATTAATAATTTTATTTCCCTATAACAAACATTAGGCGATTCCTCTTTAGTAGTTTGTACTGAAAGCCTGCGCCTACCATGGCTAAATCAGTCCATGACTTTGCATTTCCATAAATATCTTGGGTTTTATCCGCAACAAGCATCATCTCGCCACCATTTTTGCATACTTTCCTTAATAGCTGCCACCATTCTGGAAGAAAAAACTGACCTTCGTCTACAAGTATTGAATCATAATAGCTTATATTTTCTTTATTAATATCATCGTCGAGGATAGAAGCCACTAATTCGACTAACTTTTTTAGCGGCACCTCCATATTGTCTATTTCCTGATTTATTAACGTCCACAATCCTTCTTCATCATTTATTTGATGATTATAATGCTCTCTCCAAATATTTTTGTATTTGTTAATATGTCCACTTTCAAAACAGATACGTTTACACCATTCATAAAAACTTAGAAAGGTTAGGTCCTTCCTAGAAATCGCCCCAGGATATGGACATCTAACTGATAGATCAGCTAAATAATTAATAAGTGTAATATTATATGTTAAGACAAGAACATCTTTTTTCTCATAATATACAAGGTGGGCCGCACGAGCTGCCAAAACCAGAGATTTTCCTGAACCTGCCGGACCTTTAATCCTTCTGTATCCGCTCTTTGTTGTAGTTGTAGCAAACTTCAGTTGCTTCTCAGAAAGATTCAATTTCTCTCTTTGCTCGATAGGTGCATCTGGTTCTATTAACCATATTTTTAAATCATTGTATTTTATTTCATTCATTTGTTCAGATTTAAGATATTGACTTGCTGGAAAGATAGATTTTAGATTTCTGGAAAGTAATGAATTTATTCCTGAAATAGGATAATATGTTGGATATTTATTTAATCCTTTGTAATCTATGCACGGAGAAAATAATTTTTTTACTCGATCATCATCAGCAAAAGGGAAAATAACTCCTGCGGTTATTACAGCCAAGCCTAATTTTTGATCTAATCTAGGACAATATAAATTAAATATTTCTTGCTTATACATACATACTTTATCAATGGGATTATCTTTCTGCCTTGAGAAGGTTTTTCCATCCCGCCGACCCATAAGTCTCGGGGGCCTTCCATCAGGAATATCAATAAAATAATCTAACGCATTTAAGTCCCAATCCTTAACTTCAAAAACTGCGATCCCCTTATTTGAATTAAGGAGAACAAAGTCAGGACGCAATCCATTGAGATGAGGTTGAATAAAAATATCCCAATCGGGCAATTCTCTCACGAAAAAATCTAAGACTTGACGCTCGCCTGGCCAGAGTGGCGGCCTCAGTTTGTCAATTTGATCTATTGGAGGAGAGATAATTCGCGGCAAGATATTCTCCATTTGCCAGAGATAGAGGATAACCTTTAAATGTATGTGTTCAAATTAATATCGATAGTTCTTCTCCCATCACTACTTCCGCCACCAAATGGGGCCAGTAGGAGTATCGGTTATATTTATATCTCTAGAGAAAAGTTCATTCCTGATTTCATCTGCGGTCTTAAAATCATGGCGGCGGCGTGCTGCGTCGCGATCGGCTAGCTTAGCCTCGATTTCCTCATCATGGATTCGAGGCTTTGGCGGGTTCATGATGCCCAGGACTTCGTTCAGTTCCGCCAGGCGGCTTAAGATGGCGGCCGCGGCGCTCTGGCCCAGTTTGCCCCGGTCGAGGTCGGCGTTGAATTCGCCGACCATGGCGAAGAGCCCGGAGAGGACCCGGGAGATATTGAGGTCATCGTCCAGGGCGGCGACGAACTCCTTTTTCAACTGGAAGAGGCGCTCTTCGATGGCGCTGTCGGCGGGCCGGGTGTCGGTTACCAAAGAGAGGCGTTCCAGGAAGTGGTCCAATCGGGACCGCGCTTGGGCCGCGGCCTTGAGGCTGCCGGCATGGAAGGCCAGAGGTTTGCGGTAGTGGGTGGTGAGCAGGAAGAAGCGCACGTCGGCGCCGCTGAAGCCCTGGGCGGTGAGGTCCCGCACCCGGGCCGCGGCCTCGTCTTTCAGGGGCCGGCCCTCCTTGAGGACCCGCTCGCAGTGAAGCCAGGCGTGGGCCAGGGGTTTGCCGGTGGCAGAGGCAAACAGGGCGTTCTCATTTTCATCGTGGGGGAAGAGGGATTCCACCCCGCCCACGTGAAAGTCCACGGTCTCCTTCAGGTGCTTCAGGGCCATGGCGGCGCTCTCCAGGTGCCAACTGGGGCGCACCTGTCCCCAGGGGGTGGAGTAGTAGAGGCCTTTTTTCAGCTCCGAGAGCTTGGCCCGTTTCAACAGGGTAAAATCCCGGGGGTTTTCCTTGGCGTATTCGTCCAGGTCCACGGTTTTGCCCACCCGGATCTTGCTGATATCCACCCCGGAGAGGCGCCCGTAATCCTTGAAGCGGGAGATGTCGAAATAGACGGAGCGCAGCTTTTCGTAAGCGCAGCCCCGCTCCAGGAGTTTACGGGTGAGATTCACCATCTCGTCGATGTGGTCCGAAGCCAAAGGATAGAGCACCCCTTCCTTGATGCGCAGGGCCCGCAAATCCTCAAAGAATTCCCGCTGGTAGCGTCCGGTGAACTCGGGCAAATCCTGGCCCGCGGCTTCGGCCCCGGCGATGGCGCGGTCGTCCAGGTCGATGAGGCTCACCACCTGGCGCACCTGGACGCCCCGGTAGTTAAGATAGCGGCCGAGTAGGTCGGCCACCACCAGGCGCCGGGCCACCCCCAGGGAGAGGTTGGTGTAGAGGGCCGGGCCGTCGGTAAAGATGGCCGCCTCGCCCGGGTGGCGGGGCTCGAAGGCTTCCTTGGCCCGGGCCAGGGTATTGTAAAAGCGCAGGGTGGGGACCTCTTTTTCGACGAACAGGGGGGTGGAGAGGTAGCGCTCGCCGCCATCCGGGGCGATGACCACAATGAGGCCGTCCGCCATTTCCCGGGCCTGACGGAGGGCCACGGCCACCGCGGCTCCGGAGCTCATCCCCAGGAACAAGCCCTCTTGTCTGGCCAGGCGCCGGGCGGTCTCATAGGCCTCTTCGTCTTCGATATGGACGATCTCGTCGGTTTGGGCCTTGTCGAAAATCCCGGGTTTATAAGACTCCTTCATGTTTTTCAGGCCCTGGATGGCATGGCCCAGAAAGGGTTCCACCGCCACCACCCGGATGGCGGGATTGAACTCCTTCAGGTAACGGTACAGACCCATAACCGTGCCGCTGGTGCCCAGGGTGGCCACCAGCATGGTGATCTGGCCGCCGGTTTGCTCCCAGATCTCCTGCGCGGTGGCCTGATGCGCGGCCGGGTTTTCCGGGTTATTGAATTGATCCGCCAGGAAATATTTTTCCGGATTTTCCCGGGTCAGGCGGTAGACCTCCTCGATGGAGCCGTCGGTCCCCTGGTGCGCCGGGGTGAGGAGGAGCTCGGCCCCCATGGCCTGGAGGATTTTTTTGCGCTCGATGGAAGCGGACTCGGGCATGGCCAGGAGCAGCCGGTAGCCCTTGACGGCGCACACCAGGGCCAGGCCGATGCCGGTATTGCCGCTGGTGGCTTCGAGAACGGTCTTATCGGGGGTGAGCAAGCCTTCGGCTTCGGCCGCCTCGATCATGGCCAGGGCCGGCCGGTCCTTGACGGAGCCCCCGGGGTTGAAGTATTCCAGTTTGACGTAAATCTTTACCCGGGGATTGGAGTTGAGGCGGTTCAGGCGCACGATGGGGGTGCGGCCGATTAACTCCAGAATATTCGAGGCCTTACCTTCCATAGCTCATATCCAAAAGTTTTTGTGAAGGTTACGGAGTTTAGATTTCTTCCTGCACCGAAAACTCCCGGTGGGCGGCGAGGTCGCCTTGCAGTTCATCCGCCAGATAATTGTTGATCAGGTTGATCAAGGTGAGGACGAAATGGCGCCGGGCCGCCGGGGCCTCTTGCAGCACCTCCAGCAGGCGGTAGGTCAGGGACAGGACTACCATCCCAACCTCTGAAGGGGAGATTTGCCGCTGGTTGAACATCTCCAGGATTTCGTTCACCAGGGGCCGGATGTGCTCGGACATCTCAGCATCGGTTTCCCCCGGTGGCAAATCGTTTTCCACAGCAGTCATGCGAGCATCCTTCTAAATTTTCCTAAGAGTCCGAAAATATATGCAAAACGTAGCACATTCCCGGCCCATTTGCAAACCTGCGCAGTCGCCGGGTCCGGTCGGCTGGGAGTGGTCGGTTTGTTCAGATTGATAGCGGCAATGTTTACCAATTTTAACTTTTCCCGGTCAAACTAAATTTGCTCATCAACCTAACTATTGTTAATTATTATTGTTTTTATCTTGGTGGGTATTTGGTACAAACCTTGCTAAAGTTATTCGCGTCGGGTTTCCCCTGGCTGGCAGCCCAACAGCAAAAAGCGGCTCTGCCTCAGGGGGCACTCAAACGGGAGTTGCCGAGGTGTCACCATGAAGGATCAACTAGAGCCGGATTTAATCTGGCAGATGGAAGAGGCTCAGCAGCTCCTGGAACTGGGAAAACTGCAGGACGCCTTGGTTCTGGCCATGGATGTCTTATGGCGGGAGCTGGACCAGTTGCGGGAGGCCCTCGATGCCATCAAGGGCAATCTACCCCCGTGCGGGGCTGAGGTGCCGGCCGCCGCCCCGGAGGTTCACCCCCAGTCCGAGTTCATCTGGCCCGATCCACCATCGCGCCTGCTGCATTGAGTCGTTGGCAAAAAGGACCTTGGGAGAAGGCGCTGGAGGCGATGGCCCCACCCCCTCTTCCCATCCCCTGGCCCCTCTCCTCAAGGCCTGTTTGCAGTGACCTCGATTTTCTCTTCCAGCAACCCCCTTGCCAAGCCCCACCCCCGGATTATCTTTAAAGCTCAATAAGAGAACCTGATTCCTTACCCCAGGAGGATAGTATGGGACAGTTGATCGCCTGCGCCGCCGCCGATGGCGTCCTGGTTGCCACCGACAGCCGCGCCGTGTTTTTCGAACCTTTTGGTGAGGAACGTTTCGTTAAACTGGACCGGCTGGTCCCGGTCACTTCCCACGTGGTTCTGGCCTCAGCCGGGGCCGTCGAGGCCCAAGATCTCTGCCAGGACTTCGCCAGCTTTGCCAAGGGGGAAAACCTGACGGAGATGGACGCCCTGATCCAGGCGGCCATCCCCTTCTTCACCAGCCGCTATGATGAAATCCTCCGGAAGATGTGCGAAAAGTGCCCGCCGGATCCCATCATCAATATGTATCTGGTCATGGCCGGTTACTCCGCCAATGCCGGCCACCTGTTCGTCATTTGGGACCGGCCCAAGCCCCCCAAGATCGAATACAACCGGGTGACCGACGTCTTCACGCTGCCCCGGCGGCTGGGCCTGGAATTCAAGCTCCACCAGCTGATTAAAGAAAAAACGCCCGTGGCCAAGCTGGCGGAGGTCGCCCGGGCCGGGATGGAGAAGCTGGCCGGCCAGGATGAGTACCTCGGGGCCCCTTATCAGTATGTGACCATTACCAAGGCCGGGATCATCAGAGCCTGAGGTGGTATTGGAATTTTTCTCCTGGTTCCCAAGCTGCGCTTGGGAACCCAATTGGACGCAAAGCTTGGGTCATAAGTGCGTTCCTAAGTACAACTTGGGAACGAGAGAAACGCCCCCCATTTCGTCGTTGCTGGTTTTTACTGGCTACTGGCTACTGGCTACTTTTTAGGATAGATTGCCGCTTTCCTGAAGATTTGTTAAACTGTGCCTGCCTGCCGACCCAGGGTCGGCCGGCAGCAAATCTTTAGGAAACCAGCGTGCCTCCCGACCTCGACCGACTCCGTATCCAGCGTTCCGAAGAAAAATACCATACCCGGACCTTCTCCCGGGGCCGTCTCTGGCTGGCCGTGGGCGGTGCTGTCCTCCTCATCCTCGTGGCCCTCTACCTTTGGGGACCACTTCGTCCCGCCCAGGAAGTAACGGTGGCGGTGGTCTCCAGCCTCTACCCGGCCCAGGCCTACACCGTCCTCAATGCCAGCGGCTATGTGGTCGCCCAGCGCAAGGCCGCGGTCTCCTCCAAAAGCACCGGCCGTCTCGCTTTCCTCGGGGTGGAGGAAGGCAGCCGCCTGAAGAAGGGAGAGATCCTGGCCTCCCTGGAAAACGAGGACCTGATGGCGGCCCGCAATCAGGCGGTGGCCCAGATCAAAGAGGCCGAAGCCGGCCTCAACACTACCAAGGCGGAGTTGGCGGACGCCGAACTGCAATACCAGCGCTTCAAAACCCTGGTGGAGAAGGACCTGGTGGCTCGCCAGGACTTCGACACCGCCGTGGCCCGCCAAGCCAAGGCCAGGGCCGGGGTAGCCAGCGCCCAGGCCCACATCAAGGTGATGCAGGCGGGCGAAGCCAACGCCCAGGCGGCCCTGGAATACACCTATATCCGCAGCCCCTTTGACGGGGTGGTGACCGCCAAATACGCCGAAGTGGGGGAAGTGGTGGCGCCCTTCGGCGCCGCGGTCAACGCCCGGGCCGCGGTGGTCACCATGGCCGACCTCCAATCCCTGATGGTGGAGGCCGACGTGGCCGAATCCAACCTGGATAAGGTTAAGCTGGCCCAACCCTGCGAAATCAGCCTGGACGCCATCCCTGACCGGCGCTTTGCCGGCCAGGTCCACATGATCGTCCCCACCGCCGACCGCACCAAGGCCACGGTGCTCACCAAAGTAAAATTCCTGGAGTTCGACGACCGCATCCTGCCGGAGATGAGCGCCAAGGTGGCCTTTCTCTCCCGACCCCTGGAAGCCAATGAGCGCCAACCGCGCCTGGCCCTGCCCCAGGCCGCCCTGATAACCCGGGAAGGCCGCACCCTGGCCTATCTGCTGGAGGGCCCCCGGGTGCGGCTGGTCCAGGTCTCCGTCGGCGAAACCCTGGGCGACCGGGTGGAAATTAAGGGCGGCCTCAAGGAAGGCGACCGGGTGGTGCTCAAACCACCGGCCGGCCTGGGCGACGGCTCCCGGGTGAAAGTCAAGGAATCATGAGCGAGGCCCCTACGCCGTCTGCGGCCGCGGTAGTAGAGATCGCCCATCTCTACAAATCCTACCGCCGGGGCAGCCAGACCCTGCCGGTCTTACAAGATATTTCCCTGAACATCATGGCCGGCGAATTCCTGGCCCTGATGGGACCCTCCGGCTCCGGCAAGACCACCCTCTTGAACCTCATCGCCGGCTTGGATCGCCCCGACCAGGGACAACTGCTGGTGCAGGGCCTGGATTTGACCGGGCTCACCGAGGCCCAGTTGGCCGATTGGCGGGCCAACAACGTGGGCTTCGTCTTTCAGTTCTACCAACTGATCCCGGTCCTCACGGGGTTCGAGAATGTGGAGTTGCCTCTGCTTCTCACTAATCTGTCCCGCCGGGCGCGCCGGGAACACGTAGAGCTGGTCCTGGAACTGGTGGGCTTGAGCGACCGCCAGCACCACTACCCGGCCCAACTCTCCGGCGGCCAGCAACAGCGGGTGGCCATCGCCCGGGCCCTGGTGACCGATCCCACCCTCATCGCCGCCGACGAACCCACCGGCGACCTGGACCGGCAGTCCGCCGGGGAGGTTTTGGACCTTTTGAGCCGTCTGAACCAGGAATTTCACAAAACCATCATCATCGTCACCCACGACCCCGAGGCCGCGGCCCACGCCTCTCATATCCGCAAATTGATCAAGGGGCAATTGCTGAATGATAATAACCGGCAATAAACAGTAGCACAGGCTTTCCAGCCTGTGTTCATTTTGCTTATTTCATTAAGGTTACGGCATCATGACCATCGACGTCAACCTCCCCAAGAACCGCCAGGGCCGCTACTATCACCTGAACTGCGGCCCCGGGGACCTGGCCCCTTACCTCCTCACCTGCGGCGACCCGGACCGGGCCCGGCGGATCGCCAAGTCTTTCGACCGGGTTGAAGTTAAGCGGCGCAACCGGGAATTCCTGACCTATACCGGGTCTTATCATGGCATTCCGGTCTCGGTCATCGCCACCGGCATCGGGGCCGCGGCCAGCGCCATTGCCGTGGTGGAGGCGGCCCAGTGCGTCGCTCCGGCCACCTTCATCCGCCTGGGAAGCACCGGGGCCTTGCAAGATTATATCAATCTCGGTGACCTGATTATCACCACGGAGGCCCTGCGGGAGGAAAATACCACTTATTGTTATGCCCCGGCGGAGCAAAAGGCCCTGGCCCATCCCCAAGTTTTGGCGGCTTTGAAGGAGGCCGCGGCCGCCCTCCGGATGCCTCATCACGTCGGGGTCACCTGCACCAGCCCGGATTTTTATGCCGGCCAGGGCCGGATCGTGCCGGGCTTTCCCACCCTGGACCCGGATAAGGTCGAGCGGTTGAGCCGGGCCGGCGTCCTCAACCTGGAAATGGAGATGTCCGCCTACCTCACCCTGGCGGCGGTCTCGACCCTAAAGCTCAGGGCCGGCGGCGCCTGCGCCGTCTTTCTGAACCGCCTCAACCATACCTTTGTTTCTGCGCGGCTGATGCGTCAGTCGGAGAAGCGCCTGATTGAGGTGGGCCTGCGGGCGGTGGAAATTCTGGCCGCGCAGGATAGAGGGTAACATTGGTGGCACCGGTATCCTACCGGTGCATCTGCATGGGCTGGAAGCCTGTGCCACCAAAAGCCAAAAACTTTGAACCTTGAACCTTGAACCATGTTCAAATTAATCTGGCGCAATACTATCCGGCATCCATTGCGGGCCTCACTCACCGTGGCCGGCATGGCGGTGGCCGTCCTGGCCTTCGCCCTCTTGCGCACCATGGTGGCCGCCTGGTATGCCGGGGTGGAGGGCGCCTCGCCCACCCGCCTGGTGACCAGAAACGCCATCTCCCTGATCTACCCCCTGCCCATGGCCTATCTCGTCAAGATCCAGGCCGTGCCCGGGGTGGAGGCCGTGGTTTACGGCAACTGGTTCGGGGGCGTCTATAAAGACGAAAAGCAGTTCTTTCCCGTCTTCTCCGTGGACCCGCTACGCCCCTATTTCGCCATCTACCCCGAATACCTCATGCCGGTGGACCAGAAGCTCGCCTTTTTCCAGGACCGCCGGGGCGCGGCTGCCGGCCGGGCCCTGGCCAACCGCTACGGCTGGCGCCTGGGGGACTCCATCATCCTTAAAGGCAACATCTATCCCGGGGAATGGCAGTTCATCCTCCGGGCCATCTATACCGGGGCGGAGTCCACCACCGATGAGGGCCGCTTCTATTTCCACTGGGAATACCTGAATGAGAGCCTGAAAAAAAGCGCCGACAGCCGGGCCGACCAGGTGAGTTGGTTTACCATCAAGGTGGCCCGGCCGGAGCTGGCCCCCCAGGTGGCGGCCGCGGTGGACGCCACGTTTAAAAATTCCCTGGCCGAAACCATCACCGAGACGGAAAAGGCCTTCTACCTGGGTTTCGTCTCCATGACCGAGACCATCCTCCTGGCCATCCAGGTGGTCTCCTGGGTGGTCATCGGGGTGATCCTGGTGGTCCTGGCCAACACCATGGCCATGAGCGCCCGGGAGCGCCTGGGGGAATACGCCGTGCTCAAAACCATGGGCTTTAAGGCGCCCCACCTGGTGGTCCTCATCCTGGGGGAGTCCTTGCTCCTGGCCGCGGCCGGCGGCCTGGTGGGGCTGTCGCTCACCTTTCCCGCGGTGTTTGTCTTCAAGAGCCAATTGGGTCAATATTTCCGGGTTATGCCCCTGACCCGGGAGACCCTGACCCTGGGCCTGGTCGTGGCCCTGGCCGTGGGCCTTCTGGCAGCCCTCTTCCCGGCCTGGCGGGCCGCAAGGGTAAGTATCGCCGAGGCCTTGCGCAAGGTGGGGTAGGGAGTTAGTAGTGAGTAGATCTAGTAATTTCGTGTGATGCAAGAATAGTGGCAAGGTATCTTCAGTTTTCCTAAGCCCTGTTCGTGTTGACTTCTTTGAAAAAAAAGGAATAAATTAGTTAACCAATTTTCTATATGTTGAGCGCGATCTCCGGTACCCAATCGGAGGAACGGGGAAACCAATTTTCCAGGGCGAATCGGCATATGCGATAGGGCGAGAAACTCAGTTGAGGAAAGCAATCACGAAAAACATAGAGGAATGGGTTGAAGAGGCAATCTCAATCCGTAACGACTATTAGGAGCAATTAAATCAGAGGAAGAAGAAATGGCTAAGAAGAAGGTGTTCATAAGTTTCGATTTCGATAATGATAAGAATTCGAAGGAATCTATGATCGACCAAGCGAAGCTCCCAGAATCCCCGTTTGAGGTAAACGATTTCTCTCTGAAGGAGGCTGCTCCCGAGAAGGATTGGTTAGATAAGGCTCGGGCTGCAATCGCAAGGTCTGAGGTCTTTATTGTCATATTAGGACCAAATACTAAGAAAGCCCCCGGTGTTCTCAAAGAGGTCAAGCTCGCCAATGAACTTAAGAAACCAAGGTTCCAGATAATTGGTTATAAGGATGGTTCAGAAGACTGGGGTGTTCCTGATGCGGGCCGTGTCTACCGATGGAATTGGGACAACCTCAAGAAATTGTTGGCGTAGTAGAGCCCATGGATTGCTGAGTGATTGGGAGGGTTCTTTTATAGGAGCATTTTTTTCTTAGGTGCCTCATTTTTTAAAAGTTAAAATGGTTGCGTCATTAAGGCAATCTTTCTCCGACACGTCAAGTCGAGCCAGTTCACGCTTAGCTAATTCAGGGTGGTGAAGTAGGCGGTTAAAAATTATACTTGCGCAAGAACCCACGTCAGTGGTGGTTTGAAGTTCTCTATCTTTTTGATTTGTCAATCCGTTCTGAAGCCACGACTCCCAAGGCCAAGGTTGCTCCGAAGGCCAAGATTGCACCCCAACGAGTTTTGCTGCCATTCCACCCATTCCTCCGCCGATAAGGAAACATGCCATTCTCCGGCAACTTGCATATATGAGTTCCTCTAAAACGCCTGGAATAATGCCATCATTCGAGTGAACTTTTCCACCTACCGCAATCATTACGTTCATCTGCTGGAGGAGATGAAGTCGCATTAAACTGAGACTTCTATTTCTTGTGTCAACAATCTCAGGTCCCCCTTCTCCAATTTGTTTAGTAACTATAATCTCTGCAATTTCCGACCAAGATAATATATCTCGAAAATCAGGAAGATTGGCCCAAAGTTCAGAAATTACCAAGGTAACTACTTTTCCAGAACCAGGTGAAGCATGATGTTTTGCTTGGTCTAAAATAATAGGGGTGAAAGTGGGGTGGAAGCCATGCACAATCCGGCCACCATATTTAATCACAAGACCGGTGAATACACCTACGAATTCTATGATTGCACGATCCAGGGCAGGTTCGGTCCATTCGCTACATTCGGGAACCGCACCGGACAAGCCAATATTGATCCCGCTAAGCGAGCCTTCTAACTCTTTCAATGTCATAAAGATTTCCCCATAATTGCTGAATCTAACAGTGCAGATAATTCTTGGTTGTGGAGTATAATCAGATTGGCAGCATTGCAAAGTGTCGACTCAGTTTCGGTTTCACATATTATGACAACCATGAAATAATCACCTCTTATCTTTCAAGCAAGGACAAACCCATCAGTTGGGTTTCCAGTTTGCAAAAGCCAAAATTTTTTCCACCCCCTCCTCAAACACCATAATAGAATTTGGCTATAAAATCTACCAAATTTACCTGCCTCCGAAAACTGATCCACAAGTTATGTTAGAGTAGTGGATCGAAGGGAGGCAGGAAGATGGACAAGGAGTGGTACAAGTCCGAGCAGAAAATCCGCCTTTAGAACTTTCGCTATCTGCTACATGAACTAAACGCTTCGCGTGGGGTAGGCCTACCGACTCCATGGTCATAATCAAGCCTTAGACCGCAATCCTTGCAAAAGCAAAATCCCACCTTTTTCTCTCGTATCCCCAGATAGTTACGTGTAATTTCCTCCTTAAAC
>JAPLJC010000104.1 GCA_026388765.1 Deltaproteobacteria bacterium
GGCTTGACCTCGCGTTTGGGCTCCTCGGGTTCCCGTTTGACAAATTCCAGTTGGATCTCTTCCGGCGTCATTCCGGCGGTGGCGGTGATGACGATCCTGAGGTCATACTGCTCTTCCAGGGCCAGAATTTCCTTGCGTTTCTGATTGAGGAGGAAGTTACTCACCTCCACGGGGACCACGGCCCGGACCTCCTGGAGCTGGTTTTGCACCACCTGGGTACTGATCTGCCGGAGCAGGCTCAGGCTGAGAACGGGCACCGTCGTGCGGCGGCCGCGGCCCGGGCCGGGGGGGCAGGTGGCCTCGGCGCTGGCCTCGGCGGTGGGACGCAGGCGCTGGCGGGAGAGCTCCAGCAGGCCGAACTTGGACAGATGCCCCTGGGTCACCCGGGCCTTGTCCTTCTTCAGGCTCTGTTTCAGGGCCGCCTCCACTTCCTTCTGATGCTTTTTGTCCTTCATGTCGATGAAATCGATGACCACCAAGCCCCCCAGGTCCCGCAACCGAAGCTGTCGAGCGACCTCGTCGGCGGCCTCCAGGTTGGACTTCAGGGCGGTCTCTTCCAGCTCTTTCTGGCTGGTGCAACGGCCGGAGTTGACATCGATGGACACCAGGGCTTCGGTGGGGTTGATGACGATGCTGCCTCCGGATTTCAAGGGGACCCGGTCGGCATAGATACGATCGAGCTGCTCCTCCAACTGGTAGCGGGTGAAGATGGGCAGCTTGTCTTTGTAAAGCTTCAAGTCATGGATCTGGCGGGGGGCCGCCATGCGCAGCCAGCCGCGCAACTGCTGGAAGACGTCCTCATTGTCCACCAGGATGGTATTGATATCCGTGGTCAGATAATCACGCACGGTGCGGGTGATCATGTCCAGGTCCCGGTAGAGGAGGGCCGGCGCCTTTTGCTCGGCCGTGGTCTGGTTCAGGTCCTCCCACTGCTTCAGAAGAAATTGCAGGTCCTTGGCCAGATCCCGGGTCTTGGCTTGCTCTCCGGCCGTGCGCACGATGAGGCCCATCTCCGGGGGCAGGCCGATTTTTTGGGCCAGCTCTTTGAGGCGATGGCGCTCATCTTCCTTCTCGATCTTGCGGGAAATCCCGAGGTGGGCCTGTCTGGGCAACAGCACCAGGTTGCGCCCGGGCAGGGAGATGTAGGTGCTGAGATAAGCCCCCTTGGTGGCGGTCTCTTCCTTGTAGACCTGGACGATGATCTCCTGGCCTTTGCGCAGCACCCGTTGAATCTTGGCCTTGGTCTTGCTCTGCAGCTTTTCCTGGTAATAGTCGGGGTGAACCTCCGACAGGGGCAAAAACCCGTGGCGCTCCCCGCCGTAATTGACGAAGGCAGCTTGCAGGCTGGGCTCGATGTTAACCACCACAGCCTTATAAATATTGGCCTTGGTCTGCTCCCGAGCCGAGGTTTCAAGGGCAAACTCATCCAGTTGCCCTTCTTCGACGATGCAAACCCTGAATTCCTCGGGGTCCGCAGCATTGATGAACATCTTCCGAGGCGGGCTCATTGGCTCCTCTGATAGGCGCGTTGGGCAAATTCCCGGAAACCCGGCTGGCGATCTTGGGCAAACATGCGATTGATGGCCAGGGGCAAAGACGCCGGGCTCTTCAGGCTGCGAATGGGGCGCAGCTCCCGGCGGCGGAAAAAGGCGGTCTGCACCAGAAAGTTGATATCCCCCTGCACCGGCTGGAAATAGAGGTAGCCATCTTTGACGGCGATGGGTAGGGGCAGGCCCGACGCCTCCAGTCTCCGCCAGCTCATTAGGGGTTGGGGGTAATGGTTGAAATTTCGGTTCAGATAATGGATGTCCCGGTTGGCAATGTTCCCCAACTGAAAGCTTTCCACCATGACATCCCGGGCCAGCTGCGGGTTCCAGGCCAGCATGCCGCCCTTCTGGGGTTTTTGGGGGTTGTTGGCCACCACCTCCATCACCATACGGCAGCCCTGCTGCCCCAATTCCAAAGCCAGCCCCAGACCGGCTAAATCGAGGGAACCGGTCAGATAGTCCAAATCTTCGATATTATAAGAGATTTTGTCGGCGAACCCTTGCAGCCAATCCCCCACGGTCTGGCGGGAATGGAAAGACCTTTCCCGGGGATGGGCGCCGGTCAGGGAAAAGAGCTGCCGGTCCAGGGTCTGCTGCAGCACCATCTGGCCGTGATTATGGAGGCGCTTGGGACTTTGCCGGTCGTAAAAGAAATTTCCAGCCTTCAGGTTCAGGCCGTGGAAACTCTCCTGGACCATGAAATAGACCTGGGAGGGGTTAAAGCCGAAGAAATGCCATTGATAGAACTCTTTCTCCAGGTGGGCCAGCATTTCGGCGGAAAAGACGACGAGCAGGTGCTGGCGCCCCAGAACCTCCCGGGGGGATTCTCCCAGCTCCCGGGCCAGCTTTGAGAGGTCGAAGGCCAGTTGCAGCATGTGGCGGGTGCCCAAGGACAGGGGCAGCAACTCCTGGGGCAGGCACTCCAGGCTCCGGGCCGCGACCTCCGGCGTCACTTTCTCGCCGCTTTCCTGGCTCAGGAGATGGGCCAGTTGTTCCACACTGACCTCCCGGGCGATGTTAAGGAAATATTTGGGGCCCAGCATCAGGCGGGTCCCTTCGCCCGCGGCGGTATGCTCAAAGAGAACCTCACCCCGAAGGACCGCGGCTTGGGCCGCCGCCAGGCGGGCGGCGGTGGCGCTGTCTTCCAGGACCAGCACCCGGCGGGGCGCCTCCAGGAGTTCCACGTGGGGGTAGCGGTTCAGTTGACGCTCGTGGGCGGCGATTTCCGCAATGGAGGCAAAGCGGCCCAGCTTCTCGTGGGCCAGGGCCAGGCAGGCAGAGATATAATCATCGCTGGTGTTGAAATCGGCTGTAGGGGCTAACGCAAAGGGCATAAAAGGCCTGAAATATTGATAAGTTAAATGTTGCATTTTAGCATGGGTGCGCCTTCATGTCAAGCGTTGCCGGCTTTTTGCTGCGTCAGGAAGGACGTCTGAGGCAAAAGAAAGCGGAAAATATGAGGTCACTTTGAAAGGCATGGCTGGTGGCATTGTCCGGCGAATGTACCTGAAGGACGTCTCACAGGGCCGGTCGGAGGTAGGTGGGCGCCAACTGCTGGGGCGAGGCGGTCAGGCCCGCCTCCAGGCGGCTTTGGGCCAGGCGGGCCAGGGTGGCGGCCCGGGGGTAGCGGCTTTCCGGGGGTGCCAGGGTGATGCCGTCGCCGAATTGGCCCTGAATAAAGGCGGCCAAAATCTCGACGCCCGGCCCGGTGAGGACCAGGGGCGGAGCCAGGCGGCGGGCCAGCTCGGCCAGGGGCAGTCGGACGGGCTCGGCCTCCACCTGGGGCAGGTCTGCCGGGCACCGGTACACGGACCAGAAGACCTCGTTCCTTTTGGCGTCCAATAGTACCCCGATGGGATGAGGCTGAAAGGGACTTTGGGCCGCCAGCGCCTCCATGGTGGGCACCGGCACCAGGGGGCAACTTAGAGACCAGGCCAGGGCCTTGGCGGTGGCGATCCCGAGGCGCAAGCCGGTGAAATTTCCCGGCCCGAGGCCGACGGCGACGGCCCCGAGGTCGGCTGGCTCCCGGCCGACGGCTTTGATGGCCGCGGCCACCCCGGGCAGCAGGCGGGACAAATAGGTGGTGGCGCTCTCCAAGGAGTATTCCAGCAGCAGCGTCTCGCCTTCGACCAAGGCCAGGCTGCCCTGGTCGGTGGCGGTGTCCAGGGCCAGGATAAGCATGGGAGCCCTTATTGGGTCGGGTGCACCAGCCGCAGGATGTCCTGATAGAAGACCAGGATCATCAAGGCCAGGATCAGCATGAGGCCAACACCCTGGGCCATTTCCCGGTGTTTGATATCCACCGGTTTGCCCCGGAAGACCTCCAGGGTGAAGAACAGCAAGTGGCCGCCGTCCAGGATGGGGATGGGCAACAGGTTCAGGAGGAAGAGGTTGACACTCAAGACCGCCATAAACTGGACCAGAGGGGCCACCCCGAGCTTGGCTTGATGGCCGGCCACTTGGGCGATGAGGATGGGTCCGCCCAGGGACTTCAGGGGCACCTCCCGGGCCATCAGCTTATAAAGACTGAGGACCGTCAGATAGGTGAGGCGCCAGGTGTACACGGAGCCCTCGGTCACAGCCCGCAATGGCGTCACTTTCTCCACCGTCATATTTTCCGAGTTGGAGATGCCGATGAGCACGGCTTGGATAGGGGAGCCGAAGATGTCGGGGGTTTCCATGCGCTGGGGCGTGACTTCCACCTTAAGAACCTGCTCGCCCCGCTTCAGGGTCAGCACCACCGGCTTTCCCCCACTCTGGCGGATCATCTGGGAAAGCTCATCCCAGCGCCCCACCTGCTGGCGGTCCACCGCCAGCACCTGGTCACCCTTCTGCAAGCCGGCCCGGGCGGCGGGAGAATTTTCCTGAATGGCTCCGATTTCCGTGGTGAGATAAGGGATGCCGGCAAAAGTGAAGACCAGGGATAAGGCTACCAGGGCAAAAACCAGGTTGAAGAGCGGCCCCGCCAGGACAATGAGGAAGCGGTGCCACAAGGGGTGGTGCATGAAGGAGAAGGGCTCCAGTTCAGGAGGGACCTCGTCGTTGGGGTTTTCCCCCAGCAACTTGACGTAGCCGCCCAGGGGAACCACCGACAGGCGATAGTCGGTTTCGCCGATCTGCTTATGCACCAGCCGGGGCGGAAAGCCGAGAGAGAAGGCTTCCACTCTCACCCCCAGAAGTTTAGCCAGCAGGAAATGGCCGAACTCATGAACGAAGATGAGAATCCCCAAGACAATGACGGTCGCCAGAACGGTGGTCATTTGTGGTGGATATACTCCTTAATCTTAATATCGGCTCCGCCAGGGAAGGCTTGACTGGAAACCGCTGGATTTGTCAATAATACTGCCATGACCTTCAAGGTTGGCGAAAAATCAAGCCCTGGGCAAAATCCCGGGCCCATTGATTGACTGCCAGGACCTGGTCAAGGTCCGTGAGGGTTTGGGGCTCATGGGCCGCCATGGTCTGCTCTACCGTCCGGGGAATGTCCGGAAACTTGAGGCGGCCCTCCAGGAAGGCGGCCACCGCCACTTCATTGGCGGCGTTGAGCACCGCGGGCATGGTGCCGCCGGTCTTGGCTGCGGCATAACCCAGGGCCAGGCCCGGGAAGCGGGTGACGTCCGGGCTCTCGAAGGTAAGCCGGGCAATGGCGCACAGGTCCAGGGGCGGCGAATTCAGGGGCAGGCGCCGGGGGTAACTCAGGGCATAGGCGATGGGCAGGCGCATGTCCGGCACCCCCAACTGGGCAATGACCGAGCCGTCCACAAACTCCACCAGGGAATGGACGATGCTTTGGGGGTGGACATAGACCCCGATCTGGTCCACCGGCAGGCCGAAGAGCACCGAGGCCTCGATCACCTCCAAGGCTTTGTTCATCATGGTGGCGGAATCGATGGTGATCTTGGCTCCCATGCTCCAGTTGGGGTGCTTCAGGGCCTGGGCCGGGGTGACCTGCTGTAGGCGGGCCGCGTCCCAGGAGCGAAAGGGCCCCCCCGAGGCGGTGAGCCATAGGCGGCGGATATCCGCCCGGCGCTGGCCTTGCAGGGCCTGGAAGATGGCGCTGTGTTCGCTGTCCACCGGGATGAGGGGCACGCCGCGCTTTTTGGCCAGGGCCATGACCAGGGGGCCGGCGGCTACCAGGGTCTCCTTGTTGGCCAGGGCCACCGGCAGGTTTGCCCGAATCGCCGCCAACGTGGGCTCCAGACCCACCGCCCCCACCATGGCGGAGACTACCAGCTCCACCCCGGGCGCAGTGGCCACGGCCAGGGCGCCGGACCGTCCCGCCAGGATTTCCGGGGCCGGGTTCCGGCCCACCAGTTCCCGAAGTCTTGCCGCCCCCGCCTCATCCTGGACCGAGACCAGAGCCGGGCGGAATCGTTTGATCTGCTCCGCCAACAGGTCCACGTTTTTCCCGGCGGCCAGCCCCACCACGGCGAATTCTTCGGGGTGTTCGGCCACC
Organism: Deltaproteobacteria bacterium; assembly: GCA_026388765.1. GTDB lineage: Bacteria > Desulfobacterota > Desulfobaccia > Desulfobaccales > 0-14-0-80-60-11 > JAPLJC01. The sequence goes on from JAPLJC010000104.1 coordinate 6,004, forward strand.
ACCGCCAGGGTGCTCTGGCCGATGGAACCGGTGGAGCCCAGGATGGCCAAATGCTTCATAAGGTTGCCAAGTCCTCGCTTCTCATCTGCGGTCCATTCTCCCGGGTTACGACGCGACTCGCGGTGCCTCGATTTTTCAACCCGGCCAACCCTATTGTAACTGAAAAAGTTTCAACCTGTAAAGGATTAAGGGGTAAGGCCGTGCTGGCCAAGGAAAGATGGGGTGAGAATTGGGGTGCGCGGGAGTAGGGGCGGCCCGCGAGCCGGCTCAGGCTGGGGCGCTAGGTGAAATTAATCCCCCCAGGGCCAGATTTGAGCCAGGAAGTCCAGGGAGGGGGTGAGGCTGCCTTCCTGGTGGGGTTCCAGGGTGATGAGAGGCCGTTGGTGGCGATCGGCCAAGAAGGAGAGGATTTCTTGCAGGGGAATGGCGCCGGCGCCCAGGGCCAGATGGGCGTCGCCGTCACCATGGTTATCATGCAGGTGCAACTGTCCGATAACCGGGGCCAGGGTGTTGAGCCAATGGGATAAGTCGCCGCCGCCGAAGGCATAGAGGTGGCCCACGTCCAGGCAGACCCGGAGATTGTCGGCGCCCACCCGCCCGACCACCTCCAGGAGCAGCTCCGGCTTGGTCTCATAGACATTTTCCAGCATGACCGTCACCCGGTGGGCCGCAGCCCGGGCGGCCAGCTCCTTCCAGGTGGCCGCGGCGCGGGCCAGCCATTTCGGGGTGTCGCCGCCATAGCAGCGGGCCTCATAGCCCAGATGGCAGACCACGGACAGCGGCCGAAAGACCGGGAGATAGCGGAAGGCCTGGCGCAGGCGCCGCCGGGAAGCGGCCAGGATGGCGTCATCCAGCGATCCCGGCAGGAGGTCTTGGAAGGGAGCATGGAGCGTGATAGGTCGGTTAGAGGTTTGGAAGGCCCGGGCGGCCCGGCGAAAGACCCCGGGAGGATAGCGCCCCAGGCTGTAGGCATCCAGGCCGATTTCCGGATTGAGGCCGCCGGCCAGAAAGCGCTCCAGATAGCCCCGCATCAGGTAGGGAAAGGGGATGTTGACCTGCACCTGGGCGGTCAGGGCCGCAATGGTTATGGTCATGGGGCTTGGGCCTCAAAACAGAATTTGTCGGGGCGGACCCATGTGGCCGCCCTAACCCGGGGCGCACCCGCAGGTACACCCCGGCAATGCCTTTAGGTGACTCAATGGGCGGACTGCACCAACTCCACCAACAGGCCGTAAGTGGCCTTGGGGTGGATGAAAGCCACCAGATCCCCATGGGCGCCCTCCCGGGGGGTCTCGTCGATGAGGCGCACCCCGGCCGCCTTCAGTTCCGCCACCGCGGCGTGGATATCCTCCACCTCCAGGGCCAGATGATGGAAGCCTTCGCCCTTGGTTTCCAGAAACTTGCCCACCGGGCTGTCGGGCTGGGTGGGCAGTAGCAGCTCCAGGTTCGACTCCCCCACCTGGATGAAACTCACCTTGACCTTCTGGGCCGCCACCACCGCTTCGTTTTTGAGCTTCAAGCCGAGGGTTTCACTGTAAAGCTTCTTGGGAGCTTCCAGGTCCTTCACCGCGATACCTAAATGGGCAATACGCTTGATCTTCATGGGTGCAGCCTCCTTGGCAGAAATCTGGTTAGGAAGATTTTCGAAACTTGGTTTTCCCACCGGGGCGCAGCCCACTGCGACCCTGGCGAATAGCAAAATCTCTCGACGCCGCAATCAGGCAAAACTCTACTTGCCCTTAAAGAAAAGAATTATATATGATGGCAGAACCAAGGAAAAGCCCGGGGCGCGGATTTGGTAATTTTCTTAGCCCCCGGTCTTTATAGGGAGCATGCATGAGCCAGGATGACACCTTCCGGCGCCTGTCTGAGCGCCTGGCAACTTATCAGCAGGACATGGTGGACTTGCAACGGGAGCTGGTCCGCCGCGTTGCTGTGGGTCCGGAGAACGACGGCCCCGGCGAGGGCGCCAAGGCGGCGTTTTTGCGGGAACTGCTCCAGGGCTGGGGCCTCAAGGTGGACAATTACCCGGCCCCGGATGACCTGGTGCCCGAAGGGGCGCGTCCCAACCTGGTGGCCTGGCTGCCGGGCCGCCGGCCCGAAAAGGTTTGGGTTCTCAGCCACCTGGACGTGGTGCCGGAGGGCGATGTTTCCCTGTGGCACTCCGACCCCTTTGAGCTTAAGGTGGAAGGAGACCGCCTCTACGGCCGGGGCACCGAGGACGACCACCACGGCATCGTCTCCTCCCTGATGGCCGCCAAGGCCTTCCTGGACCTGGGGATCACGCCGGAGCGCACCGTGGCCCTGGCCCTGGTCGCCGACGAAGAGACCGGCAGCCACCTGGGCCTGGAGTTTTTAATGCGGGAGCACCGCCAGCTCTTCTCCGAGCACGACCTGATCATCGTGCCCGACGCCGGCAGCGAGGACGGCACCCTGATCGAGGTGGCGGAAAAGAGCATCCTGTGGCTGCGGCTCACCTTGCTGGGCCAGCAGGCCCACGCCTCCCGGCCCCAGTTGGGCCGCAACACCCTGCGGGCCTGCGCCCACGTCATCGTCGCCCTGGAAGAGCTACGCCGGGAGTTTCCCTCACAAGACCCGCTGTTCAGGCCGCCGGAGAGCACCTTCGAGCCCACCCGCAAGGAGGCCAATGTCGGCAACATCAACACCATCCCGGGACGGGACGTCTTCTATCTGGACTGCCGGGTGCTGCCGGAGATCGATCTGGAACGGGTGCAGGAGAGGGTCCGGGCCATCGGGACTGAGGTGGCGCAAAGGTTCGGAGTGACCCTGGAAGTGGAGCCGGTGCAAGACTTGCGGGCCGCGCCCGCCACAGCCCCGGAGGCCCCGGTGGTGCTGGCCTTGCAGAAGGCCGTCCGGGAGGTTTACGGGCGGGAGGCCAAGCCCGGGGGCATCGGCGGCGGCACCGTGGCTGCTTTTTTCCGTCAGCAGGGCCTGCCGGCGGCGGTGTGGATGACGGTGAGCGACACGGCGCATTCGCCCAACGAATTTTGCCTGTTGAGCAACCTGTTGGGGGATGCTAAGGTTTTGGCGCACGTATTTTTGGAGAAATGAACCGGTGGGGCGGGGTCTCCCCGCCCCCATTAAGGGCAGGGAAACATGATGGTGCGATTTTTGGGCCTGCTCCTGGCCCTGTGCCTGCTATGGACCGCCGCTTGCGGAGAACTGCGGCCGGTGCCGGTGCCGATTGAACCCCAGGCCTATAAGCCCATCGACTACCAGGAATTATTGGACCCCGCCAAGACCGGACTCCAGGCCGGTGACCTGGTGCGGGTCAAGGCCTATTTTTGGCAATTTCTCACCTATGATCCGGCCATGGTCCGCAATTACCTGACCCTACCCCGCTACCCCATCCGCTGGTATCAACTGCGCTGGTTCGCCATCTACGATTCAGAAAAGATGGCGGGCTACTACGACCTGGCGGCTATGAGCCCGGAGCAGGAGGAAAAGTACAAGGCGATCAAGCGCCTGGACCCCGTCCTGATCTACGGCGAACTTTCGCCCCTGAAGCCAGGGCTCTTCCTCCGGGTCCACCACATAGAAAAAATCGAAGAGGAGTAATTTTTTTATGGCGGATTCGAGTCCCGACCCCTTAAAACCGCCGGCCGCCGGCGGCATCGGGCTGTTCGCCGCCATGGCCATCGGCATCGGTGGCATGGTCGGCGCCGGCATCTTCTCAATTCTGGGGGTGGTGGCCCAGGCCGCGGGTAGCGGCATGTGGCTCTCCTTCCTGGTGGGCGGGGTCGTGGCCCTTCTCTGTACCTACTCCTACGCCAAACTCGGGGTGCGTTATCCGTCGGCCGGAGGCGCGGTGGAATTTTTGGTCAGGGGTTTCGGCGACGGTGTCCTCAGCGGGGGCATTAATCTTTATATGTGGGTCGGCTATATCATCGCCCTGGCCCTTTATGCCCAGGGGTTTGTGGGCTACGCTCTGACCTTTTTGCCGTCCCAACCGCCGGCCTGGGTCCCTAAGGGGATCGGGGTCGGGATCGTCTTGCTGTTTACCGGGGTCAATTTCATCGGGGCCAAAACGGTGGGCCGCTCCGAAACCTTCATTGTCGCGGTCAAGCTCGCCATCCTGGCGCTCTTTGCGGGCGCCGGGGTATTTTTTATTCATTCCCAGAATTTTGCCCCCAGCCTGCTGCCGCCGGCGAGCGGCATTTTCTTTGGCGCCGGGGTGCTGTTCATCGGCTACGAAGGCTTCGGACTGGTGACCAATGCCGCCGAGGACATGGACAATCCTCGGAAATTGCTGCCTCGGGCCCTCTATCTCAGCGTCATTGCCGTCATCTTCATCTATCTGAGCGTCTCCCTGGCGGTCATCGGCAACCTGGACGTGCCGGCCATCGTCGCCGCTCGGGACTATGCCCTGGCCGAGGCGGCCAAACCCTTCCTGGGAAATTGGGGCTTCAAGCTGGTGGCGGTGGGCGCCCTGTTTTCCACGGCCTCGGCCATCAATGCCACCCTGTTCGGCGGCGCCAACGTCAGTTATACGATTGCCCGGGACGGGGAGCTGCCCCGGTATTTTGCCCGGCAGGTCTGGCACCGCAGCTCCGAGGGCCTCTTGATCACTGCGGGGCTGGTCATGTTATTCGTCCTGTTTTTCGATCTCTCCGGGGTGGCCATGATGGGCAGCGGCGCCTTCCTGCTGATCTATGCCAGCGTCAACGCCGCTCACCTGAGGATTCTGGCCGAAACCGGCGCCAGAAGGTGGCTGGTCTCGTTCGCCTTGCTCACCTGCCTGGCGATGGCGGGGGTCTTGAGCGTTTATATCTACCAGAATTCCAAACCGGCCTTCATCACCATGTTTGGCTTGCTGCCGGCGTGCTTCGCTCTGGAATGGGCCTATCGAGCCAGGACCGGCAGGGTCATTAAGCCGCGAATTTGAAATTTAGGGCGGCCCGGCGGGTCGAGCCTACGGGGCATAATATTCATCTTTTAGCCAGCCAGCCGGATTATCTTCGATATATTGGAGAATACGATTGAGATCGTCTTCATCCCGGATGACGTGTTCGTAATAATTTCGCTGCCAAATTGGTTCTTCTATTTTTCCCCCGAAAGATTTTAGGCGTTTTGTTACCTGTGATTTAAATTGTCCCACAATGGCCCCAACCGAAGCAGCTTTGGGGCCAGGCGGTTTTTCTTCCGTAGGGGCGACCCGCTGGGTCGCCCTCTCCTGGCCCTTCAGGAAAAGGATGCCATGAAAATGATTGGGCATGACCACATAGGCATCCAGTGCAACATAGGAACGCAAGATTGCGATTTGCAGCCATTCAGATTCAAGGACCCTTCCCCAATCGTTCAGGCGGACTTCATTGTCAATCACCTCGGATAATATGCACTTCCGATTATGGGTGCAAATGGTGATGAAGTAGGCGCCTTCCTGGCGATAATCAAAACCTTTGAGCCGTAAGGGGCGCCGCCGGTGGATTTTTCGGTCCGGAGGATAGGAGATTTCTTTTCATTGTCGTCAGTCTAAAATAAGGGCGACCCAGCGGGTCGCCCCTACGGGTCAAATATTTAACCTTTAGCCTAAAGACATCGCGTTTTAATAGGAGCATCAGCTTCCCCCCAAGTAGGCCTCCAGGACCTGGGGGTGGTGGCGCAGCTCGGCGGCGGCGCCGGAGAGGGCGATTTCCCCGGTCTCCAGGATATAGGCCCGGTGGGCCACCTCCAGGGCCAGGTTGGCGTTCTGCTCCACCAGCAGGATGGCGGCTCCCTGGCGGTTGATGCGCCGGATCACCCGGAAGATCTCCCGCACCAGCAGGGGGGACAGTCCCATGGAAGGCTCATCCAGCAGCAGCAAATTTGCCCGGCTCATCAAGGCCCGCCCCACCGCCAGCATCTGCTGCTCCCCGCCCGACAGGGTATTGCCCCACTGGTGGCGCCGCTCCTTAAGGCGCGGAAAGAGCTGGAAGACTTCTTCCAGGTCGCCCTGGACCTGGCCGTCCCGGCGCACGTAAGCCGCCAGGCGCAGATTTTCCAGGACCGTCAGGTTGCCGAAGATGCCCCGCCCTTCGGGGACGTGGGCCACCCCCCGCAGGACCCGGAGGTGCGCCGGCAGTTGGAGCAGGTCCTCGCCGGAGAGGAAAATCCGGCCTCGGGCCACGGGCAAGAGTCCCGAAAGGGCCCGCAGGATGGTGGACTTGCCGGCGCCGTTGGCCCCGATGAGGGTGACGATCTCCCCCGCCTCCACGGCAAACGAGACCCCCCGCACCGCGTTGATGCGGTCATAGGAGACCCATAAATCTGAGACTTCGAGCAAGGGTTGATCGGTCATAAAATTTTGATAGCCATAAATTGAGGTTGTGGCAAAACTCCCCCTCTCTTGAGGGGAGGGGGCTGGGGGGAGGGTGGCAACTTGTCGCCGGAATTCTGCAAAGGCGACACCACCCCCACCCTGATATGGTTGAAAGTTGTCAAGTAGGCGCGAGGCACCCTTGTTTTTTTAGTTAAGCTGCGAGATGAACTCTCAGGCCCCAGCGGGGCGGGACGCTTTAGCGACGTTTGATCACTCTGATATACGCGGGTTGGTTA
>JAPLJC010000011.1 GCA_026388765.1 Deltaproteobacteria bacterium
CCCGAGACCGGGGCCACCTTTGCCGAAAACGCCGCCGCCAAGGCCCGGGAAGTGGTGCGGCGCACGAAGCTGCCGGCCCTGGCGGACGACTCGGGCCTGGAGGTAAGCGCCCTGGCCGGGCGCCCCGGGGTCTTTTCGGCCCGCTACGCCCAGGACCGTACCGCACCTGTGGCGCCCACGGACGCAGACAATTGGGGCAAGCTCCTGGAGGAGATGCGGGACCTCCCCTGGGAAGAGCGGGCGGCCCGCTTCGTTTGCGCCATAGCCCTGGCCCTGCCGGACGGCCGCCTCTTTGAGGCCCGGGGGGAGTGCGCCGGGCGCATCGCGACTTCGCCCCAGGGGACCCAGGGCTTCGGTTACGACCCGGTCTTCTGGGTGGCAGAGTATGGGGCCACCATGGCGCAATTGGGTCCCGAGGTGAAAAACCGCATCAGCCACCGGGCCCGGGCCCTGACGGCGTTGCGGGAAATCTTGGTTTCACTCAAAGAGGATTTGGCCCGGCTCGGCAAAGATGTCGGGGCGTAGCGCAGCCTGGCAGCGCGCCTGCTTTGGGAGCAGGAAGCCGGCGGTTCGAATCCGCCCGCCCCGACCAGTTATTTTAAGTAGTTAAGGAAAGGTATTCCTGCTCCTGATGTTGTTGGGTGAGATTCTGTGTGAGACTTTTCTTCCAGGCTTGCCATTACATCCCGCAGTTGCGGATCAACCACTTGCAGGTACCTTTCTGTAATGGCCTTGCTTTGGCGCCTGAGCAGCCGGCTTACCTGGGTTATAGAATATTTCTTTCTATCGGCCAGGTAGCTGGCCACGTAATGCCGGATCGCATGAAAGCCAAAATGCCCGACACCGGCCTGCTTACCTATGGTACCCATGAGTTTTGGCCGGTGCATATACCTCGTGCCTGTCGTGGGGTTTAGGAACATCCATTCATTTTGGCTGCGCTTGCGCCCTAGCTGCTGGAGAGTCTCGTACAGAACCTCATTCATCGGCATCTTGTCCCAGGCCCAAGCCCCATCCCGACGCTTCCGGGTCCATAGTCGGACTGTCCGCTCCTGGAAGTTTACATCTCCCCACTTCAATCGCAGGATTTCATCAACCCATGGTGTGGTAGATGGCCAAGAGGAAGAGCCTGTCTGGGCCAGCCGCCCCCGGAGCAGCCGGCCCAAGGCCAGATACAGGGGCTAGGGAAAATCCTTAACTCCTGATTTTTCCCTTGACATCTCCTATATTTTTTACTAGCATGCGGCTGGCTGGCAATGAGGGTCAACAGGCTGAAAAGGGGGGTGAGGATGACGAGGGCCAGGATCAGGCAAGTGAGGGCCCAGGCCAGGGCCCGCCGCCCCCAGGCCAGATACAGGGGCTTAGGAAAAATCCTTAACTCCTGATTTTTTGCTTGACATCCCATATCATATTTAAATATATAAAAGCCATCTATACAATCTTAATAGGAAACCGCCTGTACTTTTATGACTTTCCTCCGGAGCGCTGCAAATCCATCCGCACCACCAATATCCTGGAACGGGCTTTCCGGGAGGTGCGCCGGCGCACCCGGTCCGTGAACAACTGTTTCACCAATGAGGCCAGTTCTGATCGGATCTTGTCTGGCATAACCCAAATGCTCAACAAAAACTGGAGAGGAAAAACCCTAAAACCAATTTCCACAATTTAATGAACATCACCGGGGGGAGGCGATGCGCAAAATTTTCATATCCGCACTGATTTTTGTCTGTCTAATCCTAATACAGATTTTCATTCTCTCTTGCTCTACAACTCCGCCAGAACCCCAGCCGGTAAAGGAAGATAATCTTCCAAGTGCCTCAACAGCACCGGCAACAATGGCGGACAAAAGTGCCTCAATAGCACCGACAAAAGAGGCGGGCAAAAAGGCCGAAAAGGCCAATGAGTATGCAGGCACGGAAATCTGCCAAACCTGCCACTCCCCAGTGTACGATCGGCTCGCCAAGACATCTATGGGCAAGCTGTTTCTGAAGCACCCCCGTACCGCTGCTGAAAAAATTGGGTGTGAAACGTGTCATGGACCGGCAACAGAGCATGTTGGTTCAGGAGGCAAATCCTTCGAGGGTATGGTTCGATTTACGCAGGGGACGCCAACGCCTGTTTCCGTGCGCAACGAGGTCTGTCTCAAGTGCCATCAAAAGAGGGAGAGGCTTTTCTGGTCGGGCAGTGTTCATAACGTCCAAGGCCTCACTTGCACATCGTGCCACGTGGTCCATACGGGACCGGGAATAGCGAACCGTGCTCAACTCGCCCGTATAACCGTAGAGGATACGTGCGCTACCTGTCATAAAGAGCAAGTTCGCGCCGAGAACAAATTTTCGCATCATCCCACGCGTGAGGGAAAAATGAACTGCGCCAGTTGCCACAACCCGCACGGGACTGCTTCGCCCAAGCTCGTAAAGGCTATTTCCACTAGAGAACTTTGCTTCAATTGTCACGCCCAGTACCGAGGTCCGTTCATTTTTCAGCACCCTCCCGTCCTGGAGGATTGCTTCAATTGCCATCAGCCCCACGGCAGCGCCTATCCCGCCCTGCTGAAAACCCCGCCAATCAGGTTGTGCCGGGAATGCCACATTACCTTCCACAACATCAATTTCACGACCGGGGGGACGGCACAGACAAGGATAAATATGATGGCCGGCAGCGCGTGCGTCAACTGTCACCGGCTCATCCACGGCAGCAACAATATCCAAGGCAATTTATTCTTTAGATAAGAAGGGGGGGGTGATGAAGATTAAAAGAGAAATCCTGGTCGTTTTTCTCGCAGTCATGTTTATCACTCTGACCTGCGCGGGGGGATTCGCTGAATTGAACGTGGGTGATTACACGTTGAGCGGCCAAATCTCCGTGGGCGGAGGATGGCTCTCCGATCAACCCAGACACATGAACCGGGGATATTTGAAACAGTATCTTCCCTTCGAGCAAGGGTTTCTGGCGGAGACGGATGTATCGCTGAAGAGCAAGGAAGGCCTCGAGTATTATAGATTCTGGATGAGTAATCCGGGATTAAGAGGAGCTCAGGATTTCTTGCTCCAGGTGGGCAAAATCGGGGTCTACCATGCCCAAATTGAGTATGACGAGCTCCAGCACCTTTACTGCACGGTGAATCCCTCTATTTTTGCTAATAACAATATAGGGATCCTTGTGCAGAGACTGCGGTTCAGCGGCTATTACACGCCAACACCTGAGATCGCCATTTTCGCCGAGAACCAATTCCTGAAAAGAACCGGCTGGCAGGCCAATACCTATGAAGTAGGCCCTGGCAATCCCTATAATTTTACCACCACTCTCAGAGCGATTAAGTATAACCAAAACGACATGAAGGTCGGAGTGGAATATGATCGGCCGACTGATGAGAAGAGCCCGTTTCAGGCTCGTGTGTCTTATCATCTTTCGACCTTTGAGAATGGGAATGCACTCATGCAAAACCCTGTGGGGAACGCCTATATATCCCTGCCCCCAAGCAATATGGCCAACTACGTTACCGGTGAAGGGGCACTGGACCTGAAAGCCTACAAGACCAGGCTCACCGGTTCGTTAACCTACGGCTGGCTGGCCCAGAACGACTACGTCAATGAGAGTACTACTAGTGCCGCTACTGCGACCCCCCGTACCTTTGCTGGTAGATTTGACGGCCTTGCGGGTCTCGGCGCCTCGACTTTTACCGCAAATATTGCCGGCGTAACCCGTCCAATCGCCCCATTAACCTTGAGGTATTCGTACAACGCTTATAACTTTGAGAATAATAACACAGCTAATCAAATTTTGACGACGGCATTCTCAGGAACGACCTCAATCCTTCGGCCAATGATGCAGTATTCGTATTTACGGCAGGGTGCCAACCTCGGCGCCGACTATAGAGTGAACAACATGCTGGCCTTCACTGCCGGCTATACCTGGCAAGGAGTCGACCGCACCAATGGACAGGGCACAACCTCGAGTAGCTCGCCCCAGGTGGGCCTCAGGCTGACTCCTACTAGCTGGCTGAGCCTGAATGCCAACTATGCGTACACCGTCCGGCTTGGGTGGAATTTTATGGTGAGGGAGCAGGAGGGGGAGGCGGGGGTGCCGATAACTTACAAATCCTACACGGGAAACCTCAACCGGAACGCCTTCAATTTCATTGCAGAAGTGCTCCCCGCGAATAATATCACCACCTCATTCAATTTCTCGATCTATAACGACAATTTTTTAGACTCGACCTTAGGTATCCAAAGCGATCGAGGCTGGTCGACCGGTGTGGATGTGAGCTGGAGGCCGCATGACCGGGTCGCGTTGAGCCTGGGATACGACCACCAGCAACTCCAAACTAAAGAACTGGCCGCCACCACCCCAATTCTTGGGGAAGTTGGTCTGGTCACGGGTGATTTTGGCCCCACGTTGACCACCTCCGATGCATATGACACTTTCATCGCCAGAGCGGACTTTAAGCTCATTCCGAAAAAGCTGGACCTCACGACCAGGGGAAGCTACTCTATTGCGCATTCGAATTTCAATGAACAACGCAATATGCTCAATCTGAACGAATACTACGCCGATATAAGAACATTTCTCACCTACAGGTACAACGAGCACTGGGCTGTCAGAGCGGGATACATATTCGAGGCCTTCGGCATGCCCCAAGCGTACCAAACGCTTTACCTGCAGGGAATCACTGCGAAGGGCTTGGCGGGCAACAATCAGCGGTACAATACCCTGGACGGGTTCTTCACGAACGCCACGGCGCATGTGGTGCAGGCATTTTTACAGTACAAGTTCTAGCTTAAGCTTACGAGTTAGGTGGCAAGAGTGGCTCAACCGCGTCCTCATGGTTTAATCTTGCTTCTAGCGTGCACCGCGGATAAACTGCGAATGGCGGTGGAGCGCATGTGGTAGGCCTCGGTGTTCTTATCTCTTCTTAGAGCCGGCTGCATTGGGCGGGCAAAAGCCCTGTCCGTTTACAAACCACAGGAGGAAAAATGAAATCTGTAATGAAATCTGTAGTGACGGTCCTTTTTTTGCTGTTGATAGGCATTGTGGCGTCTGCATGGGCTCAAGGCGGCTCCGTGGAAAAGGGAAAAGCCCTTGTAGAGAGCAAAAAATGCGCCCTGTGCCACAAGGAGGGTAGTAAAACGGGCAAGCCCATGGAAATGGTTGCCGGGACAAATGCCGACGCTCGCCTCAAAGAGGCCATCACAAACCCCAAGAAAGCCCTCGGGCCCGAAGTAAAAATGCCGGAATTTAAGTTAACCGATGAACAACTGCAGGACGTTATAGCGTATCTGAAGTCCGTTGCGAAACACTGAGGGTTGTGACCGTCTGCATCCGCTCTTTTAGCATTGATTTGGAACCCCTTTATGAATGGGCATAAGGCCCCGCGTCCCCGATGGGTTTCCGCCCTGATCGGCAACTGGGTTGGCATCTTCGGCCTTGTGCTGGCCATGGGCAGCCTGTTCGCCGCGCTTTGTCTGATAGCAATTGACTTTTTTACCGGTTCCAGACAGCCCTACATGGGCATCCTGATCTTCCTGATTGTCCCGTCATTTTTCTGGATCGGCCTCATTTTCGCAGGAGTGGGATTATGGCTGGAACTCCGCCGGCGCAAAAAGCTGACGGCGGCGGAGGCCCGCGTTGAGGCAAGTGGCGGGAGGCGCACGCGCCAGCTTGTTGCGGCGCTTGCCTGCGTGTTCCTTGTTCTTATGCTCAGCGCGTTAGGAAGCTACCGCGCGTTTGAGGTGACTGAATCGTCGCAGTTTTGCGGCGCTTTGTGCCACGTGATGAAGCCGGAATACACCACGTACAAAATCTCTCCCCACTCAAGGGTACGATGTGCGGAATGCCATATCGGCCCGGGCGCCTCCTGGTTTGTCCGCTCCAAGATCTCCGGCCTCTATCAGGTCTATGCAACCGTTACCGACAAATATCCACGGCCCATTCCAGTGCCGGTCCAAGACCTGCGGCCCGCGCCGGAAACCTGCGAACAGTGCCATTGGCCGGCGAAATTTTACGGATGGTTGGAACTGCGTCGCCAATTCTTCCTGCCTGACAAGCAAAACACTCCGTGGAACATAAGACTGCTGGTGTATGTGGGAGGGGCAATTGCCACCAAGGGGCCGGTTGGAGGCATCCACTGGCATATGAATGTGTCCAACCGCATGGAGTACATAGCCACGGACGAGAGCCGGCAAATCATACCCTGGGTGCGCGTGACGAATCGAGAGACAGGGGCCGTCACCGTCTACCAGTCAAAAGACAATCCATTGACCCCCCAACAAGAAACTCTGCCCATGCGGGTGCTCGACTGTGTCGACTGCCACAATCGTCCCACCCACACTTTCGATTCTCCTTACAGCGCTCTGGATGTTTCCATGTGGATGGGTCGTATCGATCCTTCCATTCCTTACATAAAAATGAAGGCGGCCGAGGCTCTGGTCAAGGCCAGCGGGGCCGATTCGCAGGCCAGTGGGATTGCCCAGATTGCTCAAAACCTCTCGAAAGAATACTCTGATTACAAGGACCAGCCAAAGATCGAGCAGGCGGTCTCCGAGACTCAGAGGATCTTTCAAGACAATTTCTTCCCGGAAATGAAAACGGACTGGAAAGTGCGGCCCAACAATATTGGGCATTATATTTGGCCGGGTTGCTTTCGCTGCCACGATGGTTCCCATGTCGACAAGACAGGCCGGGCCATCTCCAATGAATGCAACACGTGTCATATAATCACCGCCCAGGGCGGTCAGCCAAAACCGGAGACTGTGAGCCTGCAGGGGTTGAAATTCGACCACCCTGGAGGAGAAATCCCCTCGGAAATCCTGTGTAGCCAGTGCCATACCGGCGCGCCTTAGTCTGTCGATGACAAATCGAGAAGTGCATAATATGTCATGGAATCAAAGTTTCCTTTCCCGATCGAGACTGCGCTCAATACCTCATCTAGAAAGTCAAAAACCTCCTGGACCGCGAGGAGACTGATGATATAATCCGTACAAAGTTCCGGTAATGGATGCCAAGGGGATTTCGACCATCGACCCGCGTTCGTGCAAGGGATCCGGGTGAGGGGATAATTGTCGAAGCTGGGAAGATATACGGCGGTCCAACCTGAACGCGGAACCCCGAAAAGAAGACTGGCCTGGATTCTGAAAGAATATCGGGGTATCTTGTCAACTTGACTTTGCAAATTGGAGCTATCACCCCGGAAAACTATCAGCCTATTATAACCTCCACCTACTAGACGGCTTAATCCCCCAAGAGCAGGGAAGGAATTGCTGGAACTGGATGAGTAAATTGCTTCTGCCAGTTGGGCGGCATCACCAGTTGCGTAACGGTCAATGCGGGGGGTTGGGTGTCGGGGACGGAGTGCCCCCAATCATCCTCCCAGACGATCTTGGCCCCGTCGTTGGTGATGCTGGCGTGGGTCTCCTCCCAATACTGCTGGGTGGTATTATAAACTTTCGCCAGATAAACCGCCCGGGCCTTGTTGCGGTCGAGCCGCACCAGGATGTTGCAACGGTCCAGCCAGTTCTGCTCCGGGGTGCTCGGTGGGATGGTGGTGGAAATAAGGCTATAGCCGGGATAGTTGCAGGAAATATGGACCCCGCCATTAAAACCAATAGGTGAACCGGAATTATAATATAACCGCACGATGGGTCTAATGATGTTGCCATTGTAATCATCAACTATATTCACCGGCTTGGCCTGCAGATCCAGGGGGATCAGGTCTACGCAATCGGTGTTAGAATTTTGCATGACGATGACTTCCCGGCCCTGGGTATCCAGCCCCACGTCGGCGTGGCCCGTGTTCACCGAGAGTTGGTGCAGCACTTTGAAGTCCTTACTGGCCATTATCAATCCCCAGTTAGACGGCATGCCGCCGTCCGATTCGCCGCCGATTACCACCCAGTTGCCCAGGGTAGAGATGCCTACCCAATCGAGATTTTGGCGCTGGGCCACGGAAAGTGCATAGGTGCCCAGGACCTCATTCTGCAAGCGATCCCAGGTAAACAGATATAAATAGGCATAGTCCAAATCAGGATTCGAGGACGCGCCGTTCTGTAAGGCCAGGGCCCAGAATCTCTTGTCCCGGGAGGATTCCCCTTCGTCCATGCAGGTGATGCGGTAAATCAGGGGATAGGCCTGCAAGATGGGGACGATGGCGGCATCGGTGGTGAAATCCTTGACCAGCGTCTCAACCCCGGTCGTCACATCGAGCTTGGTGATGGTTAAGCCCTTGAACCCCCAGAGAATATTTGGGTCGCTCGGGTCCCAGCGCATCTCCCCCAGGTCGGAAATGGTCTGCACCAGGTTGGCTAGGGTATCGTAAGGCGCTGAGGTGGTCCGATAGACCAACCCGCTGCCCGAGACTAGGTCAAACAAAAGAATCAAGGATTGATTGCAATTAAAGGGATCAATGCGAGAATATTCTTGCACCAGGGTAGCGGTTTGGGTGATGCGGGTCTGTGCCGTGCCAAAGCGCGAGTCCGTCCACGACTGCCCCGGCGTTGGCTCGGTTCTGGTGATAAGCGGATAGGTGGGATTATCCCCGGAGAGGGGATCAGGCACCTCGATAAATTTGAAATTGGGGAGATAAACCTGGCCCCAGCCGGGAATCGGCCAGGCTGCCAGGGAGACGATCAGGATCAGCAACAGGATAGTTAAATTGCTTGGCGGGCACAACGACAATGCCCTCCTGTCCATCGGAACCTCCCCAATGGCTATTTAATTTCACGGGATAAATGTTACCAGGGCCAACACGGTCAAAAATCGGTTTTGGGATCTCTGGGCCCGGAGAAAATCCCTGAAAGTTTCTTTTCTTGAAGCCAATTCCTTTCAGCAATGGCATGATAGCATAATTTTCCATGAATTTATCAACCCACCAGCCGACAGAGTAATTTTTTTAATAATCTTGGCATACCTACCCTCAGAACCGGATAACTCAAGGCGATGGAGCTTAAGACCGCAAGGTCATTACCGCCCGATGATGGTGCGCCAAGGGAAAGGCTGAAGCCACATGGACATACCACCGCCTGGCATGATTAGAAACCCTGGCGCCCACTTGGTTTAGGCGTCTGATCAGGCAGCCAATAGATCGGCAATCCCTATCCGGTGGGCTGATAGCAAAGTACTGCTATGGTCAGAAACTTATCAAGACGCTGAAACCTTTCCCTATCCGAACCATGAACTAAACGCTTCGCGTGGGGTAGGCCTACCGACTCCATGGTCATAATCAAGCCTTAGACCGCAATCCTTGCAAAAGCAAAACCCCACCTTTTTCTCTCGTATCCCCAGATA
>JAPLJC010000002.1 GCA_026388765.1 Deltaproteobacteria bacterium
TGGAAAGCCCGGGCTACGAATCGGTTAACGGCGTTAACGGGCCTCTGACTAGGTGATTCACCAGGGTTCACCCCATTCTGTTAACAGCGTGTTAACACAGAAAACCTCGTTTTGTGGGTGTTTTAGGGTGTTTTAGCTTTGGCTGTTAGCCTCGGTTTCGCACCCCTGGCGTTCCTATAACGATACCGGTCATCATGTTGTATTCGTAAGTTGTTGATAATCAAGGAAGGATCTTTCATTTCGGCCTTTGTAGGGACTATAAATGACCCCCAGCCGCAGAATCCACTTGGCTGCCACCAGCCCGCACGCGTATTCTTCGAGCCACATGAAGAATTCGATGCGATGGGGGCCGTCTCAGGCGGCCTGGGCGGACGCTTGGACCCGGGGCCAACGGGACTGACCATGTTCTTCCGTTACAAACAGTCTCCCACGGGGCAGTGCCTCCAATTATTAGAGGCCTACCGCAATGCCCAAGGCCAACCGCGCCAACGGGTCGTCGTCTCCTTGGGCAACCTGCGCGTCCCGCCGGAGGAGCAAACCCGAGTGGCCTGCTTGGTCGAACAACGGCTGCGCGGCCAAACCCACCTGCCCGGGCTCAGGGATCCGGCCAGCGTCTTGAGCTTGGTTGATACCATCGCCAAGCGGGTGGATCGGGAAGGCCGCTGGCTCTCAGCACCCCAACCGCCTGGGCCTGGCCCAAAGCCCGCTGCGGGCTGGGTCTTGGATGGCGTGCTGGCCGATCGCATCTCCCACACTCATACCACCCCGCTGGGGCCGACGCTGGTGGCTTGGCAAGCGTGGCAGCGGCTGGGCTTGCCGGCGGTGCTGGAAAGTCTGGGCTTTACCCCCGCCCAGGGGCAGGCGGCGGCGGCCAGCGTGATCAACCGCCTGGTCGATCCAGGCAGCGAACTGGCCCTGGTGGACTGGTGGCCGGATAGTTCCTTGCCGGAGTTGCTGGAAATGGAAATGGGCCCGGCCGCCAAAGACCGGTTCTACCGGATCAGCGACCAGCTCTTCGAGCATCGCCAAGGTCTGGAAGAACATTTGCGCCGCAAACAGAGTGAACTCTTCACGACGGATCGGACGCTCTTGCTCTACGACTTGACCAACACTTATTTTGAAGGCGAGGCCCTGGGCAATCCCAAAGCCCAGCGGGGCCACTCCAAGGAGAAGAGAAACGACTGTCCGCAAATTGTCCTGGGGATGGTCTTTGATCGGCGGGGTTTTGAACTGGCCCACCGGATTTTTGAGGGCAAGCAAAGCGACGCCAAGAGCTTGGTCCAAATGATCGAAGAGATGGACCAATTGGTGCCCGAGATGGGCCAGACCCGCCCCGAAGCGATGGTGCTTTTGGATGGGGGGATTGCCACCAAACCCAATCTGGCCTTGCTGCGCCAGCACCACTATCATTACTTGGTCAACGACAGCCGCCGCGGCCGCAAGGCCTACCGGGCGGAGTTTTTGCAAGAGGACCAGTTCACGCCGATTGGGCAGCGAGAAGATCGCAGTGAAGTACGGGTGCGCAAGCTGACCGATCCACTCTGGGTGGTGCCCAAGCCCAAAGAGGCCCCCCAAGCCGGTGCCTCCACCACCGCCACCGGCCCCGCGCCGACGGCTCCGACCGCCGCGGGGCCCGAGGCTCCCGACACGCTGGTCTTATGCTGGAGCCAGGGCCGGGAAGAAAAGGAAAAAGCCATCTGCTCGCAGGCGGAAGAGAAATACCTGGAAGCCTTGGAAAAACTGGGGCGGCGGATCCAGGAAGGGCGTCTGCAAGACGGGGCTAAGATTGACCAGGCCCTCGGTCGACTGCAACAGAAACACCCCCGGGTGCGGCGGTTCTACCAAGTGGCCTGGGTGGCCAAGGCGACGGGCAAGACCTTGCAGTGGACACGCCTGGAGGAGAAGAAGGAGGTGGCGGACGATTTATTGGGCTGTTACGTGTTACGCACCGACCGTGGCCAAGCCAGCGCCGAGGAGATTTGGCAGGTCTATATGACCCTCAGTCGAGCGGAGGATGGGTTTCGGGCGCTGAAAGGAGATTTGGGCTTACGTCCCAACTACCACCAGATTGAGCGACGGGTCGAAGGCCATGTGTGGATCACGATCCTGGCTTACCACCTTTTGTGTTGGATCCAGGAAACGCTGAAGGATGCGGGCGACGCGCGGAGTTGGGGCACGATCCGGCGGGTGCTGCAAACGCATTGCTACACGACCATCGTGGTTCCAACCAAGGGTGGGAAGACCTACCGGCTGCGCAAAGCCGGCGAACCGGAAGAGATGCAGAAGGCGATTTATGAGAAACTGAAGATCAATTGGGCGAGCCTGCCGCAGACCAAACTGGAAGTGGCAGAGGGGTCGATTTTGTAGTGCCAAAAAAATGAGAGGCCCTATTGACGCGGGTTTGGAGGGGGTGATGCGAAACTCGGGCTAACGGGGCTAGGCACCATGGGCCATGTCATTTCTATAACCATGCCGTCCTTTCGAGTTGGTCGTGGCCAATCTCGCTGGTTTTGCCCACATATCGTTGTCTCGGGTCCATTGCCTGCAAAAAAGATCCGCGCTCGCTACGCGAGCTTGGCCTGCCGGCAGGTTTGCTCGCGGTTTTGGCTGGCTGTTACTGAACTGGGGCCAGGACCACGCGGAACCCATAGTACGGGTAAGTGGACGACGGGTCGATGCCGGAGCGCCAGGCCGACGTGCAGGTGCTGGCGC
>JAPLJC010000189.1 GCA_026388765.1 Deltaproteobacteria bacterium
GAAAATGCGCGCTCCCGGCATGACGCCCATGCGGATGCCGATGTTTGTTTGGACTACTTTTTGCACCATGGTGCTCGTGGTTTGGGCCTTTCCGGTTCTGTCGGCCGCTCTCGCCATGGTAACCCTCGATCGCTACCTGGGCATGCATTTTTTCTCCAACGACCTCGGCGGCAACATGATGATGTATGCCAACCTGTTCTGGACCTGGGGGCATCCTGAGGTTTATATCGTGATCCTGCCGGCCTTCGGGATCTTTTCAGAGGTCGTCGCCACCTTCTCCGGAAAACGGCTGTTCGGCTATAGATCCATGGTCTATGCTACGGCGGCCATCACGGTTCTGTCTTTTTCCGTCTGGGTGCATCATTTTTTCACCATGGGTGCCAGCCCGAACGTCAACCTCTTTTTCGGGATTGCGACCATGATGATCGGCATCCCCACCGGGGTCAAGACCTTCAACTGGCTTTTCACCATGTATCGTGGCCGCATAAGGTTTACTACGCCGATGTACTGGACCCTGGGGTTCATCGTGACCTTCGCCATCGGCGGGTCTGCCGGCGTCATGTTGGCCATGCCACCCGCTGATTACGTGCTCCACAACAGCCTGTTTCTGATCGCTCATTTCCACAATGTGCTGATCCCCGGTTCGCTGTTCGGCTTTTTGGCAGGTTATTATTATTGGTTCCCCAAGGCCACCGGCTTTCGTTTGCAGGAAAGTTGGGGCAAACGCGCCTTCTGGTGCTGGCAGATCGGGTTTATTCTTGCCTTTTTTCCCCTGTATGTGTTGGGCTTCATGGGCATGCCCCGCCGCATGGTGTATTATGCCAACCCGGCCTGGCATCCCCTTCTGCTCGTCGCCGCCTTGGGTACGGCCGTGATCGGGCTCGGCATCGTCTTTCTGATAATTCAATTGCTCGTCAGCCTTAAGGAGCGCCAGGCCCTCAGCGATCCGACCGGCGATCCCTGGGACGGCCGCACCTTGGAGTGGATGACATCTTCTCCTCCCGCGGTCTATAACTTTCCGGAAATACCCGTCGTAGATGAAATCGATGCCTTTATGGACATGAAGGAAAAAGGCGTCGCCTATCGGCGGCCGGATCAATATAACGACATCGAGATGCCGAAAAACGCGCCGCACGGCCTGATCATCGGCGCTTTGGCTTTCGTGTGCGGATTTGCCATGATCTGGTACATCTGGTGGCTGGCCGGACTTGCCGCTCTGAGTATGCTGGTCACGGTCGTTGCCCGCTCATTCGACGACGACCTGCATTACATCATACCCGCCGCCGAGGTCGAGCGGATCGAAAATGAGCGCTATCGACAGTTGGCCGCCATAGCTATGAGACGTCCCGCAGACGAACCGACCATCTCAGAACCTGTACCGGAGAGGTAAATGATGACCACAGACGCTGCGACCATCGGCACCGCTCATAACGAAGAAGTTGAACACCCCGATACCGTCGCGATTCAGACATTCGGTTTCTGGCTCTATCTTATGAGCGACCTCATCATATTTGCGACGCTCTTCGCTACTTTTGCCGTCTTGGGCCGCAACTATGCCAATGGTCCGACGGGTAAGGAATTGTTTGATCTGCCTTACCTGTTGGGTGAAACCTTGTTCCTGCTGTTCAGCAGCGTAACCTATGGTCTGGTCATGCTGGCCGTGCACGACGGCAAGAAGAAGTGGGTGCTGATCGGACTCGCCGTTACCTTTCTGCTGGGGCTCGGATTTGTCTCTATGGAAATCAATGAGTTCCATGGCCTGATTGCCGAAGGCCACGGGCCGGACCGCAGCGCCTTCCTTTCGAGCTTTTTCACCCTGGTCGGGACTCACGGCACCCATGTGACTTTCGGGCTGATCTGGATGGCGGTCATTATAGGTCAGGTCGCCATCAAAGGGTTGACCTCTCCCGTTCAATCACGGCTGATGCGGCTGAGTATGTTCTGGCATTTTCTGGATATCATCTGGATCGGCATATTCAGTATCGTCTACCTGCTGGGAGTTATGTAAATGAGTCAAGCATCTATCGACAGCACCGGCGTAAGCAGGGGAAGTCTCAAATCGTATCTCATCGGCTTCGTTCTTTCCCTCATTCTGACCACCATTCCGTTTGCCTTGGTGCTGAGCGGTACCTGGTCTTCTTCGGCGATCATAGCCGGCATATTCAGTGCGGGCATCGTGCAGATTTTGGTGCACCTGCATTACTTCCTGCATCTGGACAGTTCATCGGCGGCGCGTTGGAACGTGATTGCTCTGATCTTCACTTTATTGATCATGGCCCTCTTCGTCGGAGGAACCCTCTGGATCATGTCTAGCCTGAACTACCGAATGATGTGAGCATGCCTGAAAGGATCAAAAACTATTTGCTCGTTGCCAAACCGGGAATCGTTTTCGGCAACCTGATCTCCGCGGCAGCCGGCTTTTTTCTTGCCTCCAAAGGGCGGGTTGATGGCCTTGCTCTCCCGGCGATTCTCATCGGCATATCCCTGGTGGTCGCTTCCGGTTGCGTTTTCAACAACTGTGTCGATAGAAAAATTGACCGAAAAATGATCCGGACACGCAACCGCGCCC
This sequence comes from Deltaproteobacteria bacterium, assembly GCA_026388765.1. Taxonomy (GTDB): domain Bacteria; phylum Desulfobacterota; class Desulfobaccia; order Desulfobaccales; family 0-14-0-80-60-11; genus JAPLJC01. Next base: position 2,570 of record JAPLJC010000189.1, read on the forward strand.
TTGCCAGGGGGCTCATCAAACTTCCGATCGCCGTATCCTACGCCACGATTTTGGGCCTTGCGGGCCTGGCACTGCTCTGGGCGGCAACCAACCTGCTGGCAGTTAGCATCGTGCTGGTGGGCCTGGTGATTTATGTGGTCGTGTACAGTCTGTACCTGAAGCGCAATTCCATCTACGCCGCCTTGATCGGCAGTCTGGCGGGAGCCGCACCGCCCCTGGCGGGATATTGCGCGGTCACCGGTCGCTTCGACCTGGGAGCAGTGATATTGTTGTCGATCTTCAGCCTCTGGCAGATGCCTCACTGCTACGCCATCGCGGTTTTTCGGTTTGATGACTACACTGCTGCGGCCATCCCGGTTCTGCCGGTCAAGCAGGGAACCGCCGCGGCAAAAAAGCATATGGTGCGTTATATCTTGGCCTTTATGGCCGCCACGCTGATGCTGACCGTAGGCGGCTACACCGGTTACAGCACCTTGGCAGTGGCGAGCGGATTGGGCCTGGCCTGGCTGTATATGGCCTGGTCGGGCTACAAGGCATCCGATGAGCGGCTCTGGGCCAAGAAGCTGTTCATCTTCTCCATTCTGACCATATTCATTCTGAGCGTCATGATGTCAATCGATTTCACCGCGCCTGTCCCGTCAGAAATTCTTCTGAGCTATGCTCCGTAGTCAGGTTCCGAGTAGTCGAAAATCCGCTCGCCGTCTTCAAGACGACGGCCGAGGAGTGTCTTGAATATCCGTGTCATCCTGGTCACTTAAACCCACAACCAGGTTTTATGCACCATTCAAGGGAGGAAGGCATAAGTTGGAGGTATTAGTGGGATCGGCACAAAATAGAATGGAGATTTGCTGTCCCCATCAAGGTGAGGGTAGCTGTATTAGAGGCTGAAGGTGTCGATTCCTATCAGTCCCGAATCGGTTTGGCGGAGTTGAAAGCAGGCGGTGACTTCAATATATGGAAAGCATATCATAACCAATTGATATTACATTAAGTAGCTAATAGATTGCAGATAGCGTGACCCCAGAACCAGCCGGACTGCCGGTCAACGAAGGCAGGTTTGCTAAATCTGGTTCATCCGGATTAATCGCACTCTTTGACACCGAGTGGACATGCGGTTTCCTAAAGAAGACCAGCCAAAGCGGTCAAAAGGAGAACGCCGGCATGTCCTCCAGTCTCCTTTATTATGGGTTTGGCATTAAGAAATATTATTCAACATCCTCCAGCAGTAAATTCATCACCGGGCTGATGGCCGGATATGCAAGAATAGCCACGATCTGAACTGCGGCCATATCCGAGCAGTACAATTGGATGGTCGCATTTGGGGGGTCATCAGGATAATTGTTGGATGCTTCCAAGGTGACGGTTTGGTAGGTATCCCAATTATTCTGATTGAAAACCAGAGTAGCACCCTCTCGGACTATGATACCCCGACACCCGGTCTGCCGTGTCACCGAAACCATGACATCCTTGAAGGGATTACCACTCAACTTCACCTGAACCTGCGACCTTCCCAAAGGAGGCACTCTCACGATGCTTCTGTCGACTACAATACCAAGAGGCTTGGCGATAAAGCTAGCTGAGATGGAGTGGTCAGTGATGATATTGGTAAAGGTGTAAAAGGACAACGGTCCCCCTGAAACGCCATCAACGAGCACATTGTTAATATTGTAATTAGTATTGGCGGTGATGGAGAATCCCTGGCTGCTTCCAAAAGGAACCCGAATTACTCCGGAAGGGGAAATAGTGCCACCGGTTCCTGCAGTCGCCGTAATGGTGTGGGTGTCCCCGGCGAAGCTGACCGCAATGGTGTGGCTCACGATAACGTTGCTGAAGGTGTAACTGGTCACGGCCCCCACCGACGAGCCGTCCACCAAGACGTTGACCACATGATAGCCGGTATTAGGCGTGATGGTGAAGGTCTGGCTGGCCCCGTAGTTCACCGTCACCACCCCGGCGGGCGAGATGCTGCCATTGGTTCCGGCGCTGGCGGTAATGGTACGGGTGTCGATGGCGAAGCTGGCCTGGATGGTATGATTGGCAGTGACGTTGTTAAAGGGATAGCTGGTCACCGCGCCCACGGAACTGCCGTCTACCAGGACATCCATCACGTGGTAGTTGGCGGCCGGGGTGATGGTGAAGGACTGGTTGGCCCCGTAGGCTACCGGCACGGCCCCGGCGGGTGAGATGGACCCATTGGCCCCGGCGCTGGCGGTGATGGTATTGGTGTTAATGGCGAAGCTGGCCGCAATGGTATGGCCGGCGGTGACGTTAGTGAAAGAATAGCTGCTCACCGCCCCCACGGAGGTGCCATCCACCAGGACGTCGACAATGTGATAGTTGGCGTTAGGGAGAATGGAAAAGGCCGCGTTGCTGCCATAGGTGATTTGCAGGGAGCCAGAGGGAGAGATGAGGCCGCCGGCGCCCGCCGAGGTGGTAATGACCGGGCTCGGAGCAAAGGAGACGGAGAGGGTGTGGTTAATGGTGACGTTGTTAAGGGTAACGCTAGACACGTTTACCAGGCCCATGGAACTGCCGTCCAACAGGATGTCGGCCACGTAATAGCCGGGGGTGGGGCCGAGGGTGAAGCTCTGGTTCGAACCATAAGGGACTGAGACGGCGCCGGAGGGAGAGATGGAGCCGTTAGGTCCAGCCGAGGCAGTGACGACCGGGTTCAGGGCGAAGGTGGCGCTGATGGTGTGGTCCGTGATGACCCCGAGGAAGGTGTAACTGCTTATGGCCCCCTGGGAAACCGTATCCACCACCACGTCCAGCACGCGGTAGCCGGGGTTGGGAGTGATGGTGAAGGGCTGATCGGTCCCATCCGGCACCGAAACGGAACCCGAGGGAGAGATGGCGCCGTTGGGCCCGGCGCTGGCCGTAATGATATGCGGATTGAGGGCAAAGGTGGCCCGGATGGAGTGGTCCGCGGCCACAGCAACGAAGGGATAGCTGGTCACCGCTCCCACCGAAGCCCCATCCACCACCACGTCCGCCACGTGGTAGCCGGCAGCCGGGGTAATGGTGAAGGTCTGGTCCGCTTCCACATAGGCTTCCACCCCGCCGTATGGGTCTATGGTTCCTCCGGGGCCGTTGGTGGCCCAGAGAACGAAATTATAACTGCTGGTAAAGTAGGCGGTGATGGTGTGGTCGGCCTGGACGTTGGTGAAGGTGTAGGTGGTGGTGCCCGGCCCCATGGAGACGCCGTCCACGTACACGTCCAAGATGCGATAATACCCCCCCTCACCTATATCCGGGGTGATGGTGAAGGTTTGGCTGGCCCCCGGGGCCACCCCCATCGCCCCACTGGGGGAGAGGCTGCCGCCGCTGCCGGCCGTGGGGCAGATGACAAAATTGGCGGCGTCGGTAAAGGTGGCGTCAATGGTGTGGTCGGCGGTGACGTTGGTGAAGGTGTAACTGCCGATCGTCCCATAGGGGATGCCGTCGATCAAGACTTCCATTATGCGGTAGCCGGCATCGGGGGTGATGGTGAAGGTCTGGTCGGTCCCGTCAGGCACCAGCACGGCGCTCGCCGGAGAGATGGACCCGTTCGTCCCGGCGGTGGCCATGATGGTGTGCGGATCAGCGGCAAAGGTGGCGCTGATGGTCTGGTCACTCATCACATAGAAGAAGCTATAACTGGTCAGGGCGCCCACGGAGGAGCCGTTCACCTTCACGTCGGCCACATGATAGCCGGGGTTGGGAGTGATGGTGAAGTTCAGGGGCGTGGGGCTCGCATAAGGAGCATTGACCCCGCCGTTGGGCAAAATGGTGCCGTTTGCCCCAGCCGTGGCCCAAATGACGGAGTCAGAAGAGTTGTTGAAGGTGGCTGTAATGGTGTGGTCGGCGATGACGTTGGTGAAGGTATAGCTGGTTGGGCTGCTGGTGCCCGGCCCCTGTGAGACTCCGTCCACCACCACGTCCATGATCCGCTTGCCGGCGTCCGGGGTGATGGTGAAGGTGGCGTCAGTTCCATCTGCGACCGTCTGCGCTCCGGCCGGGGAGATGGCGCCGCCCGGTCCGGCAGTGGCATTGGATATCTCGGCGCTGGCCAGGGAGCCGGTGTTACGCTCGCCCCCCGCCACCAGAACCTGGCCGCCGCTCAGCAGGGTGGCCGTATGATAGCGCCGGGCCGGGTTGAGGGAGTCGGTGGCGGTCCAGGTATCCGTGGCCGGGTTGTAGAGTTCGGCGCTGGCCAGGTAGCCGGCGTTTAGGTAAGAGGCATTGTCATAGCCTCCCGCCACCAGAACCTGGCCGCTGGACAAGAGGTTGGCGGTATGATACCCACGGCGATTGGCGAGAGAGCCGGCGGTAGTCCAGGTAGACGTGGCCGGGTCAAAGAGTTCGGCGCTATTCAGATAAGCGCCAGCAAGGCTGTTATAGCCCCCCGCCACCAGGACCTTGCCATTCGACAGGATGGTGGCGGTGTGATTATAGCGGGGCCAGGTAGGGAGTTGGCTGATGGGGGCCCAAGTCCCCGCGGTCGGGTCGTAGAGTTCGGCGCTGTTCAGGGAGGCGCCAGCACCGTTATAGCCATCCACCACCATGACCTTGCCGTTGGGCATAAGCGTGGCCGTGTGCGCATAGCGAGGGGTGGTCATAAAGCCGGTGGCGCTCCACAGCCCGGTGGCCGGGTCGTAGAGTTCGGCGCTGTTCAGATAGCCGCTGCCAGGGTTATAGCCTCCCGCCACCAGGACCTTGCCGTTGCCCAAGAGGGTGGCGGTGTGTGCGTAGCGGGAATGGGATAGAGGGCCGGTGGTGGTCCACAGCCCCGTGGACGGGTCGTAGATTTCGGCGCTGGCCAAGTAGCCGCCGGCCAGGCTGTAACCTCCCGCCACCAGGACCCGGCCGTCTCCTAAGCGGGTGGCCGTGTGATAGCCCCGGACCTCATTGAGGACGCCCGTGGCAGTCCAGGTCCCGGAGAACGGGTTATAGAGCTCGGCGTTGCTCAGGTATTCGCCAAAATTGTGAAAGCCCCCCGCCACCAGGACCCGGCCATCTCCTAAGAGGGTGGCCGTGTGCTGCTCGCGGTCGGTGGCAAGGGAGCCGGTGGCTACCCAAGGCACCACGGCATTAGCGGTGATGGTGTGGGGGGCGCCGGCGGCGGCGGCGCTGCCGGAGCTTAACAGCAGCAGGATCAGTAAGGAGAAGCTGAGAAGGGCCAACTTGGCCAGCCTGGGGCCAGGCCGGGAGTAGGACAAGTACACGGTAGTCTCCTCATGGCTAGAGGTTGGCTCTCCATGGAAGGTTGCCCCGAAAAACCTTGCGCATAAACGTATTTTAGAGATAATTATTATGTTACCATATCATTTTGATGCTGCAAAGGATTTCATTCGCATGATTTGAAGCGTCACAAAGGTGCGAGATGCCGGTTGTCAATCTGCCCGCTTAAAAATTCATACTGCTCCAGCAGGCGGTTGAAGCTCTCCTGCATCCAGCGGTTTCCGAAGTTTATGCTACGGAGACTCTCGAAGTACATCAATTCTGGATCACTTTCTTTAATCCAATTTTCTAATAATTTATCGAAACGCCCGGTGCTAAGGTCATGCCCAGATTCATCTTTTAATTGTCTACGGTATTTATCACTTACCGTTTTATCTGTAATGTTATATTTTTGGGCAATATATTTATCTGCTTCAACTCTAATTTTTGCAATTGTTGAACTATGGTCCCAATTGTCTTTTACGTACTTAAGAACTTCCATAATATGTTCTATTCTTTTTGACATTTTGAATCATCCGGGCCCCTAAAAATTAAAAGTTGGAGCTCCTTTATTCTTAATGGACGAGTTGTTCTCAAAGCCCCTTCATTATGGCCCCAGATCTCTGCCTTCAATCAAACACCACCTCTTGCTGGATGCGCAGGGCCTCCTCGGCCGTCAGGGTACTGAGGTATCTCATGGTCATGAAGGGGGAGGCATGTCCCAAATGAATCTGTAGGGCCCGGGGGTTGCCGGTTTGCCGGAGGCGCTCGATGGCCCCTGAGTGTCGAAAGAGATGCGGGTAAACTCGTTTAGTGAGCCCGGCCCTCTCAGAGGTCTCCTTAATCACCTGCCAGGCCCGCTCGCGGTTGATCTTGAAGATGCGGTCATCCAACCCCAGTTTTCGGTCGAAGGCGAAGCTCTTGAGGCGATGGGGCAGGCGGTCAGGACAGGCTACCAGACGGGATTTGTCGCCTTTCTCCTTGATATAAAGAACGTCGCCCCCCTCCTGCGTGCCGATGCGGCGGGGGGTCAGGCTTAAGGCTTCGGAGATACGAATACCGGTTTGGAAGAGGGTGTGGATCAGGAGCTCATCCCGGCTCCGGTTTCTCCCTTGGCAGGCGGCCGCCAAGCTGGTGACCTCCTCCCGGGTCAGATAGGGGACGATACTCAGGGCTTGCGGGAGCAGTGCCCTGCTGGGGATGAGGGACCGCTTAGGCATAGCAAATTGGATGAAAGGTTAATTGGTCCAACCTTACTGCTGGTGGCCTGCGGCTGTCAAGCTGAGAATGCGGGGCAGAGGGCGGGGGTGCGGCTAAAATTGGACAAAAGGGCCACTTGGTCTAATTAATGATATGAGATCTATATCCAAATAGATTTGTAATCGTTCAGGCCGCCTCTAGAATTAATTGGCCCAACGGTAAAAGAGACGGAGCAAGTTGACCAATCCGATGAGCTTGGATAGCCGCCACAACATACTCCACGATATTTCGGTTTTGCTGCCTCAAGGTGGCAACCGTGGTGAGGATTCTTTCCGTAAAACGGGAGCCGTTATCGCTCTAATTGCCGAAACAGCCCTTGCGCCACAGAACCGCACCCCGCAAGGCCCGCTCCGCCCGGTTATTAGTCGGCTCCACCCCTGGTACAAAGGCAAAGGTGAGCAATGCCGGCCACAGCTTCAAGAGATTGCGGCACAGGGCTTCGGCCTTAGGGTCTCCACAGGAGGCTCCCCGGCGCAACAGTTTTCCCAAACGGCTGCGCACCGGCACCAGTTCCCACCGCATCTCGGCCCAGGTGATTTTACCATCCTGATAGTGGTGCCAGATGGCAAAGAGCCATTTTGTCTCTCTAAGTCCCCAGGCTCCCACCGGACCGGCCCGCGTCTGCCGCTCGGAGAGCGCCTGAAAATCTCTCTTCAGGTGCGCCCAGCAGACTTGACGCCGGAAACGGTCCACCATATTATAGGCGCCCCAGCGATCGCTGTGCAGAATACCCGCAAAGGCTTCACCAATAAGTTCCATCAGGGCTTGGCGGCCTCGGGAGCCGGACACCAAGAACACCGTCACCGCTCCGGTTACCGCCACCCACAACCAGTGGCGTTTCCCCTTTTCCTTCCAACCCGTTTCATCCAGATGCGCCAGGTCGGCTCGGGCCACCGCCTCCTGGGCTTCCCAGTAGGGGACCGCCAGGGCCTCGGAGGTTTCTTCGCACAGACTCTGGATGCTGCCCAGGCTGACACTCACGCCACACAGGTCCTGCAACAGTTCGCCCACCTGCCGGCGGCTCTGGCGAAAGCGGCCGGTGAGGATGGCCACCCAGGCTTGCAGCCGGGGACCAAAGGCGCTTCTGCCGACCTTAGCCGGCAACTCAGGCTTTACCCAGACCCGGCAATGGGGACACCAACCGGGAACCAGACGGTGCTCGGTAACCACCGGATGAATTTCGGGCAGTTCCCAGACCTGATGCCGTTCCGGGGGAGCAACTGGTCTGCCCGCGCCCGCCAGCAGCAAACTCCGGCAGTGGGGACAGGCTTCTGCCCGATGCTCCACGATCTTATCCACTTTCTCAGGCGGTGCCAGTGGCCGATGCTTGCCCTGGTGTCCAGGTTGACCACCGGGCTGGCGTCCACTTTTTTCTCTGCGGTTTTTGGGAGCCTGGGGCGGGTCTTGGGACGGAGGCTGAGAAGAATTGCGGGAATTTCGATTAAGCCTGGCCTCAAGCTCATTGACCTTCTGCTCCAGTTGGGCAATTCTCTCCAGAGATTGGCGCAGGGCATTCTCCAAAACCAGGATATAAGCCTGAACCTCTGGGGGGAGTTTCTCCCAAGTCTCTGGAGCAATCGGCCTTGGTTCCACAAGACCTTGGATACACCATTTTTCACAAAATATCTAGTCCCTTGTGCAATTTTTTTCCAAACATTTCAAAATATTTTGCCTCCTCTCAGAAGAGGAACTGAACGGTTACATAGATTTTTCTGTAAAGAGTGTGTTGTTACATAGCAGTGATCCTAGATTATGGAAAGGAAACCACAGCCGTTCGGTCAAGAACCTATTAATAATATTCAAAGCGCTTAGCCAGGAGACTTCAGGGTTTTCGAAGGCCAATATAAGCATACAAATTCATCAGTTGGGCTTTATTAATTGGATTTAGTTCTAAAGAAGTATACATGATAGAGCGGCCTATTATTGCGGCCTCAGTAACCTCGACACTTCTCCAAACAAATCGGTTTTGTAGGCTTTCAGATACAACACCGGAGCGCCTGGGGAAAAATTGAGCTTTCCCATATCGAGCCAGAAGTTATTCTTCGCAACGGTGTCGGTAAAATAGATCGCCTTGTTGGTCAAATCGAAAAGGGAGGTCCAGACGGTTGGCCAGGACTCTCCGTCAGACGCTATAGAGCCAAACGGGGGCGATACAGCACGGATGGCACTGAACAGGCGAGAGACGAGATCCGGGTGGAGAGACGAAAACGGTTGAGAATTCAGGGTGAGCAAGAAAGCCGAAGCCCTGACGAAGCGGTCCTCGGATTCGACATTGCCAGGCCAGGGGAGACTCCCTCCAAATTTCCTATACCGCTTCAGGTTGTCCAGCTGCTCGTTTAAGGGAGGTTCGTTCGTGAGTACGGTATAAGCAGAGCCATGATAGACCTGCATCTGGCCACCGGTAAACTCGACCACCGCCGAGTCGCCCGCCGCATCCTCCAGTGCTATATGGCAGGGAAGTAGGTGCCACTTTGGATCCCACGGCTCAAGCACAAGCTGGGTCTGGTTCATGAGATCCAAGGCCTCTGTCACATTAGCTGCATTATCGAGAAGATACTGACCATATATCGCCCCATCGACTCCCGGCCTGCTATCCCGAGCCTCGTACTCGGAGCCACCCAAAAAGAGGTAGTGAAAGGCCAGTCCCCGGGTGTTGATCCCCTCATCGCACAAATGGACACTACCCCAAAATCCCATTACAACGCTGCCGTACTTGGAAGTCCACTCAGCCGGATTGGGGCAGACCTCCCCTTTCCTATGGATTCCCGCTGGCATGACATAGATGTATGGGTAATCCTGCAGGTCCATATTGCGTGCCACGAGCATGGCTGTGCCGTTGGAATTCCAGAAAATGCGAGAGCAGGCATCAACATTGTGAAAGGGCAGGAATGCCACCAAAGAGATCACGGCCACCGATAGACTACTCACAAATGATAATCTCATGACACGAAACTCCTTCCTTGCAGCGCAGGTTCAGCTCTCAGCTTTTGGTTTAGTTCGAAAGAAGTAAAAGCAATAGAGCCGGCTGTGCTGGCGGCCTCAGCAACTTCGACACATCTCCAAACAAATCGGTTCTGTCGGCTTTCAGATACAACACCGGAGCGCCGGGGGAAAGCTTGAGTTTTCCCATATCGATCCAGAAGTTATTCCGCGCAATGCTGTGGGTAAAATAGATCGCCTTGTTGGTCAAATCAAAAAGGGAGGTCCAGAGGGTTGGCCAAGCATACACTTCGGAGCCGTCGTCCTTAAACATTATAGCGCCAAACGGTGTCGCTTCAGCACGGATGGCACTGAACAGGCGGGAGATGCGATCTGGGCAGATAAACCAATACGGGTCAATATTCAGGGTCTTCAGGAAGGCTGATGCCCTTACGAAGCGGCTCTTGGAATCAACATCGCCGGGCCAGGGGAGATCGCCTCCAAATCCTTTATATAGCGTCAGGTTTGCCCGCTGCTGGTCTAAGGGAGGTTCGTTCGTGAGGATGTAAGCAGGTTTATCAGGATCATGATAGACCTTCATCTGGCCCCCGACAAACTCGACCACCGCCGAGTCGCCCGCCGCATTCTCCAGTGCCAGGTGGCAGGGGTAAAAGGTGCCAATCCACCCCGGCACAAGCTGGGTCTGGGACATGAGGGTCAAGGCTTCTGTCACATTAGCTGCATTATCGAGAAGATACTGACCATATATCCCCCCATCGACACCCGGCCTGCTGTCCCGCGTCTCGTACTCAGAGCCCTTCAGATAGAGGTAGTGAAAGGCCAGCCCTTGTGTGTTGATCCCTTCATCACACACATTGGCATAACCCTTAAGTGTTATTACGACGCTGCCGTACTTGGAAGTCCACGTAGCAGGATTGTCGTTGATCCCTCCTGTCTTGCTTTTCCCCGCCGGCACGGCATAGATGGTTGGCTGATCGCCCTCGTCCAGGTCCATATTTCGCGCCGAAAGCATAACTTCTTCGTCGTTAGAGTTCCAAAAAATTCGAGTGGAGGCATCAGCATCGTGAAAGGTCAGGGATACCGCCAAAGAGATCGCGACCAACGAAAGACTACCCATAAATGATAATCTCATGATACTAAACTCCTTGCTTGCAGCGCAGGCTCAGCCCTTGTGGCATTACCTTGAGAGTGTGCAGCGTCCCTGGCCACCTTATCTGCCAGTGTTGACGGGTCCAGCAATTCGGTCAAGAAACCTCTCTCGCTTTCAGGCCGGACTACAGCTTCCCCCGCATCCTCAGCCCGCCCCCCCCCATTACAAAAACCCTGTAGGGCCAGGCGCCGCCCAGGTGCGATTTTGGAGAACGGAACATATCAAAAAAATCAACAAGATAGCCTTTCCTAATAAAAACGCAGACTATCCATTTAAGAACACCCGGCCATCCACGGCTCTGGTTAGAACCCTGGATTATTAATAAGCATATATTCATGGTTTGTCAATTATACAAATATATTTACAATAATTTCAACATACAACATACAAGTAAAATGCTAATAACTTGCCAGACCAGAAGCTTATCACCGACCCAGCAAAAGCGGCGTATATGTTTTGCATATCCTCCGAAGGCATTCGTGGGGGGAACGATTTCAGCTGCGTGTGTTTGAAAAAGGCTAAGCTACCGACAGGAATGGCAGGGGGCCATCAGGTCGAAAAGAGTTGATATGCTCTGGATAGGTTGAAATTTCAATCACTTGATAAGTCTCTACTTATAGCAGTGATTTTTCCATTTGCTATGTATTCTAATTAAGGGGAATCGCCCGAACGTCAACCCGGCAAAGGCGAACCTACCCCTACGATTGCAGTTGCAGAAGTCCGACGGGAGAATGGAACAGGATGGTAAGCCTAATTTTTGGACTTTTTGGGCGGCAAAGAAACCATTTCAAATTGCTTTGCCTGTCTATACGCCCGGATGACCTCGCGCTCATAGGCAGCGGTGCAGGTGGCATTATATACGTGCAATACTTTCCTGATATCCCCGTGGTATTTCTGCATCAGACTGGCCAGGACCGCGGCCCCGCCCATGATATTTTCTCGGGGGTTGTGAGGATCAACGCCATACTTTTTGGCGGTGCCCTTTTCCAATTGCATCAGGCCCAAGCATCTCCCTTTCCCCGATTTCGCTTTCGGGTCATATCTCGATTCGATGGCACAGACCGCCTGGATGAGGTAGGGTGAGATGTGGTATCGCTGCGCTGCTTCCTTGATGTATTCCCAGTTCCCCTGTTTGAGTTCGAGTTTGCCGATTTTCGGCGGGGCGTGGGGCCATGGTTGGGCAAAAGCGGGCACGGTTAAAGAGGCAATGCCCACCATCTGCCCCGAAAAGTCTTGTTTGGCCCCGGCGGGGATGGACTCCTCGTCCCACCTGCCGAAAGGTGGCGTTCCTTCCCCGGACGCCCGGTCCGGTTGAACCCGGTCCGGTACTCTCTGGGAAGGCGGCGCATACGGCAGAAACGAGGTCGCAGCCACCAGCCCGGCGCTGAGTATGATCACGCCGGCGAGCATAGAGGCGCCTATGGACAAATTTTTCCGGAGGCGGGCAGACTTGAGGAGGGCCTGAACTTTGGCCATCAGGCTGCTGACGGCCAACAGCATACCGGCACTCAGGGCTAAGACCAATCCGCCCCAAAAGAAATAACCTATGAAGTCCACAACGGTTTCCTATCTGGTCGCTATAAACTAATCACGAATTTTTTCTTTGCAATGGCTTTAGGGGGCACGGTCCCGTGCGGCATGCCCCGCAGCGGCCTTTGTGGGGAGGATGATTTCAGGCGCCAGCGAAAATAGGAAGCCAGGACATCTGGGGTGGATGGACAGGATTGTTCAGGCTAAAAAGTGAAGATATGATTTGGATAGCTTGAATTTTCAGGGACTTGATAAGTCTCTACTTATAGCAGATCGCGACACCTCCCCTTTTCAGTTAGCAGCGCCTAATAATGGAAATTTAAGCAAGATGTGAGTGTAGCGGCGACTGTATGGCAAAAACAGTTATTGCCATGAAGCTTATGGGGCTTTTATACCCCGAAATTTATTTGCAACGGCAGACTTGCACCTTTTATTACCCTTGGCAAATACCAAACTGGTACATATGGACTATCCCGTTGAATTTGTCGGCGCGGCCAAAGGAGGTAGGTCTTTTGCGACTACTTCCAAAGGGGAGAGAAGCTGAACCGCTACCCCAAAACCAGTAGCTCCTTCGGTAGGTAGTTCGATGCGCTTCACCAGGCCCGTGAACACAATATGCGAACTTTCCGGAGAATCAAGTGAAGGAGAAATGATAATGATAGTGAAAATCCCGGTGTTCCCTATGGCAAACGACAGAGGATCTTCGCAGGTGAAAAAGACGCCACCCTGGCTAAGATTTTTGAGAACCCCTTCGCCTATCCGTACCTTCTCTGAGGGTTCGGATATGTGAAGGCGATATTTCATAGGGACAGGCAAGTTCATCCGTAGAGACTGCCGCTTTTCCATTGCCACCTCCTTTGTAAATTAAAAGATTATCTCTCTATTAATCTTACTTACTCCCAGGTTAGTCAAGACCTAATGATCTTTTTTCCCTTGTCGTTTCCTCCATAAGGCTTTTAATGTCTCGGGTTTTTTCGTAAATGAGAAATACAAGGCTCGCTATAATGTCTTTTTCTACCTCATATTTCGAAGGATGAATGGCCATTAAGGAATCACTGAGAGTATAAATCTGATCCACCGCCATCTTAAAGACATAATGGGTAAGAGTCCTCTGTAGTGCTTTATCTTGGTCACCATGGTTGGCCATTTCTGTCTCCTTCCCTAACCATTCTTGGTCACCATAGATACACAGCTCCACTCAGTTATCGGGTGTTCACTATTCGCACAGACGCGATGATAGACTGAGGATTGCGAGAAGAAAATTAGGAATTCCAGCCTCCTTTGAAGCGGTATAGTGAAATAAAATGGACTTTGCATAAATACCCGCAAAATCTGATCTTTGCGCTCGCCATCTTCATCCTCTATGGTGAGCTAACTATAGTGCCGAGAATTTAAAACCGAAATTGGTAGAAACCCCGAATTGGGGATGGGAAGACCACTAATTTTCAGAATGGGTTTACCCTTGTTTTTGTGATCCTTGTTCTTACACTGTTGACATCTACCAGAGGCCGAATCCCTATTTTCTCCCTCTCACACTCTTCTTGATCAAAGTGGGCCGAACCCGCCGGCCGACGGCGGGATGAGGTATGGACGGGCGCACGCGGCTGTCCAGCCGGATGCCGGTTAAAAAGTCGACTCCTGTTTCAAAATAAGACCCCTGGCATCCTGATCCTTTTTGGCCCTACTGTCGGGTTTCCTGGGCTTATCGTCGTAAGTACTCCAGCTTTCAGCCTGGTCCACCTTCAGACGGTCCTCCCGGCCATCCTCATGTTTAAATTCGTACAAGACGCCAGAACAGCCAGCCCCCACCAGTACCGCCAGCATCAAGGCCAGCCACCAACCGGATTTTCCCCCACGCTTGTCCATCACTTCCAGATCACCTTCTTGAACTGGCTTGAAATTACCGCGGTCACCATAAAAAGTTGATTTTAAGGAGCCCTCACTGGTATTTTAACCAAGGAAAGTTTCCCATTTTTATAGCCAAATTATTTCGTGGAAGGCATGATAGCATAATTTTTGGAGAAGAAGGTATCTTTTTAAATGCTTGCCTAGCCAGCACCTTCGATGGTTTCGATCACTTGCCAGGATCAGCAGTTATCGTTGGAGAGGATAAAATTGGCGATATGTAGTAGATGGGAAGTTTTCAGATTCCTGATAAGTCCAGGATCATAGCAGTAATCTTTAACTTACCCTTCTCCATGGAGAATGAGGCCGGACCAGAAATAGGGGTGGGGTTCTTTGGCCCGCACTGCCTGGCGGGCGACCTTTAACGCCTCGATCTTGGGCTTCCCCTCCTTTAAGGCTTTATAAAACGCCGTATAAAACTTCATGGATTCGTCCACTGGGATGTTCCACAGGGAGACCATGACGCTGCGGGCTCCGGCCTGCTGAAAGGCTCGAGCAAAGTTGAGCACCCCCTCCCCCTGGGTCACCTGGCCCACTCCGGTCATGCAGGCGGCCAGGGTGACCAGGTCGGCATCCAATTTGAGGGTCAACACCTTGCTGAAGCTGAGGAACCCATCATCCGGGGGTTTGTTCTCCACCTGGGTCAGGACCAGGGTGGGCTCTTGCACCCCCGACAACTTGTCCGCCAGAAACCCGTGGGTGCCGAAGAAGAGATAGCGAAACTGGCTCAAAGGGGTCTGCCGCACTTTGGTTTCAGTAGCGTTGACGTCCAGGAGCACCTGTGGCGGCTGAGGTTTTTCCTGGAAAAGGGTCGCCAGTTCCACCACGGTCTGCCGGGTCTCCGGCAGCGGCGGGAACTCCAGCCGGCCCCAGCCCTTATCGGTGGCCGCCATGGTCAGGGTCTTCTCCGGCCCCGCATGCTTGATCTCCCCCGCCTTCTCCTTCCCTGCCTTATAGGCCAGATAGCGGCTGCTACCCTTATCAAAGATGGGGTCACCCAGGGCAAAGAGAGCTTGAGCCGCGTGGGACGCCCCCAGGTGGCGGTTCAGGGCCAGGATGGCGGCGGATTGAGAATAGGTGACCGGCCAACTGTCCCCCACCAAGGTGGACTTACCCCAATCCGGTCCTGCCTTAACCACTAAGGCCTCGAAGGGGAAAGCCCCCAGGGCACCGTCTGGCACGATGATCAGCCGGGCGCCGGGATTTACCCCGGACAAGGCCGGAGCCAGGATCTCTTGATATAAGGAGGAGGCGTCGTTCACCGAAAAGCGCGATAAATCCTCCCGGCGCATGACGTTCTGGCGAAAAGGCGCCAGCATGGCCCCCAGGCGCCTCTCCAGGGCCTCTTGGCCCACGGCCAGACGGAAGACCTGAGTCTTGCCGCCGGGCTCCACCCGGAAAATATAGCTCTCTTTCTCCCCCAGGGCATATTCCAGCAGGACCTCTCCGGGCTTCAGGGGCAGCTCCTGGGCCTTATAGGGCTGGGGATAAACCATGGCGGCGTAGCGAGGTTCCCGGCGGCGTAGCCCGGTCACGAAGGCGTCCAGTTCCCGCTGCAAGGCCTCCCTTTTTCGCGCCAAATCCGCGGGCGTCCCAAAATCACTTCTCCGCCCCTTTCCCTTGCCCGCCGAGGGATGCAGCAGACCCTCCTGCTCTTGGGCATCCAGTTCCTGAAGGCGTTCCTGCAGGTCCTTTTCCTTGGCCGCTAGATCCGGAGGCAACTGGGTACCTACCCGGGCCGCCCCGGCGGCCAGGGCTTCCAGTAAGGAACGGGCCTTAACGGCCTCGGCAAAATAGAAGGCTGCGGCCCCGGGGTCCGCACCATAGGTTCTTATTTCCGCCGGGGTAGGCTCGCCTTTCAAGGCCATCTCCGCCAGCGTCCCCGCCAGACCGCGATAGGCCCGAAAATAGCCCCCCAGAAGCCCGGCTTCGAAAAAGCTGGTGCGCTCCCCTGAAGATCGAGACCGCAGCACTTCGATGTGATTAATGGCCTCCAGGTAGGCGGCGCAGGCCTCAGCCCGGTTTCCCAGTCCCTGGAGGGCCAGCCCTTTTATAGTGTAATACCACGCCTTGTATTGGGGGCGGCTATTTGCCCCTGTAGTGAGGCGAGAGGTTAACACATTCAAGGCGAAGTCGTACTTTCCGGTGGCCAGGAACAGCTCCACCATCCCCATGTCGCCTTGCCTGCCCGGCGCCCTGCGGAAGGCGGATTCCGCCTGGCTGTAGTCTTTCTTGGCCAGATAGAGAAATCCCAGATTTCTAAGACTCACCTCGGTCCATAGGTTTTCCGGCCCCAACGCCTTTTCCCGACTCTCGGCGGCCCGCCGGGCCAGGGGCAGGGCCTGATCATAGGACCCCATCTGGGTATAAAGGGTCGCCAGGTTGCTCAGGGCGGCGGCGGTCTGCGGGTCATCCGGTCCTAAGGCCTTTTCGCTGATCTGCACCGCCCGCTGGCTCAGGGACAGGGCCTTATCATGGGCCCCCATCTGCCCGTAAATAAAGCCCAGGACCCTCAGGCTCTGGGCGGTCCGGGGGTGTTCCGGCCCCAAGGCCTTCTCACTGCGCTGCAGGGCCTGCTGGGCCAGGGGCAGGGCCTGGTCAAAGGAGCCGAGCTG
>JAPLJC010000241.1 GCA_026388765.1 Deltaproteobacteria bacterium
GCCGGGGCCATGGAGCACGCGCATTAATGTGTAGCCGCAGGCTTCAGCCTGCATGGCACAGGCGAGACGCCTGTGCCCCCAAACTTTGGAAGAAGGCCAATCTTCATATATCCATCATCCGTTAGGAGGTTTTAGCAATGAGAAAATCCCTGGTAGTTGGCTTGAGCGTGCTGGTTTCCGTACTGTGGGCCTCTTTGGCCATGGCGGCTGAGGCCGCTGGCGGCGCCTCCGCCGCGGGTCTGGGCTCCTTTTTCAGCTATGCGGTTATTGCGGCTGGCATCGCCATCGGCATCGCCGCCTTCGGTACCGGCATCGGCCAGGGCCTCGCAGTGAAGAGCTCGGTGGAAGGCATCGCCCGTAACCCCGAGGCTTCCGGGAAAATCACCGTGACCATGCTGATCGGTCTCGCCATGATCGAGTCTCTTTGTATTTACGCTCTGGTCGTGGCTCTGATCATCCTGTACGCCTACCCCATGGCCAAACCCATCGCCGCGGCCTTGGGAATGAAATAACCATTACTTTACCTTAAGGGGGGGCCTGGCGCCCCCCCTTACCTGCGCCATATTTGTGCATTTATACACAAGAGGCGTAGGACCTAAAAAACCCAAGAAAAATGCGCTCGGCTATGAAATTCTCCAAGATTCCCACCGCGACCATTACCCGGTTATCTATCTATTCCAGGTATCTTGAGTCCTTGTCTCAGGAAGGGGTGAAGATCATCGCCTCGGACAAGCTGGCCCAAAAGTGCGGCATCAACCCGGCGCAGATTCGCAAAGACCTGGCTTATTTCGGCGAGTTCGGCATCCGTGGGGTCGGCTACTTCGTCAAGGAGTTGCTCTTCGAAATCAAGCGGATTCTGGGGCTCAACAAGACTTGGAAGATGGCCCTGTTGGGCATCGGCAACCTGGGCTCGGCGCTGTTGGCCCACCAAAACTTCATCCGCCAGGGCTACGAGTTCGTGGCGGTCTTTGACGTGGACCCGGCCAAGGTCGCCCGGCGGGTGCCCAGCGGCCAGATCATCCATCACATGGACGACCTGGAAAAGGTGGTCCGGGAAAAAGGCGTGGAAATCGGGGTGATCGCCACCCCGGCGGCCAAGGCACAAATGGCCGCCCTGCGGCTCATCGCCTCCGGCGTCAAGGCCATCCTCAATTTTGCTCCCATCCAACTGCAAGTGCCGGAAGGCATGGCGGTGGAAAACGTCGACTTCACCGTCAAGCTGGACAACCTAGCCTATAACCTGACCATGGGAGAAGGGTAGGAAAAGCAGGTTTTAGGTTCTATGGGTTTAGGCGAACGTGGATAAGTGCATCCGGTGGCACAGGCATCCTGCCTGTGCTTTGGTTTTTTGTCAATCGTTTAATAAGTTGTGACAGATATGCCTACTTGGAAAAATTCTCTTATGACTACTGCCTTTTTTGATGATACACCGGCAGATGAAAACGCAAAGTGTATAGTAAGAATTGAAGAAAATATTATTGAAGTAAGTTACGACGATGACGAGGTAAATGTAATTTATAAAGGTCAAAACGATGGATGCGGCCATTTTGAACTGACTTGTCCCAACAAAGATGCACATGCCACTCTACATATGTTTAAAAACGGAAAATTCCTGGATGGATATTGGGTTGAGGGAGGTTATAAAGGCTTCTGGAGAATTGAGTTACGAAATTAAAACTCAATTAACTTTTGCCAAAGAATTAATGGAGAATAGCCGCCCTCGGCTGTTCTTTTTCATTTAGAAGACTATGTCAAAGATAGCTAAATTTACCAAGGGAGAATACCGGAGAAATCTGCCGCATCTCCAGGCCGATGATAAAACGCAATTTGTCACCTTCACTACCTTCAAGAGATGGCAGCTACCAGAGTCGGTAAGGAGTTTACCGGTATGGCTATATGAATCATTTGACCGCATTTTGCGGACAGATGAAAGCCTACATCAAAAAGTAGAATATATCTGCCAGAATCCGGTGCGAAAGGGATTGGTTACCTGTGAGGATGATTATCCGTGGCTCTGGCGGGAATGGGTAGAAGGCGCCGAAATCCCATAATAACGAGGTCAAAAAGAACAGCCGAGGGCGGCTGTTCTCCATCTTTATTCCAGGCCTTGCCATTTCTCAAGGCAACCCGGAGCCGGGATGAGCTTCCCCGGCTCGACTATTCCTATTTTTCGGGCTTCTTCAGGTTCAAAGCCAAACCGAAGGCCATGGTCAGCATGATAATGCCGTAAAGGTGCCAGGCCCAGGGTTCAAGCGGGCCGAAGGAACCTATTTGCGCCATCATTTCCATTAGCTTCTCCAATCTGTTTTATAGATACAACTTCGTTAATAGGATTATAACTTACATAAATGAGAATGCAAGATTATTTTAATTTTACTATATTTACTTTTTCGTAAAGATGGCAGGCCGAACGGCCCCGAAGCGGAACGGCCCATGGAGGGACGATGATTTAGGGCTGGCCCGGTAAAGCTCCTCCTCCACGCGTTCCCGGCACGGCCTTCTATCTGACGGGCACCACTGTTCCCCCTTGCCTGGCGAACAACTAAATTTCTTTCAGCAAATTAATTGAAAATCTTCTGAATTGTCCTTTTCATATCTTCACTTTGCTTCTCAAGGTTAATCGAGTTGATCGTGGCATCTGCTATNGTGTCCTCTGACTGCAGCCGAATGAGCCTAACCTGACTACGGCACTTTTCAGGTGGATTAAATCGCCACCGGGAATATAATGGGCCAACTTCTAAATCTGGGAGGGAATCCGGTGCAGCGTCCTGAAAGGTCTCAAATCGGCAAATTCGTTCCCTTGTTCCTGGCCGTAATATTCATCTCCATGTGCAGCTCCGAAAAGGCCGCGCCACCGGTGGCGGGACCGACCGTGTCCTTGCCGGCCCTGGAACTGGAAGCCTTTGGCGTCCTGCCGCCCTCGCCGCCTGCCGCCGTCACCCCCGCTTTACAGGAGCAGGCCGTGGCCCTGGACCGGGCGCTGAACTATCAGCAGGTCACGGCCTTTTTGGGGGTCCGGCTCACCCCGGGGCAGAAAAAGTTTCTGTCCGACCACCGGTTCTTGCTCCTTCCCAAAGGCGCTACCCGCTTCCAAGGGCAGGTAGACCTGG
>JAPLJC010000091.1 GCA_026388765.1 Deltaproteobacteria bacterium
GCCACCGCCGCGGCGATCTTGGCCCGCAGCGCCTTCA
The DNA here is from genome assembly GCA_026388765.1 of Deltaproteobacteria bacterium. Taxonomy (GTDB): domain Bacteria; phylum Desulfobacterota; class Desulfobaccia; order Desulfobaccales; family 0-14-0-80-60-11; genus JAPLJC01. The sequence continues at coordinate 38 of JAPLJC010000091.1, forward strand.
CTTCCCCCTTGCCATTGGGATAGAGGCGGTTGGTGAGAATGATCAGGTAGGTCTTGGAGTGCGGCTCGATCCAGATGGAGGTGCCGGTATAGCCCGTGTGCCCGAAGGAGCCGGCGGGGAAAGCGGCGTTAAAGATGCGGCTGTAGGGGGAACGAATATCCCAGCCGAGGCCGCGCCTGGTACTGCTGCCCGGGACGCCTTGCGGCTTGGTCATGGCCGCCACCGCCTCGGGACTGAGAATCCGCCGGCCCCGCCACGTGCCGCCATCGAGGATCATCTGGGCCAAGACCGCCAGGTCGTCGACGGTGGAAAAAACCCCGGCATTCCCGGCCACTCCGCCCATGCGATAAGCCGTGGGATCCTGCACCTCGCCGCACCGCAGATCGCAGGGCGCCATGCGGGCTTGCTGGATGGGCCGCGGTCTGAAGGCCGTGTCTTTCAGGCCCAGGGGCCCGAAGATATTTTTGGCGCAGTAGGCGTCCAGCATCTGGCCCGAAACCCGGTGGACGATGATGCCCAGGGAGATGAAATTGGCGTCGCTGTAATGGAACGCGGTCCCCGGCGGATTGATGGGCCGGTCGGCGGCGATGGCCATCATCGCCCCCTCATAACCCGACCAGCGGACATGGGAATTCACGTCGGCCCGCAGTCCCGAGGTGTGCATCATCAGCTGCCGGATGGTGATGCCCCCCTTGCCATTGGCGGCGAACTCCGGCCAGTATTTGGCCGCGGGGTCGTCGAGGCGCAGGCGGTGGGCGTCCACCAACTGCATGACGGCCGTGGTCGTGGCCACCACCTTGGTCATGGAGGCCAGATCGAAGACGGTGTCCGTGGTCATGGGCGTGGGCCGGGGCACGCAAGTGCGCTGGCCGAAGGCCCGCTTATAGACCACCCGGTCCTGGGTACCCACCAGGATGACGGCGCCCGGGGTGTGTCCCGCCGCGATCTCCTGCTGCGCCACTGAGGCGATGCGGGCAAAGCGGGGCGAGTCAATCTCGGCGGGGATCGCGGGGGCTTCCGGGGCCGGCGTCACCACCACCGGCGGTTCGACCCGGGTGAGGGGCGGCGGCACATAGCGGGCGCAGCCGGCCAGACCGGCGAGGACGAGCGCCACGGCGACCGCCAGAAAAGCCAGGAAAGCATTGCGGCAGGGCATTATCCGGGATCTCATGGCTGCCATTATAAAGCGATCCGTTAGTTAATTAAAGAGGCTTCTGCCTCGGTCTTGCATTTATTGTCGATTGGCATTATTGATGTTGCTAATGGGGGACTCACCATGTTCGAACATCGCCGGGAACCGTTGCTGCCGCGCCCCTTATTTCTTCTCCGGATTCTGAAGTTCGCGGCGCTTTCCTTCAGTTTAGCCGCAGTCTCCTTGATCATCGGGATTTTAGGCTACCGGGGTTTTGAGGCCATGGACTGGATTGACGCCTTCGTCAATGCCGCCATGATCCTGGGCGGGATGGGTCCGGTGGGCGAACTGCACACCGGGGCCGGCAAGATGTTTGCCGGTCTCTATGCCCTCTATTGCGGGCTAATTGTGATGATTTCCATGGCCATTCTCATTGCCCCGGTCTTCCATCGCTTTCTGCACCTCTTTCATCTGGAAGCAGGATCGGCAGACGGCGATGGAGCCGGTTCCAAGAAAAAACGTGAACCTTCTAACGCGAAAATCACCACCACTGCCGTTACCCAAAGGAGGAAATAATGCCTTTCGTGAACATCAAGATCACCAGGGAAGGGGCCAGCGCCGAACAGAAGGCCCGTCTGATCCAGGGAGTGACCAAGCTGCTGGCCGATATCCTGGGCAAGAATCCCCAGACCACCGTGGTGGTCATTGAGGAAGTCGATACCGATAACTGGGGCATCGGCGGCGAATCCGTCACCATCCGGCGCCAGCGGGAATCAAAAGAAAAACACTGAAGTGTAGCAACTGAACCGGAGCTCTCGTGATCTACACCACCCAAAGGGGCGAAGCCTTCGACCTGGAGAAAGATTTTACCTCAGCGGAACGCCATATTCTCCAGAAGTTGCTGCTCTGGAGAGACCTGGCCGTCAGCGTCGAAGAATTCCGCGCCAAAAAACAAGAGGCCCTGCGCAAAGGCTGGGGCGATTCCGGCCCCGTCCAGGAGTCCCGCAACCTGCAAACCCTCACCCGCGACCTGGAAGACCGGGTGGCCCGGCGCCTGCGGGCGGAGAAGGCGGAAGGGGATTAAGTAAATATTAAAATTGGAAGACTAAAGAATTTTTAATCAAACAAGATGACTGATGAACTAGAACATTTCAATTCCATACCGGGCCGCCTATTGATGGACACCTGCATTCTGAACCTGCTACAGGATGAAGGGGAATATATATTCGAAGGTATTGTCCCTGATGATTGCGACAATGTACCCCCTGATTGGTCTGCTCTTCACTACATTTTCAAAGTAAATGAAAGAGCTTCTTTTCAATTCCTGGTGTCCCCTATCACGTTAGCTGAGTTGGCAAATGAGAAGGACATGCTTATAAGCCAACGACGGCTCCTTTGGGTTCTGGACGTTCTTGACGTTTGGCTCATCATGCTTGAGGAGACAGGCGACCGGATAGCTAATGGTGGAACTGTCCGGCATCGTTTCAAACTGCCGCCTGAGTTGCAGGAATTCGAACGGCATTTACTGACTATACCGGATTTCCGTCGTGACCCTCTTGACCGCCTTTTGCTGATCCAATACAAGATGGGCAACTGTGATGCCTTCCTGACCATGGATTGCAATACAATCTGGCGTCATAAGGAATGGCTATCGGAACATGGAATCAGAGTCCTGCGGCCTTCAGAGTTTTGGGAGATTCTTAAGCCATGGGCCGCATTATGGTATTAATGAAACCAACTAGTACCCCCTATGTCGCTCATTTAAGAGCATCCCCCCTTTTTGCTTTTCTTCCTCAATATTCTATAATCTACTCAGCTATTGACTCGCTGAAAAATCATCGTCGCAGATTTTTGGAGGTTGAGGCATGTCTTTATATTATGAAGAACCGCTGTACCGGCCGCCCAGCGAGGCCGGCAGCCTGTTGATTCAGGCAACCGTGGGCTGTGGCTTTGCCCATTGCACCTATTGCATCTCGTCGGTCACCGGTAGGTTCGCCATCCGGCCGCTGGACGACATCAAACAAGACCTGGTCGAGGCCCGGCGGCTATACGGACCCCAGGTGCCCAAGCTCTTCCTGCTGGCCCAAAACGCCCTGGTGATGCCCGCCGCCGATCTGGTCAAGATCAGCGCGGCGGCCCATGAGCTGTTTTCCGGGCTGCAGCAGATTTCGCTGTACGCCCATCCCCTGGACCTGTTGAACAAGACCCCGGCGGAACTAAAGGCGATTTGTGACTCCGGCGTCACCCTGCTCTATGTGGGACTCGAATCCGGTAATGATGAGGTTTTGCGTCGCATAAAAAAGCACAGCACTGCGGCGAAGTCGATCCAGGCCTGCCTTAAGGCCATTGGGGCGGGCTTCCGTCTCTCCTGCACCGTGATCATCGGCCTGGGCGGCAAAGAACTGACCCGGGAGCATGCGCAGGATACCGGCAAGATGATTACCGCCATCTCCCCGCATTACCTGGGCTGCCTGACGCTCATGCCGTATCCGGGCAGCGAATTGCACCGCGCCACGGCCCAGGGGACCTTTGAGCCCCTTTCCACCGCTGAGGTCATGGAAGAGTTCCGGGTCCTGCTGGAAAATATCGGCGCACTGGCGCGGACCTGCGTCTTCCGGGCCAACCACGCCTCCAATTACCTGTCCCTGGCCGGGGATTTGCCGGCCGACCGGGACCGGCTGCTGCGGGAAGTCCTGGCGGCCCAACCCCGGCCGGGTTCGCTCAGGCCCGAAGCGTATCGCGCCTTGTAACCAGATATGGGGCGCGGGGATGGATTAGCTACCCTTAATCTGACGTCTTGACGTCTTAGCGTTATAGTATTACAATCCCTTCATGAAAACCTCGCCTAAAAGAGCTACCATTTATTTCGATCCGGACCTGCACCGGGCCTTACGGCTCAAGGCCGCGGAGACGGAGCAATCGATGTCCGAGCTGGTCAATGAGGCGGTGAAGCTCAGCTTGGCTGAGGATGCCGAGGATTTGGCCGCCTTCGAGGCGCGGGCCTCTGAACCCAATCTGCCTTTTGAAGAAGTCCTGAAAGATTTGAGGCAGCGTGGCAAAATATAGGCTGCTAATCAAGCCGTCGGCGGTCAAGGAAATTGAAGCCATACCGCTGAAGCGGGAGCGCCGGCGACTGGTCGAGCGTCTGGTTAAACTCACCGAAAATCCCCGCCCATTTGGCAGCGAGAAATTATCAGGACAAGAAAAGTACCGGGTGAGACAGGGACGCTATCGCATCCTTTATTCCATAGAAGACCAAAATCTGGTGGTGTACGTGGTCAAAGTTGGCCATCGGAAGGATGTTTACCGGTAAATAAACCTTATATCTATCAGTCGTCAGCTTTCACCTAAAAAACTAACGGTGGAACTTGGACCATCCAATTAACGTTGCCGAACAATTTATCCCCCAAGGCCGGGTCCTGGAGGTCCGGCCCTACGGCCGCGGCAACGTCCATGACACCTTCCTGGTAACCCTGGATATTGCCGCAGAACCGCACTTCATCCTGCAACGCCTCAACACCCGGGTCTTTCGCCGGCCGGAGCTGGTTATGGGCAACCTGCGCATCTGCACCGAGCATGTGCGCCGGCGTCTGGCGCGGACTCCCACCGGCGCCGGCCGCCGCTGGGAGGTGCCCCGGGTGCTGGGCGCCCGGGACGGCCGGGACTATTTCATCGACCGGCAAGGGTCGTTCTGGCGGGCCCTGAGCTTCATTGACTCGGCTTGCACCCTGGACACCATCAGCGACCTGGGGCACGCCCGGGAGGTGGGCTACGGGCTGGGCCGGTTCCACCAGCTGCTGAGCGACCTGCCCGCGGCGCATTTGTCCGACACCCTGCCCGGGTTTCACGTGACCCCGGGCTACCTGCGCCACTATGACGAGGTCCTGGCGGCCCACGGCGCTGCCCCCGGCCCGGAAGCGGCTCAGGCCGGCCGATTTGTCCAGGAGCGCCGGGCCTGGGCCCACGTCCTGGAAGAGGCCCGGGCCCAGGGCCGGCTCTGTCTGCGCCCCATTCACGGCGATCCCAAGGTCAACAACGTCCTGCTGGACGCCGAAACCTCCCGGGCCGTGGCCCTGGTGGACCTGGACACCGTCAAGCCCGGCCTGGTCCATTACGACATCGGCGACTGCCTGCGTTCGGGCTGCAACCCCCAGGGAGAAGAAACCGAGCACTGGGAGGCGGTGCGTTTTGAACCCGATCTCTGCCGGGCCCTGCTGCAGGGCTATCTCTCCCAGGCCCGGGGCTTCCTCACCGAGGCCGACTATGGTCATCTCTACGACGCCGTCCGCCTCATCGCCTTCGAATTGGGCCTGCGCTTCTTCACTGACTATTTAGAGGGCAACGTTTATTTTAAGGTCCGGCATCGGGAACACAACCTGGCCCGGGCCCTGGTGCAATTCAGGCTGACCGAGTCCATTGAATCTCAGGAAACAGTCATGGGCGCCATCATCCGGGACCTGAGATGAACGAGCGGAAATTTGCCTTACAGCCCTGGGCACCGCGCCCGGATTTAAAGATCACCGGCAAGATCGCCCGGCGCGCCGAGACTATAACCATTCACTATGAACTGCGCGGCGACCTGGCGGCAGTGGCGGTGCCGCCGCCGGCAGACGTACCGGCCCGCCGGCAGGGGCTGTGGGAAGAGACCTGTTTCGAGTTTTTCTTGGGGGCCAAAAATTCGCCGCAGTACTGGGAATTCAACCTCTCACCGGCGGGCCACTGGAATGTCTATCGTTTCGCCGACTACAGGCGAGGGATGGCGGAAGAAGCGGCCTTTGCCTCCCTGCCGTTTAGCTTCCAGCGCCAACCAGACTCCTGGCTGCTAACCCTGGAAGGCGATTTGGCCAAGATCGTCCCGGCCGATCAGACCCTGGAGGTAGGCATCAGCGCGGTCATCAAGCTGCCGGAGGGCGAGGCGACCTACTGGGCCTTGAGCCACCCCGGCCCCCAGCCCGACTTTCACCGGCGAGACGGTTTCAACGTCGCCTTGTAAGATAGGCCTGGTACCCGTGCAAGTCGCCACCGTCCTCTCCGTCTCGGCGGCAGGCAGTTGCGCCTTGACATCAGGATAATCAACGTTAAGTTAAATTTAAAAATTTTTCAAATCTGAGGGGCAGGGCCGGCTTTTATCCCCCTAACAGGTAATTCCATGAGTCGAGAGCCCTATGACACCATCATCATCGGCGGCGGCCCGGCCGGGGCCGCTGCGGCCGTCTATGCCGCCCGGAAGAAGCTGAAGACCATGATCATCGTCGAGGAATTCGGCGGCCAATCCCTGGTCTCCGCCAATATTGAAAACTGGGTGGGGGAAGTCTCCATCACCGGCAAGGAGTTGGCGGCAAAGCTGGAGAAACATGTCCGGGCCCAAAAGGAGGTGGAGATCAGAACGGGCGAGAGGGTCATGGCGGTTAAGGCCGCTCCGGACTGCACTTTTGAGGTGAGTACCGATAAAGGCGGCGCCTTTTGGTCCAAGACCGTGATCGTGGCCACCGGCGGCCGCCGCCGGCGCCTCGATATTCCCGGCGAAGACCGTTTTTCAGGCCGGGGCATGGCCTATTGTTCCACCTGCGACGCCCCGTTTTTTGCCGGCAAAGATGTGGCCGTGGTGGGCAGCGGCAACACCGCCCTGGAAATGGTGATCGATTTGACTTCTTATGCCCGGCAGATCTACCTGGTGATACGCGGCGACAAATTGAAGGGCGATCCGGTTCTTCAGGAGAAGGTCCTGGGAGCGCCCAAAGTGCACCACCTCAACCAGGTGGAGGTCCAGGAAATTTTGGGCGAGCAGAGCGTCACCGGATTGCGCTACCGCGACCTGAAGTCTGGGGAAGCGAAGGAATTGGTGGTAAGCGGCGTCTTTGTGGCCATCGGCACGGTGCCGAACTCCGATTTGGTCCGGAATCTGGTGGATACCAACCAGGCCGGCGAGATCCTGGTCGATCACCTTACCGCCAAGACCTCCAGGCAGGGCATCTTCGCCGCCGGCGACGTGACTAATGACCCCTTCAAACAGAATAATATTTCCGCCGGAGATGCCGTCAGGGCAGCCCTCTCCGCCTACCTCCACATCCTCGATATTCAAAAATACAGCCCCTGCGCCGAAAGGGTGGAATGAGGGAAAGGTGTCAGACTGGGGCAGGGGTGGGTATTAAACGTCAGTTTTTTATTAACTCTCACCTGCGAGTCGGCCTTCCCCAGATTGGTGGCCTGGAAAAATCAGCGGCCGGCCTTTACTCGACGTTGTGGGTGAAGCCGCCTTTGGGGTAGATATTGCGCGGGTTCCAGAACATCCAACCACTGGAGCCGAATTTCTCTGCGGCCTTAATCTGCGTCTGGACGCGCTCGTCGCCGAAATCGCCGCCGTGGAAGGCAGAATCACGGAAGGCCTGCAACCATGGGCGGAAGCGCAGAGGAGAGACGCCGGTGCGCTTTTGGCCGTTCATCAAAGTCAGGTAGACGATCTCGTAAGGGTGCTTGACTGGATTGCGGTAATTGGGAATGCCGAGATGGTAACCGGAGGGATAGAGCATGGGGCAGACTATGTCCACCGAGTTCACGGCATCTCGGACCGTCTGGCCGATGCCGGTGTCGTCCAGGTTCCAGAAGACGTAGCCGAAGATGTCGGCGGCCACCATGACGTTATAGGGGGCCAGGGCCTCGTGGGCCGCCTTCAGGAAGCCGGAGATGGCCTCGGTGCGATTGGCCATGTTGTTCGGCTCGGAGAAGACCACCCCTTTTTTGTCGGGGCAGCGCACATAGTCGAATTGAATTTCGTCGAAGCCCAACTCCGCCCCGGCCTTGGCGATGGCGATGTTGTAATTCCAGACCTCTTTATTGAAGGGGTCGGCCCAACGCAGTCTTTCCCGATCCTTGAACACCCCGCCGCCTTGGACCTTGACGGCCCACTGCGGCCTGGCTGCGACCAGGGGATCGTCCTTAAAGACCACGATGCGGGCAATGAGGTAGAGGCCCTTCTCCTTGAGGCTCGCCACGAACGCCTTCATGTCCTTGATGAGGATGGTTTTTTCGGCTCCAGCGTGGGCGCGCACTTCTTCGGCCAGTGGAATATCCACCTTGAAGGGAATGTAGCCGCGGTCGCCCTTGATGTCGATGACCAGGGCGTTCATCTTGTTTTTCTCAATGGTCTCCAGGGCGGCTTCCCGTATCTTGCTGCTCCAGGCGCCGTAGACCGTGAGGTAGAGCGCCCTGGGTTTGAAGGGTGTCAGCGGAATCTCCGGGTTGGGGCCGCTCAGTTCCGAGGTGGCGATCTCCCGCCGGGCATAGCCCGGGGCGCGCAGCTTCAGGGTGTCGCCCGCGCCCTCGATCCGGAAGGTCCCGTCTTTGCCGGTGTGCGCCACTTCGCTGGCCAGGGTGATCAGGGCGCCTTCGACGGGCGCCTTGGACTTGGCGTCCACCACCGTGCCGACATAGGCGGCCTGCGCCGCGGCGGCCAGGAACAGGGCCGCCAGCAGTATCAACGAACCAATCGCCAGTTTTTTCATCCCCATTACCCTTAACTGCATGACGCCCCTGAGACAAGGGCAAACCATGATTGAGCCTGGATAGCTTGAGCTAACCGGCGGGTGCCTTTAACCTGTCGGCCTTGATCAGGAGTCACCCCTAACCATGGGACAAACCGTGCTGTGTGCCTGCAAGTCGGCCTGAGGTTGAACCTGAGGGCTGCTGGACCGCAGCGACTTGGCTCCGCCTCAACAGCCCAGGATGAAAAACAGGGTGGCGATGCTCAACAATAAGCCACATCTTTTCAATATCTTAAGCCTCATAGTTCTCCCCCTAAAAAGCAACCTCAGATTTTTTCCCTTTCTTTGACTGGGCCTTGCCGCTGACGACGGCGATAAAGCCAGGGAGGGCACCATTTTGCATCAGGTAGCGGGGTTGCGCCATCGGTTTTTCATCCTTGGCGGCATTACGGCGATCGATACTAAAAGCCATCACGTAACCGGCCTTTTGGGCCTCGGCTTCCAGGTAATCGTCATAGATGCCATAGGGCCAGGCCAGTAATTCAATCTTGGTTCCCAACCGTTTTTCCAGGACATTTTTAGACTTGACCAGCTGGGTCTGCACCGACTTGGTGTATTCCTCCGGCTTCATCTTCTTCTTATCTTTCTTGAAGTTGGGGTGCCAGAAGGTGTGGCCTTGCATGTCGAACAGACCGGTCTGCTGCAGCGCCTTAAGCTGCTCCCAGCTCATGGCATAGGGCGCATGGGGATTGGAGATGCACGAAGGATAAAGGAACAGCGTCACCGGGATATTGAATTTCTTCACGACGGGCTGCATCTCGGTAAAGACCGTCTTGTGGCCGTCATCGACGGTGATTACCACCGATTTAGCGGCCGGCGCCGGGCCTTCGCCCTTGAGGTAGGCTACCAGGGTCTTGAGGGGAATGACGGTGTAGCCATTGTCCTTGAGCCACTGCATTTGGTCGGTAAAATTCTTGGTGGTCACGGTCATGCTGTCGGGCACCGTCGGGCCGAAGCGGTGGTAACATAAAACGGGCACGCTAACCTGCTCCTGGGCCAGGGCGCCGGGGGCGCTGAGGCAAAGAGCCAGTAAGATGATGCTGATAACCAAACCAAAGCTGCGCATCATTACCTATTCTTCCTTTATATTTAGTGAGTTAGTCTTTGCCAATACCGGGCCGGGTGAAATAGCAGGTTGCCCCGCGGTTGGCACTGTGGGATGCTCCTGCCGCGGAGCAGCGCCTGTGCCCCAATCTTTAGTCGAGAGAGGCGTTGCTGGTGGTTTGCCGCCTCCGGTCGATGAGCCTGGCCCGCACCTCGGGGGTATAGGTCCCGGGCAAAGCTTCCACTTTTAGGACCAGGTGTTTGTTCTGCAGCTCGGTCCAATCCGGCCTGATCAAATAGACTTTGCCGGCCTGCAGATTGACCTGGACCGAGTCATTGAATTTTTCCTGTCCCGCTGGACCGAGAAGGTCGGCGCGCCCCGCAATCCGGCGGCTTCCCGGCCGCACTTCCACGGCATAGGTCGGGGTGGTGTCCAGGCACTGACCCTGGTAAACCTTCTGGCCGTCCAGATCCTCGATGGCTAGCCGGTAGGCCTCCGTCTGGTAGAATGGCTGTTCCGGGGCCCATGGGGCTCCCCCGAGATCGAAATTGACGCCGGGCAGGGCCGCCTGAGCCAGATTCGGGTCGGTAATCAGCAATGCCGTCTCCGCCGGTGGCATCTTCTGGGGGGTCTCCCGATACAGGAAAAGATGCTTGGTACACAAAGCGCAACCGGCCAGTAGCCAAAGGCTGGCTATCAGTCCCAACCAGAGTCGCAGGGTGTGCTGGTCGCGCCCTTTTGCCGTGGACATCTCGGTTCTCCTCAGGGTGTGGAATTCAGTCATTAGCTCCCGTCCACCCAAGTGCCGGTGACGGCTTTGAGCAATCCATACCTAACGACCGCACCGTCTGTTCAAGCTCATATTAACTATCCCGATTCTTTCGCTCAAGTCAACCTCAAATTCTCGGAGCCGTCAAGTTCTCAGCAAATATAAGGTTAGGTAAAAAATTGCTCTAGAATGTTGACAATTGTGCAAATATACCATAACGTGGTCACTATGTTCGGAAGGCGACCTGTAACCTGCTTAACTTATTTTAATTATTATCAATTTCCCACCCATTTCTGACGTTCCCACGTCCCAAAGGTGAGGTAGCGTATGGGCATTTCCAGAAGAGCATTTATTAAGGGTTTGGGGGGCGGGTTCACTGCCCTGGCCCTCTCGGATGTCATCTTACCGCGTACCGGGTGGGCCGGTGCGGTGAAGCCTGCCAAGATCACCAAGGCCGCGGTCACCACCTCCATCTGTCCGTTTTGCGGGGTGGGCTGCGGTTTGGTGGCCTACACCAAGGACGGCAAACTGGTGGATGTGGAGGGTGATCCGGATCATCCCATCAACCAGGGAACCTTGTGCAGCAAAGGCCAGGCGGTCTTCGAGGTAGTCACCAGCCCCCGGCGCCTGAAGAAGGTGCGCTACCGGGCCGCGGGCAGCGACCACTGGGAAGAAAAACCCCTGGATTGGGCCATGCAGACCCTGGCCCAAAGGGTCAAGGCGACCCGGGACGCCGCCTTCATCACCAAGTCCCCCGGAGGGATCACGGTCAACCGGACCGAAGCCCTGGCTGCCATTGGCGGCTCACCCCTGAACAATGAGGAATGTTATCTCATTGCCAAACTCAGTCGCGCCCTGGGAATAGTCTATCTGGAAACGCAGGCACGGCTCTGACACTCGTCCACGGTGGCCTCGTTGGGGCCCACTTTCGGACGGGGCGCCATGACCAATCACTGGAACGATCTGGCCAACGCCGATTGCCTGATGATCATCGGCTGTAACCCGGCGGAAAACCATCCCATCAGCTTCAAGTGGATCACCAAGGCCCAGGAAAAGGGGGCCAAGCTCATTGTGGTGGATCCCCGTTTCACCCGGTCCGCGGCCAAGGCCGACCTGTATGCGCGCCTGCGGCCCGGCACCGACATCGCCTTGATGGGGGGACTTATCAACTATGTGTTAGAGAACAATCTCTTTCATAAGGATTATGTCGCCAATTATACCAATGCCGCTTTTGTGGTGAATAAAGACTTTACTTTTAATGACGGCCTCTTTTCCGGTTATGACAAAGACAAGCGCGCGTATAATCCGGAGACCTGGAGCTACGAACAGGACGCGGAAAAAAAGCCGGTCACCGACCCCACCCTGGCCAATCCCCGGTGTGTTTTTCAGATTATGAAACAGTTTTACACCCGGTACACCCCGGAGATGGTGGCCGCGGTCACCGGCGTGCCTAAGGAACAACTCCTGGAGCTGGCGGCCACCTTCGGCGCCACCGGGCAGCCCGGTAAGGCCGGGACCCTGCTCTACGCCATGGGCGGCACCCAGCATACCACCGGGGTCCAGATTATCCGCAGCTATACGATCTTGCAGCAGTTGCTGGGGAACATGGGGCTCCCCGGCGGCGGTATCAACGCCCTGCGGGGGGAGAACAACGTCCAGGGCGCCACCGACATGGCGCTGTTGTTCAACACGGTCCCGGGGTACATGGCCATTCCCAGCGAAGCCGCCCACCCCACCCTGAAGGACTATCTCGAGAAAGAGACCCCCAAGGCCAGCTTCTGGATTAATAAGCCCAAGTTTTTTGTTAGCCTGCTCAAGGCCTACTGGGGGGAGGCGGCCCAGAAGGGGAACGACTTCGCCTATGACTACCTTCCCAAAATCGGCAAGGGCTATCAGGGTTCGGGCTATTCCTGGATTCCCCTGTTCGAGGCCATGAACGAAGGCTCCATTAAAGGGATGCTGGTCTGGGGCATGAACCCGGCGGTGAGCGCCCCCAACCTGACCCAGGCTTACAG
>JAPLJC010000248.1 GCA_026388765.1 Deltaproteobacteria bacterium
AAGGAGGAAACTACACGTAACTATCTGGGGATACGAGAGAAAAAGGTGGGGTTTTGCTTTTGCAAGGATTGCGGTCTAAGGCTTGATTATGACCATGGAGTCGGTAGGCCTACCCCACGCGAAGCGTTTAGTTCATGATCTGCATAATGAAATGCAGTTTTTGTGGGGGGCAGCGCGGCAAAGCTCAAAAAGAAAGCCTCGCCGACGGGGTGATTTATGCGGCTGCAGTTGGAGCCGTCAGAATTTCCGCTTTAAATTCCTCATAATTTTCGCCATCTAGCCATAATCGGCAATTTAACTGGCAAACTCCCCTTAACATTTGGATTCTTTGAATATATTTTATACCGAGTCGCTTGAAGCCGATTAAACATTTAGGCCCAATTTGGGGCACCCCCGAAGATGAAAGTCGCATACAGGGCGTTTCGAGAACCGCCCCTACGAGGACTTGCACGGGAAAACCTGCGGCGGCAATTTTTAATGGTGGACAGAGCCCACCTACCTTAACTGGGATCATATGGCCGACAACCCGGCAGCGGCGGACATCGCAGCCCTGGGCCGCCTGTGCGGCATCGCCCCGGAGTACTGCGACAACTACGGCGGCCGCCACCTCACCTCTTTAGAGACGGTCAAGGCCTTGCTCAGCGCCATGGGTGTCCCCTGGCAGGAGCCGGGATGGCGGCGAGAGGAACTGGCCCGGCGCCGCCTGGGGCCCTGGAGCCGCTTCCTCCAGCCGGTGCACATCCTATCGCCGGCCTCTCCGGGAAAGGTTTATGGTTATTTCTTGACGCCGTCGGCTGACCTCCCCTCCCCCGTTAAAATTCGGGCGTCGGTCTCGGCTGAGTCCGGCCCGGGATTTGAGTGGCAGGAAGAGTTAAACGGGCCGCCCGCCCCAGGCAAAGGCCAGGGGCAAAACGGGGTCCGCCACCGCCTGGAGCTTTGCCTCCCCAGGGAACTGCCCCTGGGCTATTATGACCTGCACCTGCGGGTGGAAGCCGGCAATCTTTCGGAGTCGGGGCAGACCCGCCTGATTGTGGCCCCGGAGCAGACCTATTTCCCGGATTGCCTGGCGGCCGGCCGGCGCCTCTGGGGGTTAAATCTGCCGCTTTACGCCTTAAGGGGCGAAGCCGACTGGGGCATCGGCGATTTCGGCGACTTGATGGCGGTGATGGACTGGGCCGCAACCCTGGGTGCCTCCTTTGTGGGGGTCAATCCTCTGCACGCCCCGCCTGCTGCGCCCGAGGCCGATCCCAGCCCCTATGCCCCCACCAGCCGCCTTTTTCATAATTTTCTCTACCTTGACCTGGAGCGGGTCCCGGAGATGGAACTGTGCCCGGAGGCCCTGGCCCTGGTGGCGAGCCCTGAGTTTCAGGCCAGTCGGGACTGCCTCCGGGAAGGGCCGCTGATTCCCTATGCCCGGGTTTTTGGCCTGAAACAACGGGTTCTGGAGCTGCTGTTCCAAGCCTTCCGGGACTGCCACGGGGAGCCTGAGGCCCCCTTGAGCCTGCGCGGCCGGGAGTTTGCCGCGTTTCTGCGGGACCAGGGCGATTCCCTGCAAGGCTTCGGGGCGTTTTGCGCCCTGGCGCACCATTTTCAGCAAGGCGACTGGCGGCGTTGGCCCGGGGAGTATCACCATCCCGGCAAGCCCGCGGTGGCCGGCTTCGTCCGGGAGCACCGGCTGGAAACCAGCCTTTACCAATATGCCCAATGGCTGGCGGCCGACCAATTACAGCAGGTCAGCGAGGCGGCCCGCCGGTGCGGCCTGCCCTTCACCCTTTATCAGGACCTGGCCCTGGGGGCCGGCGCCGGGGGCTTCGACACCTGGGCTTACCCGGACCTTTTTGCCAAGGACGTGGCCATCGGCGCCCCGCCGGACGCCTTCAGCCCCAAGGGCCAGAACTGGGGCATTCCGCCGATAATTCCGGAAGCCCTACGTGAGTCGGGTTATCAATTGTTTATCGATACCATCCGGGCTAATGCCCCGCAAGGCGGCATGCTGCGCCTGGACCACGTCATGGGCCTTTTCCGCCTGCTGTGGATTCCGGCCGGGATGGCGGCCGCCCAAGGGGCGTACGTCCATTATCCCGCCCGGGAACTGCTGGCCATTCTGGCCCTGGAGAGCGTGCTCCGCCGCACCCTGATCATCGGCGAAGACCTGGGCACCGTATCTCCACCGGTCCGCCGGGACCTGGACCGCCTCGGGGTCTTCTCCTACCGGGTCTTTTACTTTGAGCGGCGCCCGGACGGCGGCTTTTTGCCGCCGGAAAGCTATCCGGCCAGGGCCGTGGCCGCGGTCACCACCCATGACCTGCCGACCCTGGCGGGGTTCTGTCAAGGGCGCGACCTGGCCTGCCGGCGCGACGCCAATCTCTATGCCGATCCTCACCAGGCCGAAGCTGATGCGGCCCAGCGCCAGCGGGACCGGCTCCAACTGGTGGAAGCCTTGCAAGGCCGGGGCCTGCTGCCGGACGGGGTCGAGTCGCGGCCCGAGCCGGGGTCGCCCTGCCCGCCCCAGGTGCGGGAAGGGGTCCTCGAGTACCTGGCCCAGAGCGAGGCGGCGCTCCTGGAGGTGCGCCTCGAGGAGGTCTTCGGCTGGGCGGACCAGCAAAATCTCCCGGGCACCCAGGAGGAGCACCCCAACTGGCGTCGCCGTCTGCCGTTGACCCTGGAGGAGATGGCTCGGGACCCGGGGCCAGAAAGGTTGGCAGAGCGGCTGAATAAGTATCGGCGTAATCTTCTTGAGGGGGTAAAAGGGGAAGGGGGTAAAAGGGGAAAAGGCTAAAAGACCATCCGCACAATTTCTTTACCCTTTTCCCCCCGGCAATAATAAATGCTCAAATCACCAAAAATATAATACGAGGAAAGCATGTCCGAACCAGCCTTGATTTATAATCTCTTTCCGCCCCTGGTGGGGCCCATTCCCAAATGGGAGCAGCACCTGGACCGCATCGCCCGGATGGGCTTCACCTGGATCTTCCTGAACCCCATCCATACCCCGGGGCTGAGTGGCAGCCTCTACGCCGTCAAGGACTACTTCGGCCTCAACCCTCTCTTTTATCCCCAGCCGGGTAAGGACCCCGAGGCGGCCCTGGTCCATTTTTTGCGAGAAGCGGCCCTCCGCAATCTCAAGGTAATGATGGACCTGGTGATCAACCACACCGCCATCGATTCCCCCCTGGTGGTGGAGCATCCCGAGTGGTACGCCAAGGATGAGCAGGGGAGCATCAAGCATCCCGGGGCCATCGATCCGGCCGACGCCACCCGGGTGACGGTGTGGGGCGATCTGGCGGAACTGGAGTACTGGCCGCCTCCGGACCCCGAGGGCCTGTTGCGGTACTGGGGCGCGGTGCTCTCCAAATATCTGGAACTCGGTTTTCTGGGATTCAGGGCCGATGCGGCCTACAAGATCCCCGGAGACTTATGGAACCGCCTGATCAAAGAGGCCCGGACTCATTCACCTGGGGTCCAGTTTTTCGCCGAGACCCTGGGCTGCCGCCTGGATGAATGCTCCCAGATAGCGTCGTCGGGCTTCGATTTCCTCTACAATAGCTCCAAGTGGTGGGACTTCCAGGCGGACTGGTGCCTGGAGCAATACCACCTGTTCCGGCGCCTGGCGCCGTCGGTCAGCTTCCCGGAAAGCCATGACACCGAGCGGCTGGCCGCCGAAAGCGGCGGCAGCCCCGAGGTGGCCCGCCAGCGCTACCTGTTCGCCGCCATTTTCTCCACCGGCCTGATGATGCCCATGGGCTATGAATACGGCTTCAAAAAGGGCCTGAACGTGGTTAACACCCGGCCGGCGGATTGGGAAGCCAAGACCTACGACCTCAGCAGCTACATCGCCGGGGTCAACCGGATGAAGCAGGGCTGCCCGGTGCTCCTGGAGGAGGGACCCATGGTGCGGGCCAATCCCAAGGGCGAGGCGGTGACGCTGCTCCTCAAATCCCGGGAGCGCCAGCCGGGACGGGTCCTGGCGGTGATCAACCCCACCCTGGAAGACCAGCCGGTGCAGCTCACTAACCTGAAGGATCTGCTGGGGAAGCCGATGCGGGCCTGGCAGGACCTGACCCCCGATACCATCCCCTTGAAGCTCAAGCCGGAGTTGGAGTTCACCCTGGCCCCGGCGCGCCTGCGGATTTTCTACAACCCCAAAGGGGCCCCGATTCAGGAAGAGAAGAAGAAAGGATAATTTTTTGTGAGAGTAATCAAGAGGTTGATTTTTACCCCCCTTTTCTAAAGGGGGGCAGGGGGGATTATAACGGCTTGATAATCCCCCTAAATCCCCCTTTAGGAAAGGGGGACTTAAATTCAAAGACCTGGGGGCCAGCCTTGATTCTCGTTCGCACTTTCTGCTCACTGCTTACTGCTTACTACTCACCGGAGCAACCATGACCCAGGCCCTGGCGGGCTTCAATGAGCATGGCATCGTTTTGGCCACGGACAGCCGGGCCAGCCGTTTCGATGCCGAAGGAAGGGCGGAGTATTTCTCCATCAAGAAGCTGCTGCCCCTGGGGGCTCAGGCCGCCATCCTGAGCGGCGGAGCCGGGGTGAGTGTCGCCCTGTCCCGGGCCTTGCAACGGGAGATCGGCGCCCGCCGGGGCCTCGATCACCTGGAAGACATGGCTGACTTCGCCCTGGGCTTTCTCTCCGAGGGCTACGAGCGGCATCTGGCGCGCCACGGACCCGAACCGGAGGGCTTCCGGCGCCTCTACTTCATCCTGGCGGGCTACTCCCCGGACCAACCGCCGCCGGGTTTTTCCCTCTTGCTGTTGGGCAGCGAAGAAAACGAATTGCCCCTGCGGCTTATTCCCACGACTAATTTGGTGGTCATGCCCCGGAACCTGGGGATGGAGATGCGCCTGTTTAAGGCCCTGAACCAAGGGGCGAGCCTTCAGGAATTATTGCGCCTGAGCCGTGATTTCCTGGAGAAAATGGCCGCGGCCAAGGAAGAGGTGGGCTCGCCCTTCCACTTCGCCACCATCACCGCAGCCGGATATCGAGAGGTCAAACCTTGAGGTGAGGGCCGGGGGACGCGTGTCCCCCGCCCTGCCCGCAAACTCTCCTACCAACCCCCTTTATAGAGTCAGTGGATAATCATTTCATTAAATTTTTCCCGAAAGTTTATAAATCAGTTGAATCCAAGATATGAATTTAATATCGCAAGATTCTATTTTCTCCAGAAGCGTTGCTAAATAGCAGTTAATGACACTTTTGCCCTATCAAATGCGGTGCAAAATGTTCCCACCATTTTGGCAAAGGCGTGCATTAACATTTGAGAAGCCGAACTATGGTAAACGGAGTAATTTTGCTTATGAAAAAGGCCGGGGTTGGACCCGGCCCTCTGTCTTGCGGTCTCAGCGGGGCCGGCCCCCCCGGGGTTCAATCCAGCAAAAGTAACTGAATCGCGCCTGCCCCGCCACGCAAAAAGCCCTTAAAATCCACCCCCCAGACGTTACCGGTGGTGGTGCTATTATCCGTGCTGAGGCCCGTGGTCACCTGTTTAGCAGAGAAGCTATACCCGCTTTTGCTGACACTGACGGTGTAGATGGTGTTGGAGGGCACCTTGGCCAAGGCGTAAATGCCGTTGGCATTGGTGGTGGCGACAAAGCCGCCGCTGGCGCTGATCGCGGCTCCGACGATGGGAATGCCGGCGGCGGTGGTCACCCGGCCGCTGATAATCTCCCCCGTGCCGTCTTTAAAGACGTTGTAAACACAGGTATGGACCGTATCGTACGAACGTCGGCTGGTAGTAAAATTCGGCAGATTGTACCAGACATCCTGAGAGGTTTCCGGCCAGCCCATTTTCAGGTGGTGATACATGGTCGCGGTGTCGTAGCCATAGCCGTCGGCCAGAATGGCGTGGCCGTAGTTGCCGCTCTGATTGATCCCCAGTATCACCGGCAACTGGCTGTCCAGGTTGGGGTTAATCATGGCATAGAGATTGGTCAGCGGGATGTTGTTGCCATTATTATAACTATATTTGGCGTTGCTGTATTGGAACACATTCATTAAGGCCCAGGGTACATTATAGCAGTCAGAGGTTGATATCCCATCGGATCTATAGTTCATGTTGACAGAAACACCAGCGTCGAAGGCGAGGGAGCCGATGGCCTTCTGCTGGGTCAAATTAATCCCAGAATCTGGGAACAGGAGCATATTGCCCCAGTCGTACGGCCCCCCGGTACCGTTACCGCCCAGGAGCTGGGCGGGCCGTTCCACCCAATCCACCCTAATGGTTAAGGTGCGCGCCCCCACCCCATTGGTGGGATACTGATGGTAGCGCATCAACTGACCCATGGCGGTGGCTATACAGCCGCAAAGATAGTTGTTGGGGTCGCCCGCCTTAAAAGGAGGTGTGTAGTAATTGAAGACGGCCATCGTGCCATTACCCACCGTACTTTGCCACCAATAGCTTTGCACCAGGGGGGCCACCCGCACATCGGAGATAGAGGCGGGCGGACTTTCTTGCATTGAAGGCGCCCGGCTCTGGACGGAATTGACCAACCAGGCCCACTTGCTTTGGGCCTTGGCCTGGGGGCTTTCGGGGGCCAGGGGGGCCTTAGCTGCCTGGTCCTGAGCCTCTACCTGCCGGGCCTGGAGTACCCGGCCCGGGATGTCCCGGCTCACCAGGGCCCCCAGGGGATTGGCGGGGGAGGGGTCGTAAGAGATCGCGGCGCTGACGAAGCCGATGATGGGCTCCACCAGGTCGTCGGCCGGCAGAAAGACCAGGCCGGCGGGGTTCAGATAAACGACATAATAGGTCGGCGAACCGGAGGCATCGGTAAAGGTTTGGACTTGCTTGATCTGCCCCCCCAGGGGCGAACCCATGGGCTGGGCTTCTAAGCCCAGCCAGTTCAGGACCAAGGTTTGGGCCTGCGCCGCGGTGGTGGGCTTGGCTCCAGCCTCAGAAGCCACAAGCATTAACACTGCCAGAAAAACAGCCGCTAGCATGCCGCTGAGTCGTTTCTGAGCCATGGTCAGTATCTCCTCAATATCATGTGCAACCCCTATCGAGTGAGCGACCACGCCACCCCAGGTGGTCTGCATGGTGGTAGAGGAGAGCATCAAACACCGCTTCCTCTCTTTGCAGCCAAATTGTCTCAAATGAGGTATGATAGCATAAGATTGTGTGAAAAATCAATTAACGCTTATTGCCTTAGCTCCGAGAATGTAATGCCCGAGGTATTCAGGCAAGCATGAAGCATACGGTTAAACATTTGCGGTTCCCAAAAGCGCCGGTTGAAGCGGTAACAGAATTCCGC
>JAPLJC010000208.1 GCA_026388765.1 Deltaproteobacteria bacterium
CCTGGCAGGTAAACCGCCTAAGGTGGCCCTCACCGCCTGTATGCGCAAACTCCTGGTGATACTTAATGCCATGCTCAAAAATCGTACTTACTGGAACCCTCAGCTGCATCTGGCAGCTTGACAGAAAAGACAGTCGCTACTTTATCTCTCCTACCTCATCGGGGTCTTTATCGGTCCGGTGGCCGGGAACCTGAGCAATCGCATCGGCAACGGCGGCACCATGGTCTTGGGCTCTCTGGTCTTTGCTCTGGCCCTGGCCCTGACCCTGATCAAATCCCTGGTGGCTATCCTGGCGGCCCTGGCCTTGGTGTGCGCCGGGTTTTTCGCCATCCACGCAGCGGCGGCCGGATCTTTGAACCGCAAGCTCACCTCCAGCCGGGGCCGGGCCAATTCCCTCTATGTCCTGGCCTATTACCTGGGAGGCGCGGCGGGTATCACATTGAGCGGCTATGCCTATGGCCTGGCCGGCTGGCCGGGGGTGGCTGCCTTGGGTACCGCGGTGTTGGCCCTGCCGTTCGCCACTGGCCTGTCGGAGAGGCGCCAGGAGAAAGCCAGAAGGCAGGGGGCGGCATAATAAAGTTGAGCCCCACGGTTAGATAGGGGATAATAATAAATAGCTGTCAGCAGTCAGCTTTCAGCAGTTAGCCAAAGCAAAGACCAAATACCGGGGTAGTCGCTTCCTGGCGTGCGACATTCTTAGTACAGCGGCTCATAAATCCGGTAACATATTGATTAACGGCAGGGAGAAAGTGATTAATTCCCCCTCACCCTAACCCTCTCCCCCATTGGGGGAGAGGGAGGGGTGAGGGAGGCCGACAAGAAAAATTACCATATTTAAGATGAAAGATGACCGATGAAAACCAGATTTGAAAATGGTTGCAGACAATTCAGCAAGTGTTCATTTAACATTCTCAAGGCTGGCGGGTCTAAATTAATGAAAGCCGGTGAAACGAGATCTCATGACTGACGCACAGCTCGTGGCCCAGGCTCAAAATGGCGACCTCCCGGCTTTCGAAGAATTGGTGAAGAAGTATCAGCGGGAGATTTACGGCCTGGCGTGCCGGATGGTGAGTGATCCGGAGGAGGCGAAGGACCTGGCGCAGCAGGCCTTTATGCAGGCCTTTATCCATATCCGGAGCTTTCGCCAAGATGCTCAGTTCCGCACCTGGCTGTTCCGGATTGCCATTAACCAATGCTACAATTTTCTGAAAAACCGGAAAAAGTTTGGGGATCCGGTGAATTGTGATGAGGTGGTGTTGGTGGGGGAGGGTGATTCCCCGGAAGAGGAATTGGTAACCCAGGATGAGCGCCGGCGGGTGTATGCCGCTCTGGAAAAGCTTCCCCCCAAACAGCAGGCGGTGCTCACCCTAAAGGTGGAACAGGGCCTCTCTTACCAGGAAATCAGCGAGGTCCTGGGAGGGACCCCGGGGGCGGCCCGGGTGAACTACTGCCAGGCCTTGAAGACCTTGAAGAAAAATATGAAGAGCGAGGAAGAAGATGAAGTGGCAATGCGCACTTCTCCAGCGGTGGCTACCAGAGTACCCCGAGGGTGACCTGCCTGCCTTTTGGAAAGGAAGGCTCAAGGCCCATCTGGACCGTTGCCCCGCCTGCCGTGCCGAGCAGGCGGCCCTGCGGGAAGTGGTGGAAGCCATCGCCTCGGCCCCGAAGGGTGATCCGGGTCCGGAGTTTTGGACCGACTTTTCCCGGGAAATGCACCTGAAGCTGGTGCGGGCCGCCCAGGCAGGGCAAATGGCCCCGGCCCGTTCCGTCTGGTGGGGCCGGATTCCCTACCTGGTGGGGGCCCCGGCCCTGGCGGCGCTGCTCCTCTGGGTGGCGGTGGGTTACCTGAACCCGGAGCGGCCCGGGCTGACCCCGCCGCCGCAAGTGGCCAAGAGCGCGGCCCCAGCCGTTACGGCGCCACCGGCCGCAATAGCCAAACAGGAAAGCGCCACTCCGGCGCGGAAGCTGGCGGCCGCACCCCAGGCCCCGGCCGAACTCGGGGAATCCCAAAATTTTGTCAATGTCGCCAGGAACAGCGGTGACGAGGCGTTCCCTGAAGAGGACCTGGACGACCTGGATTCGACCCTGGCCGGGATGACCACGCAGGAAAGGGAAGCTTTTCTGAAAAAGTTAAGTCAGCATGAAAAGGATGGATCATGTCTAACAAGGTACTCCGCCATTTCCTCGGCCTGATCCTGGCCGGCCTGGCCTCGGCCACCTGGGCCCTGGCCCAACCCATGGGACAACCACCCATGGGCCAACCCCAGGTCCAACCCCAGGTCCAACCCGGCAGCGGCAGGGGCGGGGGCTTCCAGGCTCAATTCCAGGAGATCAAACGGACCCAAATGGGGCCGGCCCTGGGAGTGAACCAACAGACCGTGGACCAGCTCCTGCAAATCGAGCAGCGCTACAAGCCCGTCAGGCAGCAATTGATCCGGGATAGCATGGTCGAATACCGGCGGCTGGAGCAGCTCATGGAGCAGCCCTCGCCGTCGGAGCCGGAAATAAGGGCGATTTTGACCAACGTCAAGCAGAAGCAAAAGGCGATGCAGGAGCTGCAGGCGCGGCAGGGTGCGGAAGAGGATGCCTTGCTCAACCCAGTCCAGCAGGCCCGTTATCTCATGTATCAAAGAAAACTGCTGAAAGAAGCCCGGAGTATCAAGGGCGGCGGACCCGGGGAAACAGCGCCTTTTACCCCCTCGGCCCCCCGGGAGATTCCGGTTTCCCGGCCCGGCCGTTAACGGCTTGGCCCCGATACCCTGGAATAATCGGATTACTGATAGAGGCGTCACGGTGGGGCGGCGCTTCAGTCCATGGCGCCTTGGGCGCCCGGCCAAGGCGGCGGAAGCAGGAGTTTCCGCCGCTTTTTTTTGCCTGCCAAGTTGGCTATCCCCGGCCGCCGCAGGGCGGGAGGATAGGGGGACCCACCCTACCAACCGCGCCAAGCGGCCCAGGTTTTTTCCACTGCCCCCTTGCCAAAGGACGGGGAAGGAAGCTAAAAGATCTCTGTCGCCGGAGTGGTGGAATTGGTAGACGCAGAGGACTCAAAATGCGAAAGAGGCGACTTAGCAGGAGTAATGCTAAGTTGCCTCTTTTTATTTCTTTCAACTACTTAGCCTTTGTGCTATTGTGCTGCGACTAGTGCAAATTAGTCTGAATTGCGAGGTGAATATTCACCTATATATTCACCTAAAAAATGAATCTCCCTTGTTTACTTAATTTGTGATGACCAAAATTTGAGCTGCCAACCATCAAACCGAGATCGGATTAAATCCGACATTGAGTGCAAAATTTAAAAAAACGCCATGATCTGAAATGCAGTTATGATAACCATGAACTAAACGCTTCGCGTGGGGTAGGCCTACCGACTCCATGGTCATAATCAAGCCTTAGACCGCAATCCTTGCAAAAGCAAAACCCCACCTTTTTCTCTCGTATCCCCAGATAGTTACGTGTAGTTTCCTCCTTA
>JAPLJC010000209.1 GCA_026388765.1 Deltaproteobacteria bacterium
GACCTGGCCCTGGCCCACGCCCTGTCCCTGGTGCTGCCCCAGAAGGGCTTTCAGCTCACCAATTACGCCGCCTTTCTGGAGATGTCCCCCCCGGCCCGGGAGGTGGAACTTTATCTGGGGCCGGAGGGGGAAGGCAGTTCCTGGAGCTGCGCCCATGGGGTGGGCCGCTGGAAGGAAAACTGCGGTTGCTCCACCGGCGGCCAGCCGGGCTGGAACCAGCGCTGGCGCACCCCGCTGCGGGAGGCCTTGGATTTTTTGAACGAGCGCCTGGCCCAGATTTTCGAAACCGAGGGGCAGAAATACCTAAAAGACCCCTGGTCGGCCCGGAACGCCTATATCCAGGTGCTCCTGGACCGCGGCTCCAAGTCTCTGAAGAAATTTTTCTCCCAGCAGGGGGCCCCCGGCCTCAAGGAGAACGATTGGGTGGCGGCCCTGAAGCTTCTTGAGATGCAGCGTCACACCCTGCTCATGTTCGCCAGTTGCGGCTGGTTTTTTGCCGATATCTCGGGCCTGGAGTCCTTACAGGTGATTAAGTACGCCGCCCGGGCCCTGCAGCTGGGCCAGGAATT
This sequence comes from Deltaproteobacteria bacterium, assembly GCA_026388765.1. Lineage (GTDB taxonomy): Bacteria > Desulfobacterota > Desulfobaccia > Desulfobaccales > 0-14-0-80-60-11 > JAPLJC01. The sequence continues at coordinate 570 of JAPLJC010000209.1, forward strand.
TACCGGCGAGAACCTGGAGCAGCCCTTTCTGAGCCACCTGGAAAGAGCGGTGAGCAACGTCCCCGAAGAGGGCAACGGCCGCACCATCTATTCCCGGCGCATCAAACCGGTGGTGGTGGATTATCCCAAGGTGGCGAACCAGTGGGTGATCTCCTGGCTCAAGGACCGGCAGCGCCTGTGCCCCTCCAGCGTCTATCACTACCGGGCGGAACCCCAGGACCTGGAAGACGGGACCCAGGGGACTTTGCTCTTCGCCGCCGGCCGGTTGCGCCTCACTTCCGGGGTCACCCTGGAAACCAGGGACCTGGCCTTTTTCACCGCCTACCTGGGCAGCTATCTTTACCGCACCCAGGTCAAGGCCAATCCGGCCCCGGAGGATTACCAGACCTTGAAAAGTGAATTCTTCCACGTCCTGGAAAAGGCTCCGGAAGACTTGATTCCCCTGATGGCGCGGCGCCTGGGGGAGAGCTATTACAGCTACCATGACATCTTCCGGGAAGAAAAGTTGCGGCTCTTCCAGGATTTGATGCGAGATAACGAGGATAACGCCCTGTCCTTAATTTCTCACAACTTTGAGGATGCCCGGGCCCTCCTCAAGGCCATGGCCGCCGAAGGCTTGCCCCTGCCCCGGCTGTATCGGGCCTTGGGCGAAATTACCCTGAACCGCCGGTTGGTGGCGCTCCTGCGCCACCTGGAGCCGGAGCCGAATCAGGTGGCCACTTCGCAGGACATCCTGGAGCTGGTCCAGGAGGCGGCCTTCCTGGGCCTGAAGCTGGAATCCGGGGAAGGGGCCAGGATTTTGGGGCGCATCCTGCGGCAGCACTTGCAGGACCTGGCCGCCGACTTCCAGGTCGGCAACGTCACCAGGTTGCGCCAGTTTCGTGATCTGGTCATCCGCATGCCTATCACCCTGGATCTGGCCGAAGCCCAGGATTTCATGTTCAACCTGATGAAGGAGCACTTCCCGGAAGTGGCAGCCCGGGCGGCCAAAGACCCCAAGGCCGAAGCCCTGGCCCGGCAACTGGTGGAACTGATGGAGGCTTTGTCCTTCAGCCCGGTGCGTTATCTGCGGCTGTTGGGATGAGGGCTGGTGGGGCGGCTGTCCCTGGCCGCCTATCAATGATTGGCGGGCGGGGACGCCCGCCCCACAAGGGCCCGCCCCACCATGACAGGCATAGGGGCGACCCGCTGGGTCGCCCGGGATATTATCGAGGTCTAAGAAAGGGCGCAGGCTACCGCCAGCGGCTACAGTAATCAAGGAGCCCGCATGAGTTTGCTGGAGCGTTTTCAAGGGGCCATGGCTGAATCCGTCAGCCTCAAACAACGCGTCGCCGCTGAGCAAGGCGAGGCGGTGGTGGCCGCGGCCCGGAGGCTGGCCGGGGTATTTCAGGCCGGCGGCAAGATCCTCCTCTTCGGGAACGGCGGATCAGCCGCCGACGCCCAACACCTGGCGGCGGAATTCGTCAACCGCTTCCAGGTGGAGCGCCCGCCCCTGGCGGCCATGGCCCTCACCACCGACACCTCGATCCTCACCGCGGTGGGGAACGACTACGACTTTCTCCAAATCTTCGCCAAACAGGTGCGGGCCCTGGGGCGCCCCGGGGACCTGGCCTGGGGGATCAGCACCAGCGGCAACTCCCCCAACGTGGTGGAGGGGTTGAAGGTGGCCCGGGAACTGGGATTGGGAACCATGGCCCTGAGCGGCCGGGACGGCGGCCCGGTGGCGGCCGCGGCGGAGTTGGCCCTGGTGGTGCCTTCCCGGAACACTCCCCGGATTCAGGAGGTCCATATCACCATCGGCCACGTGCTCTGTGACCTGGTGGATTTTATCCTGTACCCGGAAAAATTTAGCGAGGCCTGATTTTGGAAGGATAGGCAGGTCCCGCAGGTTGGCCCTGATATGGAATCGTAGGGACACGGTGGGCTGTGCCCTAGGGCAGCACAGGCTAAACGTTCATGGCCGCTAGCGGTCAGCCGCAGGGGACGAAAATCCCCCCTGCCCCCCTTTTTCAAAGGGGGGTTTTAAAGTCCCCCTTTAGCAAAGGGGGATTTAGGGGGATTTTGATTTACAGGTTAGAGCTTGCGGCCACCACTACGGGGCATACGGGAAGCGGATGAAAAAGATCGAACCCCTGGACCTTTCCGGCATCGAGACTTACAGTTTGCAGGAACGCCCTTCCAAGGTGAGCCGCCGGGACTTCGCCCGCCCCTGGGAGCGGGGGGGCAGTTTCCGGGATTTTGTGGAGCGCCTCCCCAGTATTCTGGCGGCTGAGACCTTGCGGGAAGTGGCCGCGGCCTGGGTGGCAGCCCGGAAAAACGGCCGCCAGGTCCTCCTGGGCATGGGAGCCCATCCCATCAAGGTGGGACTGAACCCGATCCTCATCGACCTGATGCGCCGGAATCTCATCACCGGGCTGGCTGTCAACGGCGCCGGCATCGTCCACGACGCCGAAATCGCCATGGTGGGCCGGACCTCCGAGGACGTAGACCAGGTCCTGGGGTGCGGCCAGTTCGGCATGGCCCGGGAAACCGCAGAGTTTCTTAACGCCGCCATCTCCTGGGGGGCCGAGCAGGGCCTGGGCCTGGGCGAGGCGGTGGGCCGGCGCTTGCTGGAATCCGGCTTCCCGTTTAAGGGGCTGAGCCTGTTGAGCGTGGCCGCCGAATTGGAACTGCCCCTGACGGTGCACGTGGCAGTGGGCACGGACATCATCCACCTCCACCCGTCGGTGAACCCGGAGGCCCTGGGGGCGACGACCCACCTGGATTTTCGCCTGTTCGCCGCCCTGGTGAGCCGGCTGTCGGAGGGGGTCTATCTGAACCTGGGTTCCGCCGTGATCATGCCGGAGGTCTTCCTGAAGGCCCTCACCCTGGCCCGCAACCTGGGCCATGAGGTGGCGCCGCTGACCACGGTAAATCTCGATTTTATGCAACACTACCGGCCCCTGACCAACGTGGTCCGCCGCCCCACCGCCGGGGCGGGCCGGGGCTATGCCTTGACCGGCCACCATGAGCTGCTGCTGCCCCTGCTGGCCGCCCTGGTTATCGAAGAGATGGAGGATGACGATGCCCACTGAAATCGTGATTACGGCCCACGACCTGAAGCTGGAAGGCCTTTTGAACGATTCCCACACCGCCCAGGCCCTGGCCGAGGCCTTGCCCATCACCGGCGCCGCCCAGCTCTGGGGCGATGAAATCTATTTCCCCGTGCCCCATGTCGTGGCCGACCTGGATGACACCGCCACGCCGGTGGTGCAGGTGGGCGACCTGGGCTACTGGCCCACGGGCCGGGCCTTCTGCCTGTTTTTCGGCCTCACTCCCGCCAGCGTCCCGGGGGAGATCCGTCCGGCCAGCCCCGTCAACCTGGTGGGCCGTCTTTACGGCGATCCCTGCTGCCTCAAGCTCGTCCCCGAAGGCGCCCTGGTGCGGGTGGCAAAGAAATAGGCTGGCTTGCCGGGCAAGAATTTGTTATTATTATCAATAGAAAGAATTTCGAGGGGCCGGGGATTTAGACTCCTCGCCCCTTTTCCATATTTTTTTGTAAAGGAGAGGCAGTATGCCGATTTTTGAGTTTCATTGTCAGGCTTGCGATCAGAATTTCGAGAAGCTGGTTTTCGGGAGCGATCCGGACGTGGAGTGTCCCCATTGCGGGCAGAAAAGGGTAGAAAAATTGATGAGCACCTGCAACGCCAAGGTGGGCATGAAGATGACGGCGACCTCAAACCCCAAGAGCGGCGCGGCCTGCGGCAGTTGCTCTTCCGGATCTTGCAGCACCTGCCATTAGGTGCCTGATTTCATAAATTTGCTAATATATTCATTGACGGCCGCGGATAAGTGGCTTAATTCCCCCTCACCCTAACCCTCTCCCCCATCGGGGGAGAGGGGAGAAAAAGGGAACTCCGGTAATACTCCCTCTCCCCCCATTGCGGGGGGAGAGGGTTGGTGTGAGGGGGGCCGACAGGAAACGTCACCTCCTATAAAAAATGGTTTTTTGAAGGA
>JAPLJC010000216.1 GCA_026388765.1 Deltaproteobacteria bacterium
GAAGGTCCCGCCTTCCCTGGCTTTCTTATGTGGGTTGGGAGGGGGGCTTGGGGGGAGGGCAGGGAGTTCAACTCCCTGGCCCTCCCCCCAACCACTTTCATCTCGCCCGCAAGGGCGCCTTCAGGGCGGCAACAAAGTCACCCACTTCTCTGATTAATTCCTGCCCTTTCAGCCTGGCCACCCTCTGGACGATGGCGCTGCCCACCACGATGCCATCCACGTAAGGGGCCAGCCACCTGACCTGCTCCGGGGTGGAGATGCCGAAGCCCACAGCCAGGGGACATTTCACCAAACGGCGCACTTCTTTCAGCGCCGTGACCAAATCCGGCGGCAGCTCCATCCGGGCCCCGGTAATCCCGGTCACCGAAACATAATACAAAAACCCCCTGGTGAGCCGGCCCAGGTGTTTGATGCGTTCGGCGCCGCTGGTGGGCGCGGCCAGGAAGATGGCGGCCACCCCGGCCTTGGCCGCGGCCACCCGCCAGGGCCCGGCCTCCTCCGGCGGCAGGTCCGGGATTATGAAGCCGTCCACTCCCAGCACCGCAGCCTCCCGAGCGGTGCGCTCGAGGCCATATTGCCAAATGGGATTATAATAACCCATTAAAATCAATGGAATATCCGTTTCCCGGCGTATCTCCCCCGTCAGTTTCAGGACCTCCGCAAGATGCACTCCGCCCTGCACCGCCCGGTTGCTGGCCGCCTGGATGGTGGGACCGTCCGCCAGAGGGTCGGAGAAGGGAATGCCCAGTTCCAGCAGGTCGGCGCCTTTGGCCACCATTTCCAGGGCCAGGGCCTTGGTGGTGGCCAAATCCGGGTCCCCGGCGGTGATGAAGGGAATAAGGGCCTTCTCCCTTTTGGCCTTGAGCCGCTTGAACACTTGATCGATCCTAGTCACCGGACACCTCCAGGGCTTCGGCCACCGCGTCCATGTCCTTGTCGCCCCGGCCGGAGAGATTGACGATGATCATGTCGTCCTTGCCATATTCGGGCGCCAGTTTTTGCAAATAAGCCACGGCGTGGGCGCTTTCCAGGGCCGGCAGGATGCCTTCGGTGCGGGAGAGCAGCTTAAAGCCTTCCAGGGCCTCGGCGTCGCTCACCGCCACGTATTCCGCCCGTCCCGTGTCCTTGAAATACGAGTGTTCCGGGCCGACCCCGGGGTAATCCAGCCCCGGGGCCAGGGAATGAGCCTCCTGGATGTTGCCCCAGGGGTCTTGCAGGAGGTAACTGAAGGAGCCGTGGAGCACCCCAACGGTCCCGGCCACCAGGGTGGCGGAGTGATGGCCGCTGGCCAGGCCGTGCCCGGCGGCCTCCACCCCCACGAAGCGCACCGGGTCGTTGAGGAAGGGATGAAACAGACCCATGGCGTTGCTGCCGCCGCCGACGCAGGCCACCAGGCATTGGGGCAGGCGGCCGGTAATTTTTCGTATCTGCGCCCTGGCCTCTTTGCCGATGACCGCCTGAAAGTCCCGGACGATCATGGGGTAGGGATGCGGCCCGGCCACGGAGCCAATGATATAATGGGTGTGGCGCACGTTGGTGACCCAATCCCGGATAGTCTCGTTCATGGCGTCTTTTAACGTCCGGCTGCCGGATTCCACCGGGATCACCTTAGAGCCCAACAGACGCATGCGGATCACGTTGAGGCGCTGGCGCCGGATGTCCTCGGTGCCCATATAGATGTCGCATTCCATCCCCAGCAGGGCCGCCACCGTGGCAGTGGCCACCCCGTGCTGGCCGGCGCCGGTCTCGGCGATGAGCCGCTTTTTGCCCATGCGCCGGGCCAACAACCCCTGGCCCAGGGTGTTGTTGATCTTGTGGGCCCCGGTGTGGGCCAAATCTTCCCGCTTGATATAAATCTGCGGGCCCCCCAGGGCCGCCGTCAGATGCCGGGCAAAATAGAGGGGGGTGGGCCGACCCACATAGTCTTTCAGATACCAGGCCAACTCCTCTTTGAATTCCCGCTCGCGGCTGATCCGGCGATAGGCCTCCTCCAACTCCAACAGGGCCGGTATCAAGGTCTCCGGGACAAACCGACCCCCATACCGCCCATACCTGCCATGTTTGTCAGGTAACAAGATGCTCCTCCTTATGGAAAGCTGTCAGCTTTCAGCGGTCAGCTTTCAGTTTCGAGTTTCGAGTTTCGAGTTTTTAGTTTTTAGTTTTTAGTTTTGCGTTTTTTACTGACTACTGGCTACTGACTACTGGCTACTGCTCTAAAAAATGCCCTCAACTTCTCCGGGTCTTTCTTCCCCGGGGCGGCTTCCACGCCGCTGGCCACGTCCACTGCCTGAGGCTGCGCGGTCTTTATGGCCTGAGCCACATTGGCCGCGGTCAAGCCGCCGGCCAGGACGATGGGGCCGTAACCCTGCGCCTGGCGGGCCAGGTCCCAGTCAAAGGTTGCCCCGGTGCCGCCGGTTTGCCCTTTCTTGTAAGTGTCCAGGAGAAAGGCCTGCACCGCACCGCGGTAAGTCTGCAAATCCTTTAATGATTTACCGTCCTGGATGCGGAAACCCTTCAGCACCCGGCGTCCCAGGCCGCGGCAATACTCCGGCGTCTCGCTGCCGTGCACCTGGACCCAGTCCAGACCCAGCCGGGCGGCCAGGTCCCGCACCACCGCGGCCTCCTCATTGACAAAGACCCCGACGCTCACCACGAATGGGGGCAGTTGCGCAATGATCTCCCGGGCCGCCTCCGCCGCCACGCACCGGGGACTTTTGGCATAAAAGATAAACCCCAGGGCATTGGCCCCCAGGTCCGCCGCCAGCAGCGCATCTTCCAGATTGGTGATGCCGCATATCTTGATTCGAATCATGGCGTTTAGCATGTGACACCGGCGCCTCGCCGGTGCGTAGGGGCGACCCGCTGGGTCGCCCTATTATTCAACTCCGATAAATTCTTTTAGCTTCGCCCCAGGGTCGGCCTGGGTCACCAGTTTATAGGGCGGGCCGTGCCCGCCGCATTTTAGCTTTATTCGTAGCCGATTCCTTCGGGAATCTCCACCTGTTCTCCCCAATTGGCAGGGTACTTCCCCTCTTCCATTAAACGATGCAGGCTGGTCCAAGACCAATCCCTGGCTCTTTCAACTAAACCATGCTTCACCGGATTGTAATGGATATAGTTCATGTGATTCTCGTAGTCTTTCTCATCATTAATAAGATGAGCCCAGAAACGCTTTTGCCAGAAGCGTGGACTTCTATCTTTACCATTACCAAAATTTTGGGTCAATTTTCGCTTTATAATACTCCAGCGCCGCGAATAATTTAAATCATCATCCGCCAAATCCCAAATGCAATGAATATGGTCAGGAAGCAAGACCCAGCCTTTTATGGTGAATGGGTAAAGCTCCCGGCAATAAATTATAGCTTCACGTAAGCAACTCCGGGCAGAGTCGGTGATCAAAAATGGAATTCGCCGATGAGTAACTATTGTGAAAAACCAAGTGGTCCCCGAATAAAACCGTATATAGTTTGGCATAGCATCGATAATCGGCGGCCACAGGCCGCCCTATAAAATCCCCATCCAAAGCCATATAGGGCGGGCCGTGCCCGCCGTCTTTGGGCCTATTTCTGACCATAGGCCAATTGTCTAGCCACAGTGCAATATTATTTTTCCAAAAACTCCCTTAGCTTCTTTCCCGGGTCCGCCTGGGTCACCAGCGTTTCCCCGATGAGAAAACCCCGAATCCCCGCGGCCTCGTATCGCTCCACGTCGGCCCGGGACTTGATCCCCGAGGCGGCCACCAGGGTCACCCCCGGCGGCGCCAGGGGCGCCAGCTCCAGGGCCCGGTCCGGAAACATCTCGAAGGTGTGGAGATTCCGGGAATTGATGCCGATCACCCGGGCTCCCGCCTCCAGGGCGAGGCCCATTTCTATCCCGGTGTGCACCTCCACCAGGGCCTCCAGACCCAGGGAGTGGGTCAAGGACAGCAAAGCCCGCAGTTCCTCCGGCCTGAGCAGATTGACGATGAGCAGCAGGGCGTCGGCCCCCAGGGCGGCGCTTTCCAAAATCTGGATCTCCTCCAGGATAAAATCCTTGCGCAGGATGGGCAGCCGGATCACCGGCCGCATGCGCCGGATGAAATCGGGATCGCCTTTAAAAAAGGCGACTTCGGTGAGCACCGAGATGGCCGCCGCCCCGTTATCCTGATAGATTTCGGCCAGCTCCACAGGGTCCCAGTCCAGACCCAGGTCGCCCTTACTGGGGGAAGCCAGCTTGACCTCGGCAATGATGGCGGTCCCGAGGCCGCCGTCCAGGGCAGCTTTCAAACTGAGCGGCGCTGGGCGCCTGGCGATGGCGGCCTCGAATTCTTCCTTCACCCCCGCCCGATCCAAACGGAGGTTGTCCGCCATCTTCAGGCCGACAATGGTTGCTAAGAAGTCCATAAAATTACTCCATCAGGGCTAACTGCTAACCGCTTACTGCTTACTGCTCACTTCTCAAAGCTCTTGCTTTTGGCGATCAGGTCATTCAGTTTCTGCAAGGCCTTGCCGCTCTGGATGGTCTTCCGGGCCAATTTAATGCCGTGGGCAAAATCCGGGCTCAGGCCGGCGGCGATGAAGGCCGCGGCGGCGTTCAGGGCCACCATGTCCTCCCGAGGCCCCCCCTCCCCTTCCAGCACGCCGCGCACGATCCGGGCATTCTCAAAGACGTCGCCGCCCTTGATATCATTCAGGCTGGCCCGTTTCAGGCCGAAATCCTCCGGGGCGATGCTATAGGTGTTCACCTTGCCATCTTTAAGCTGGCTCACCCGGGTGGGGCCGACGATGCTGATTTCGTCAAAGGAGCCCTCGCCGTAGACCACAAAGGCGCTCTTGCCGCCCAGATTCCCCAATACCTGGGCCAGGGGCTCGGTGAGCCGGGCGTCGTAGACCCCCAGCACCTGGACGTTGGCGCTGGCCGGGTTGGTCAGCGGCCCCAGGATGTTGAAAATGGTGCGGATGCCGATCTCCCGCCGCGGGCCGATGGCGTAGCGCATGGCCCCATGAAGTTGCGGGGCGAAGAGGAAGCCGATCCCGACCTCCAGGATGCACCAGGCCACCTGGTCCGGGCTCAGCGCCAGGTTGATCCCCAGCGCCTCGATGACGTCGGCGGAGCCGCAGCGGGACGAGACCGCCCGGTTGCCGTGCTTGGCCACCTTGAGGCCGGCCCCGGCCACCACGAAGGCGGTGGTGGTGGAGACGTTGAAGGTGCTCGTGGCGTCGCCGCCGGTGCCGCAGGTGTCCACCACCGTCTCCCAGTCCACGTTGATTTCGTCCCGGTCCAGGTCGATGAGGCCGTCCTGGATGGGGATGCGGGTCGCCTTGCTCCGCATCACCCGGGCCGCCGCGGTGATCTCGGCCACCGTCTCGCCCTTTATCCGCAGGGCGGTGATGAAGGCGCCGATCTGCGCCTCGGTGGCCGACCCTTCCATGATGACCTCCATGGCCCGGGTCATCTCCGCTTCCGTCAAATCCTGCCCGGTGACAACTTTTAGGATGGCTTCTTTCAATGTCGTTGCTCCTAATTTTCTATTTTAGCCTGGTATAAACCGCAGCCAGACCGATAGGGATCAGTATCCAGCCGCAAATCCGCTGAAACCAGAGAAATACAAAAAGATGAAATTCAGGGCTGGCCAAACTTAGATGACTTCCCCAGCCGGGAATCGCCGCGACAAAACTGTATAAGCTCACGATCAATCTCAGGGCAATAGTATGAGCAACGTTATCCTGGTATCCGGCCAGATTATTTAGAAATTCAGGCGCCAGCACCTTCACCGGATCCAGGAGCAAGGCGCCCAAGATAATCAAGCCCAGACTGATCCAAAGGGTGCGCCCCGGTTTGCGGCCATAGCCCGCCAGCAGGCCCCAAAAGAACCGGGTGAGCCAGTTGGCCGGGTGCCACCACTTCATCTTCCCCAGTTCCCTGCGCTTGCCGGCGATACCAACCTTGTCGGCCCATTTCCGGAAGCCGCCGCGCTGAAAAAAGCCGTCGAGCTGCTGGTAATTCTGCGTATTGAAGCGGCCCACTCCCAACCAGGCCAACAGCTTCGGCCAATCTTCCCGCTTATCCGGCTCCTTCCTGGTAGTGATGCTCTCGTAGGCCAGCCCGTCCAGAAAGACCTTTTCCTTGCCATCCTGCGGCTCGGGCCAATCAATCTCAACGATCTGCAAGTGGTGCAGGGCCGCGTCCCGCAGGTCCGCCTCTTCCCGGATGAATAATCTGCTCAGCTCCGTCGGCCCCTTGACCTCCAGATTCCTGGCATTGAATCTCTTGACCTCGACATCTTCAATCGTCAATCTATGGGCGATCCGGGTGCGGTTCAGGACGATTTCAGCCAGCGGCAAGCCGCCCTTCGACAGCCGGTGCAGACCGCGGATTACCAAATCGGTTAGCTGCCCTTCCTTCAAAACCAGCCCGCCGAAGAAAATCGTCCCGTTGAAGAAGGCGGCCTGGCCCACCTTGAGGCCGGAGAAAATCGTGCTTTCGCTCTTAAAAATGGCCTTATCGGCGTTGAAGACTCCGTGCACTTCGAGATCGGAGAAATTGGCCGCGCCTTTAAACAGGGTCTTAAATGACTTCATTCTGCCGAAAGGATTGACATAGAAGTTGTTATTTACCTGCATTTCACCGAAATACACCGAGCCGCCAAAGAGGGCGCCGCTGGCGTGGAAACTGCGCCCCACCTTAACGGCCTCGAAATCGCTGATATGCCCCAAAAACTGGGCCTTATCCGCCAGCAACTCCCCGCCGATGTCGGCGCCGTGAAAGTTTACGTCGCTGCGGAAGGTGGTGGCCAGCTCCTGGCCGATTTTCAGCAGGGGCTCCAGGTGCAGATCTCCGCCAATTTTCACTTTGACAAAACTCACCAGCCCATGGAAATCACAGCCCTTAAAGAAGGCGTCCTGGCCTACCTGCATTCTCGTGAAGACAGCTTTATGGTTTTGGGATAAAAATATAGCCCCATCGGCCCCGAAATTTCCCTTAATATTGGCACCATAAAAAGAGGCAGGGCCGTGGAATTCGGCCAAATCGAAGTCTGCATCTTGATCTACTTGAATAGCGCTGAAGTTGGCCTCTAATTCTTTGGCCAAAAACTTTGCCCTCACTACCTTTAAGTGACCATTAACGTTGGCAGCGACAAAATCTACTGGACCGCGGAATTCAGCATCATCGAAAAAGGCGTTATTTACTGATATGCTGTTGAAGGTTACTTCCTGTTTATCACTCAGAAATTTTGTTCCCGCTGCGCCGAATTGTCCCTTAATTTCGGCACCGATAAAATTCACCGGACCATTAAATTCAGCCCCATCAAAGCGAGCGTCTTGCCCTACGATTATGCCGTTAAAAATTGCTATCTGTTCTTTGCTTATAAATCGTGCATCCTGCGCCCCTAACTGGCATTGGATTTCAACGCCACTAAAATTAACTGGGCCATGGAATTCAGCCACATCGAAGCGGGCGGATTGCCCGATTTTCATACCGCTGAAGATAACATCCTGAGTTTCACTCAGGAACTTTGCCTTCTGCGCTACTAAATACCCGTCAATAGCTGCGGCTCGAAAATCTACCGGACCTTCAAATATAGCTTCACTGAAAAAAACATTTTTCTCTACTTTCATTCCCTCAAAATCAACCTCATCAAAAAAATGCGAGCCGCTTAAATCTAAATATTCGAGGGAGGCGTCCCTGAAGCTCACCGATTCTTTAAAAATACACGTATCTAACTCAACACTGTCGCCCACTAGGGCATTTTGCAAGTCCATCGATTCCTCGACCACGGCATTGCGAATCCATACCCCCCGCCGATGAATCTCCACCCCCTTCAACACCCCGGTTAACAGCTCCTCCAAAAACCGCGCCCGCAGCCGCCGATCTTCCTCCGCCTCGCCGAACTGTTGCTTCAGGTCGGCGATCTCCCCGGCAGCCACCTGCCGCAGGACAAAGCTCTCCTGCCGGGTGAGGGGCGAGCCGTCAGCTAGGGTGAACTGATGCTTCGGGACCATCTGGAGCCTTTTTCTTTTTGTCGTAGGGGCGGGGTTCCCCCGCCCTGTAATTAGCCTTTTTACCGAGGGCGGGGAGACCCCGACCCTAGAGGGACTCAGGTATCAACCCTTTATCACCTAAACTGCGAAAAGACCGCCGCCAGGCCGATGGGCACCAGAATCCAGCCGCTGATCTTGTGAAAATGATAGTACAACAGCGTCGGGTACGAGATCTTCGACATCTGCCACAACCGGGCCAGCCCCAGGTCCACCCCGGGCAAAAATTCATCCAGACTCAGAAAGAAGCGCACCACCCTGGTCCGCCAGACGTTGCCGTTCAACAGCCAGGTCCAGCCGCCCAGGAAGGACGGGTCAAAGTTCTGCGGGTCAAAAAACAGGGTGCCCACCATAACGATAATCAGCCCGAGCCAAAAGGTCCGGCCGGGCTTCTTGCCGTAGCCCGCGAGAAAGTCCCAGAAGATCAGGGTGGCCAGGTGGTCCGGCCGCCACCATTTATCGAGCGCCTGCCGGCGCTGGCCCTGGATATAGACCTCATCGGCCCGGTCCTGATAGCCGCCGTGTTTGAAATAGTCCGACAACTGGCTGTAATTCCGGGTATCATAACGGCTGTCATTGATCCAGGCAGACAGCTTCCGCCAATCCTGGGGCCCTTCGCCGGCGCTCAGGGCCTGGTAGGTCAGGCCTTCCAACCAAATCTGGGCCGGGTTGGCGGGCCAGCCGACCTCGATCATCTTCAAGGAGTAAAAATTGCTGTCCCGCAGGTCGGCCTTCTGGCCGATCTTGAGGTTTTTGAAGATCACCGGCCCTTTCACCTGCAGGCGGGTTGCCTGTAGTTTCTCCAGCCTGAGGTCCGCGATGATCAGGGAATAATCCACCTGGGCCCCGTCCAGATTGACTTCCGGGTAGGTGAGGGGCGTGGCGGCGCTACCGGTTATCATGAGATTTTTGAAGCTGCCCCCCACCATGGAAACGCCACCTTGGAAGACGGTCTCCATGAAGTTGGCGAAATTGTCCACCCTCAGGCCAAAAAATTTAGCCGGGTGCTCCTTAGCTTCTAAACGCGCCTCCATGACGGCGAGGGTCCCCGCGAATGAGGCATTGGTGAAGCTCACCGGCCCCTTGAAGACGGCGCCGTTGAAGGAGGCCCAGGGACCAACCTTTAGGCTGTCGAAGCTGACCGGCTGGCCGGCAGATTCAAACCTGGCGCCGTTGGCCGAAAACATCCCGTTGATCTCGGCGCCGGCCAGGTTCACCGGCCCCTGAAATTCGGCCTGGTTGAAAGAGGCGACTTGGCCCACCTTCACGCCGGTGAAGCTCACAATTTTATCAGGACCGGAAAACCTGGCGCCCTGGGCGTTGAGTTCGGCACCCATCCTGGCGCCGGTTACGTCCACCGCGCCTTCAAAGCGGGCGTTCTGGAGGGACAGACTCCCCCCGACGACGAGCCCGTTAAAGTTGGCCTCCTGGTCTTTGGCCGTGAATTTGGCGCCTTTTAAAGTCAATTGCCCGTCAATCTGAGCGCTGCCGAAATTCACCGCGCCCCCAAAGACCGCCCCTCCGAAGAAGGCGTCCATTGCCACCTTCAACCGGTAGAAATCTACCGGCTGCATAAAGACCGCTTCTTTCAGCGAAAGATTCTTCTTAAAATTGGCGCCGTTGCCGTTAACCAACCCCTGGAAACGGCAGCCATGCAAGAAGACCGGATGCTGCACCTCCGCGAATTCCAGGCTCAGGATGTCGGGAATAACGGCGTTGAGCAGATAGATACCGCTCCGGTGCACCTTGAAGCCGGAAAAGCCGTCGGTGAGCATGGTCTCGACAAACTTGCCCCGCAGCCTGCGGGCGCCTTCAGCTTCTCCAAAGCGCTCGCGCAAATCGGCTATCCGGCCAGCGGCCACGCTCTCCAGGACCCACTGCTCCGCCGGGGTCAGCGGTCCCAACCCTGGGAGCCCGCCAGGTCTCGCCGGCTCCTGGGCCAGGCCGGGGCAGACTCCCGAGCCCACCAGGATTGCCAAGATCATGACGACCGCCTGTAACCCTGTCCTCATAGCTTTACCTTAAAAATTGGTGGACCGTGACCTGCCCATCCTGGCCCCCAGGACGATGCCGATGCCGCAACCCGGACACCAGACGTAGGGGAACTTCTTTTCGTGGGGCAGATACTTATGGATGAGTTTGGTGACTTCGGCCATTGGTCAGCTCTCAGCGATTAGCGGTCAGCTTTCAGCTTTTGGTTTTTGGTGGGGCGGGCCTCCGTGCCCGCCATAAATCGCACCTTATTTTTAAAGAAAGCTTTGGTGGCACCGGCTTCCAGCCGGTGCTCACAGGCCGGAGGCCTGTGCCACTTGTCCTTCCCTGCTCGTTCCCAGGCTCCTGCTTGGCCTGTTTTCAGGTCGATCTTTATTTCTTGATATACGTCCCATCCAGCAATACTCCGGGGTTCAGATAATCCCGGCAGTTAACGTTGGCATTGCTGATGATGGCTTTATTGCCGTAAAAGGTGATGGTCAACCGGCAGCCGCCGGTCTTATAGGTCGCCTTGTTCCCCTCAAGATCAGCCCGGCCCATCATGGAGCCGGTGAAATCGCCCATCTCGACATACAGGGTGAATTGCAGCGAGCCGATCCCCTTCAGCTCGGTGACCGACAAACGGCGCAGATTGCCTTTCTCCTCAAGTTCATAGACGCCGGTAACTTCGGCCAGGGCCGCGCCAGTCCAACCCAGGACCAGGACCAGCGTCCAGCCAATTATCAACCCTTGTCGCCTTAGCTTCATCATCCCCGGCCCTCCCCTTTGGTGGCCCCGGCTTTTTAGTGGCACCGGCTTCCAGCCGGTGATCACAGGCCAGAGGCCTGTGCCACTTTTGTCTCTGGGTAATTTTTTTGTCAATCCGCTTCCTCAGCTTTCTGCTCTCCGGCCGGCGCTATCTCCCTCACGCAGATGGCGAAGTCCGGACAATGGATTTCGCACCAGCGGCAGCCGGTGCAGCGCTTGGCGTCCCTCACCACCGGGGCGCCGTTTTCATCCAATCCGAGGCACTGCCGGGGGCAAAAGGCCACGCAGATGCCGCAGGACTTGCACCAATCCCGGAAGATGTCGATCTCAAACTCCGGGTGGGGCTTTTCGGGATGTTCGTCCCCGGTGGGCGCCGCCCCAGCTTCTTGGGATTGCCCCAGTTCTTTCTCAGACCCAGACTCTTGATCCATGAATAAACTCACCAGTTAATCAGCGCCGGCTTTTTGTAAGGGCCTGCGGTACCAGCTGTTATGGTGTGGCGGCCGCGGACGGCCGCCACACCAACCATATATTTTTTCTATTTTATATTTTTCCAGGAGGTGGTTTGGGGGAACCTCGCTTTTTCTAAAAAAGCGGGGTTCCCCCAAATTCTTTATCTCATCATCCCCTCCCCTCACCCCCGGCTGCGCTTCAAGAAATTGCGCAGCAGATTCATGCCTTCCACGGTCATGATCGACTCCGGGTGGAACTGCACCCCGAAGATGGTGTATTCTTTGTGCCGCATCCCCATGATCTCGCCCACCGCAGTCTGGGCCGAGACCTCGAGGCAGTCGGGCAGGGTCTCCCGCTCCACGATCAAGGAATGATAGCGAGTGGCCTCAAAGGGAGACGGAATACCCTGGAAGATATCCCGGCCGTCGTGGTAGATGAGGGAGGTCTTGCCGTGCATCAGCCGCGGGGCCCGGATGACGCGGCCGCCGAAGGCTGCGCCCATGGCCTGGTGCCCCAGGCACACCCCCAGGATGGGGATTTTCCCGGCAAAATGCCGGATGGCGGCCACCGAAATCCCCGCCTCGTCTGGGGAGCAAGGCCCGGGGGAGATGACCAGGCGATCCGGTCGGGCCGCCGCCAGGCCCTCCAGGTCGATCTGATCGTTGCGAAACACCCGCACTTCCTCTCCCAACTGGCCGAAGTATTGCACCAGATTATAGGTGAAGGAGTCGTAATTATCGATCATTACTAACATATCTGATCCTTAGAAAAAATCATCATTGATTCTTAGCTCTTAGCAGTTAGCGGTTAGCGGTTAGCAAAAAACCTTACTACTAACTGCTAACGGCTAACTGCTACACCAATCCTTCCTCGGCCCGGTCCAGGGCCCGCACCAGGGCCATACCCTTGTTCACGGTCTCCTGGTATTCCAGGGCCGGGTCCGAGTCGGCCACGATCCCCGCCCCCACTTGCAGATACACCTGGCCCCGGTGAATGGCAAAGCTGCGGATGGTGATGCAGAAGTCCAGGTTGCCGCCGAACCCGAGATAGCCCACCGCCCCGGCGTACGGCCCCCGGCGGGTGGGCTCCAGCTCTTCGATGATCTCCATGGCCCGCACCTTAGGGGCGCCGGTAACCGTGCCGGCGGGAAAGGTGGATTTGAGCACGTCCAGGCCATCTAAGCCGGTGGCCAATTCCCCCTCCACCTGAGAGACGATGTGCATCACGTGGGAGTAGCGCTCCACCGAAAAGAGCTCCGGCACCTGCACGCTGCCGATGCTGGCCACGCGGCCCACATCGTTGCGCCCCAGGTCCACCAACATCAGGTGCTCAGCTCGCTCTTTGGGGTCGGCCAGCAACTCCGTCTCGAGCTCTCGGTCTTGAGCTTCGGTGGCTCCCCGGGGCCGGGTGCCGGCGATGGGCCGATAGGTGATGCGACCCTCTTCCAGGCGCACCAGGATCTCGGGGGAAGCCCCCACCATCTGCAAATCTCCCTGGTCCAGATAAAACATGTAAGGCGAGGGGTTGATGGAGCGCAAGGCCCGGTAGAGGTCGAAGGGGTCGTGGCGCAACGGCGTCTGGAAGCACTGGGACAGCACCACCTGGATCACGTCGCCCGCGGCGATGTACTCCTTGGCCTCCTCCACCATGGCCTCGAAGCGTTCCTGGGTGAGATTGGCGGTCAACGGCGGTCTCTCGGATGGAGGGAACCCCTGGGCCCGCGGCACCGGCTGTTGCAGGCGCTCGATGAGGACTTCGATGGCCGCCAGGGCGGCGTCGTACTGGGCCTGCAGGGACAGCTCCGGGTCCAGGTGCACCAGGGCCATGACCTTGATGGTCTGGCGCAAATTGTCGAAGATCAGCAGGTTGTCCGCCAGCATCAACCGGGCTTCCGGCATGGGGATAGGCGGAGTCAATTCCGGCAGCCTCTCGATGTAACGCACCATATCATAACCCAGGTACCCTACCAGTCCCCCCCAAAACCGGGGCAAGCCGGGGGCCTCCACCGCCTGGAAGCCGGCCAACAGGCGGCGTAGGTGCTCAAAGGGATCGATCCCGGCCGCCAGGATTTCCTCCCGACCCTGTCGCCGAATGGTGCTGCAGCCGCCCTGCACCTGAAACAGCAGGGAAGGATTGAGCCCCAGGAAACTGAAACGGCCCCACTTCTCGCCGCCCTCGACGCTCTCCAACAGAAAAGAACAGCCGGCGCCCCGCAATTTCTTGTAGGCCGACACCGGGGTTTCCAGGTCCCCCAAAATCTCCCGGTAGACCGGGATCAGGTTGCCCTGCCGGGCCAGGTCGCTGAAAGTGGCAAAATCGGGTTGAACCATACGCGCTCCATTCGTTTATCTAATCACTTATTTACCGCAGATAAACGCCGATGAACACAGATTTAGTTAAATATATTAGACCATAGGAAAAATGCTTGTCATCCTGAGCCTATCGAAGGCTCTCAGCTTTTGGTAGCGCAGGCTTCCAGCCTGTGCGGTCTTTTCGCCACTGCCCAAAAAGGCTCTGCTACCCAAAACCAGCTTCTTGGTAGCGCAGGCTTCCAGCCTGTGCTCTTTTTCCACACTACTTAAAAAGGCTCTGCTGCCAAAAAACTAGCTTCTTGGTGGCACAGGTTTCTAACCTGTGTTGCGCTCCTTAAAAATTACCGTTGCCTGATTATCTCGGTTAATCGGCCGCCAACAAAAAAGCCGTGCACCCCTTTGGGCCACGGCTTGCAACTGCGCCAAAAAAACCGGGGCCCCTCTCGTGAGGGGCCCCAAAATTAGCCAAACTGCCGCTGGACGCACCTCACTACTCAGATCACGCGCCACCAGCACCAGTTGTTAATCGATTCAAAATTTTTCATTTTCTTAATCTAATTAATTGTATAATCAAACCACAATTACCTGTCAATAATTTTCTTATCGAGGGCTCACGGTGAAATTTATCATCACCATATTCCAGGATGAAGATGGCATGTACATTGCCGAATGCCCGGCTATCCCAGGTTGCATCAGCCAGGGACAGACAGAGGCCGAAGCGGAAAACAATATTCACGAGGCCATCAGGGAATGCTTGACAGTTCGAGCTGAAAAAGGGATGCCGCTGACAGTTCCTACCCGCCAGATCGAGGTTGAGATAGAATGGGGTCAATCCCCTCATTAAGACCCCGAGATGTAATCAAGGCCTTTGAGCGATTGGGCTGGGAAAGAGAACGCCAGCGCGGCAGCCATATTATCATGACCAAACCGGGCCATCTTGCCACTCTCTCTATTCCCGACCATCCATACGTGGCCCGCGGCACCTTGCGCGGCCTCTTGGCCAAAAGCGGAGTATCTTTGGAAGATTTTATAGATTCTTTGCCCTAATCCAAAAATATCATTCCTTGTTATAACACCGGTAACCCATCTGCATTGAGAGTCCCACAAAGTGGTCTTCCATTCTTAAAACGGCAATCCTTCCATAGTTCTTATCTGTTGAGGCAAGCCATTATTTTGTTATGCAAAAAACCATTACTCGCCAGAATATTAGGCGAATAAATGTCGTACTCGCCGCCGTCCAAAGCGGTGACCCGGCCGCCGGCCTCGCTGATGATGACTATCCCCGCGGCGGTGTCCCAGGGTTTGAGGTTTTCCTCATAGAAGCCGTCGAAGCGGCCGCAGGCCACGTAGCACAGGTCCAGGGCGGCGGACCCGCCCCGGCGCAGTCCCTGAACCTGGCCCAAAATCCGTTCCATGCGTCCCAAAGTTTCGGCCAGGCGCTCCCGAATATCATAAGGAAAACCGGTGGCCACCAGGGCCCGATCCAGGCGGTCGATCGTGGAGACCTTGATGGGCTGGCCGTTGAGCCGGGCCCCGCCCCCCCGCCGGGCCTCAAAGAGCTCATCCCGCAAAGGGTCGTAGATCACCCCGTATTCCAGCCGCCCCGCCGCCTCGAAGGCGATGGAGACGCAGAAGGCCGGATAGCCATGGGCGAAGTTGACGGTGCCGTCCAGCGGGTCGATGATCCAGCGAAAGAGCGGCGGTTCTGGTACAGCCGGGGCCGGCTGTTCTCCAGCCTCATCCCCCAGCGTTTCCTCGGCCAGGATGCTGTGCTTCGGAAAGCGCTGCCGGATCAGGGCAATGATCAGCTCCTGGGACTGGAGGTCGCTTTCCGTCACCGGGTCGATGGCCCCTTTCATGGTGATCTGATGGGGCTTGGAGTAATTCTGGCGCAACACCGCGCCCGCCGCCAGGGCGGCCTGCCGTCCGGTCTGAACCACTTGTTCCAGCATTTCTTTAGATATTTCCAAAATTCCATCCCGCGAGTGGCACAGGCTTTCCAGCCTGTGCTTGATGTCGGGTGCGTCCGACGCACCAATAATGCTGCGTGGAATGCACCCTAATATTGACCGTCAGCCTCAACCTTGCCTTAGCTTGTCTTAGCTGAATGCTGAAAGCTGACCGCTGCTAGTTTCTCTCAATCAATTTTCAGCAACTGGAAGCCGGTGGCCGGATCTTTCTGCCGTTGGGCGGCTTCAGTGCCCAGGATTTCCAGCAGCACCACCTCACCTATCAGCCAGACGTCAACTCCCGCCCGGGTGCAGCCCACCGTGGCCTTCCCTTCCCGCCCGGCGGCGGCGTGCATATGCAGCACCGGCTCTCCCGACTCGTTGGGGATGATCGTGCCCAGGGCCAGAACCTCCTGAGACCCCTGGAGGGCATGGATCATGGGGATGATGTCTTTCCGGCCGGCCTCCGGTCCCACCACCACCTTGCTGCCATCGCCGGAGCCCCCCAGGAAGAAGGCCAGCCCATGGCTGAGCTTTTGCTCCCTGGCGAAGTTTTCAATAGTGTCATTGAGGCGCTCCCCATCCTCCAGACGCAGGATAAAGACCCGGCCAAACCGCCCTTCGCTGTATTGCATGACGCCCTCCTCATAAAACCTTAGTTCAAAGTTCAAGGTTCAAGGTTAAATCGTCGCGACCATGTCTTGAACTTTGAACCTTGAACCTTGAACTATCCTGATCATTTCTTCTTGCCTTTGCCGGCCCTACCCTTCTTGGCGGCCGGCTTCTGGTTAACTGCGGCCGGCTTTACCGGGGTGAAGAAGTTGACCATGAGCATGCCCATGAAAAAGCCTCCCAGGTGGGCCATCCAGGCCACCGGCCCCCCCTGGCGCAGGCCGTAAAACTGCAAGGCCAGCCACAAGAGCAGCCAGAAAAAGGCCGGCACCTGCCAGATTTCCGGACGCAGGCGCCAAAACACCACGGTGTGGATGGGCGCTTTGGGCAGCCGGATGAGATACCCCCCCAGCACCCCGGCAATGGCCCCGCTGGCGCCGATTAAGGGGGCGCTCAAACTGGATGAGGCCAGGACGTGAAAAAGTCCGGCAAAAAAACCGCAAAACAGATAAAAGGCCAGAAACCGCCGGTGGCCCAGGTCGTCCTCCAGGGCTTCGCCAAAGACCCAAAGAAACCAGAGGTTGCCGATGAGGTGCAGCCAGCCGCCGTGAAGGAACAGGGAACTGAACATGGTGGGCAGCAAGCGCCAGGCCTGGTAGGAGGTGACCAGGCTCGGCTGGCTCAGCTTGGCGGCCACCGCCCCCTTCTGGGAAAAGATAGCCGATTGGGCCTGGGGGCCAAGATAGAGCAGATACAGGAAAACGGCCACATTGGCGGCAATCAGCCCCAAGGTGACCCACGGCCGATATTGCTTTGCCGGCGCCCCGCGGATGGGAAACATAGATGCTCCGTAGGGGCGACCCGCTGGGTCGCCCTTCCTTGCCTCCGAAAATATCAACGGCCAGAGCGCATTTTACCCCACCCGGCCACGGCTGTCCAGGGCCGGCAGGGCGGAGTTGACAAGGGCGGGAGTTTCTGAATAAATAATAAGGTATGTTGCCGGTGAAAAAGAAGCTCTACATCCGCACCTTCGGCTGCCAGATGAATGTGGCCGACTCCCAGCAGATGGCCCAGTTGCTGGCTCACGAGTACGAGCTCACGAGCCGGGCCGAGGATGCGGACCTGTACCTCATCAATACCTGCGCCATCCGGCGCAAGGCCGAGGAAAAGGTCAAGAGCCTGTTGGGGAGTTTAAAACTCCTAAAAGCCAGGAATCCCCGACTGATCCTGGGGGTGGGCGGCTGCGTGGCCCAGCAGGAGGGCGAGCGCCTCCTGGCGGCGGCGCCACACCTGAACCTGGTCTTCGGCACCCAGGGTAGCCACCGCCTGCCGGAGCTGGTGCGCCTGGCCGCCCGCGGCCGGCGTCTGGTGGACGTGGAGCTTAAGCGCGGTATCCGGGAACTGCCGCCCCGGCAGTGGCCCCAGGGAGCGGTGTCGGCTCTGGTGACCATCATGCAGGGCTGTGACAATTTTTGCACCTACTGCGTGGTCCCTTATGTCCGGGGCCGTGAGGCCAGCCGGGAGCCCGGGGCCGTCATTGCCGAGATCGCCGATTTTCTGGCCGCCGGGGGCGTCGAAGTGACCCTCTTGGGCCAAAACGTCAATTCCTACGGCCGGGGGCTGGCTCAGCCCATCACCTTCACCGGGCTGCTGCGGCGTCTGGCCGGGCTTCCGAGGCTGAAAAGGCTGCGCTTCGCCACTTCCCACCCTCGAGATTTGTCGGACGAATTGGTCGCGGCCTATGGGGAGCTGCCGGCCCTGTGCGAGCATCTGCACCTGCCGGTGCAATCGGGCTCCAACCGCGTCCTTAAGGCCATGAATCGGGGCTACAGCCGCGAGGACTACCTGGAAAAGGTCTCCCGCTTGCGCCGCTCTTGCCCCGATATCGCCATCTCCACCGATCTGATCGTCGGCTTTCCCGGGGAGACGGAGGCAGATTTTACCCAGACCCTGGATCTGATGCGGGAGGCAGCCTTTGACCAGGCTTTCTCCTTTAAATATTCGCGCCGGCCCCAAACCCGGGCCGCCGGTTTCCCGGATCAGGTGCCGGAAGAAGTCAAGACGGAACGCCTAATCCGCTTGCAGGCCCTCCAGGATGAACTCACCCTGGCGACCCACTCCCGCCAGGTTGGCCGGGTGACGGAAGTGCTGGTGGAGGGCTGGAGCAAACGCGGACCTTCGCAGCTCTGCGGCCGCCTCAGAACCAACCAGGTGGTAAATTTTACCGGACCCCGGGAACTGCTGGGCTGCCTCACGCCCATCACCATCACCGCGGCCCAACCCCATTCTTTACAAGGCTCTTGGGCCCCGGCCCCCCCTGTGACCGTGGGCGGATGCCCCAAACATCCCCCAAGGAGGCAACATGTTTAGGGAAATGACCGTTTCCGGGTTAACCATCGACCCCTTTACCAACAGCCCCATCATGATCCTCAAGGATGTGGCGTCGGACAAGGCGGTCCCCATCTGGATCGGGCTACTGGAGGCCACCGCCATCGCCAGCGAGCTGGAGAACATCAAATTCTCCCGCCCCATGACCCATGACCTGTTGAAGAACATTATGGAACTTATGGAGACCCAGGTGACCAAGGTGGAGGTCTGCGATCTCCGGGATAACACCTATTTTGCCCTCATCTACCTGAACCGGGCCGGCACCGAAGTGACCATCGACGCCCGGCCCAGCGACGCCATCGCCCTGGCCCTGCGCGCCAAGGCCCCCATTTTCGTGGCTGAAGTGGTGATTCAAAAGGCCCGGCGGGTGGACCTCTCGGCCAAAGAGGCCATCACCACCGAAGACGCCAAAAAATGGACCGAGGTTCTGGAGAGCCTGGATCCCGATGATTTTGGCAAATATAAGATGTAATTTCGAGTTTCGAGTTTTTGGTTTTATCCGTTTTTCTTTTTTTCTTTAACTGGCTACTGACTACTGGCTACTGGCTACTGACCATGATTGACCTGCACACCCACACCCTGAACAGCGACGGCGAGCTCCTGCCGGCGGAGCTGTGGCGCCGGGCCCAGGTAAAGGGCTACCGCTATCTGGGCATCACCGACCACGTGGACGCCTCCAACTTCGAAGCGGTCTTCTTTCGCCTTAAGGCCGCGGCCCTGAGCCTCAACCGGGGCGAGGCGCCAGTTATCATTCCCGGCCTGGAGTTCACCCACCTGCCGCCGGCCCTCATCGGGCCGCTGACGGCCCAGGCCCGGGCCTTAGGGGTGCCACTCATCGTCATCCACGGCGAGACCCTGGCGGAACCGGTGGCCCCGGGGACCAACCGGGCCGCCCTCGAGGCGGACATCGACATCCTGGCCCACCCGGGCCTCATCACCCTCGAGGACGCGGCCCTGGCCCGGGAGCGGGGCGTCTTCCTGGAAATCTCGGCCCGCAAAGGCCACTGCCTGGCCAACGGTCACGTGGCCCGCACCGCCCTGGAAGTGGGCGCCTCCCTCATCGTCAACACCGACTCCCACGGCCCCGGCGACCTTATCACCACTCAGCAGGCCAAACGTATCGCCCGGGGCGCCGGCCTGACCGAGACCGCCTTCCAAAACCTTTCCGCCGACGTCGAAGCCCTGGCCCAACGCCTGGCCGGAATGTAGCTTCTTTGGTAGGGCGGGCGTCCCGCCCGCCATCCTTTGCTTTGCAGATAGAAAGATTTGGGGGAACCCCGCTTTTTTGAAAAAAGCGAGGTTCCCCCAACCCCCCTCCTAGAAAAATAAAAGGGCGCTGTTATAATGATATGATAGAAACAAATCTTAAACCTGTATGTCGTCAATTCAATGGCTCTTATGTCGGGCTTGATTTAGAGATACTTAAGATAAATTTGGTAAATATTATTGCATCTCAACATAAATATTTTACTGATCCACTAGATACAATAACTTGGGAAAGTACTATAAAAGATGGCATAATAAATGGGGAAAAAGAAATAAAAGATTTAATAACTATATTTGATTTATACGATGGGAATACAGTGAGATTTATAATTAAAATTTCTCATAAAAAGGAAACAGTAAATCGTTTTTTTCGCCTTCTTCCTGATGAATATATTATTATTGTTTTAGATTTTTTAGAAAAAACCTTTTTCTTAGAAGGTTGCGTGATTGGGGAATCAAATTCTTTTGACCTTTTTAATGCAGTGACTTCTGGTATCAAGTTGATAACTTTTAAACTTCCTGCTGAGAATCATTACTTAGAAAAGTTTCTTCACCGGTTTTTCGAAGATCCTCCAGTTTATGAACGCAATGTTTTTCTTATTATGCGATTTCGCCACGAAAAGCCCTTTATAGATATTGTTGATTCCATACGCAATGAATGTGCTAAATTTAATCTGAATGTCCTCCGTGCCGATGATAAAGAATATACAGATGATCTATGGGATAATGTTTTAACTTATATTTATGGGTGTAAGTCGGCAATTGCAGTATTTGATCAAATAAATTATCGGGAATTCAACCCTAACGTCGCTTTGGAAGTTGGTTTCTTATTTTCCCAATGTAAGCGAGTTTTATTATTCAAAGATATGTCAATTCCTGTAATGCCTAGTGATATAGTGGGGAAAATATATCGTTCTTTTAATACTTATGCGCCATACGAAACAATCCCTCCACAGATTGAGAAATGGGTAATTGATTACAAGATTGGGGAATAAGAAACCATTTCTCGTAATAGGGTGCGCAATATTTCTCATCCTACAAAGGTGGACTTGCCAAAGGTTTTCTCAAAAAAATTATTCTCTCTTCCCCCCTTTTTTCCAAATACAAGGTTTTTCGCAACCACCCCCCCTCCTGGGAAAATAGCCATTTTTAATAGACTGGTGGGGCGGGCCACCGTGCCCGCCTTTTTTGGTAGCGCAGGCGTCCCGCCTGTGCAGGAACAGCCGGGGCGGCTGTTCCAAATAAAATAGCTTGACAGGTAATTGAATGTCGTCGTTATATTAATTTGAATGAGGTCATCTTCGATGGCGGCGCTCAACCCAGCCTGGCTCAAGCGCTTCAGCCTCACCGTGCTGGAATTCTTCCTGCCGCGCCTCTGCCTGTTCTGCGGCGCCGGGGTCGGAGAGGCGGCGGCCCAGGCGGTCTGCCCGGAGTGCGAAGCCAGGATCGACTGGGTGGCCAGCCCGCGGTGTCCCATCTGCGGCCTGGTGTTCGAGGCCAGAGACGGCAGCGACCGCCTCTGCGGCGCTTGCCAGAAGGAGCCGCCGCCCTTTGCCCGGGCCCGGGCCGCGGCGCTCTATGACCCCGAGGGGCCGGTGGGCCAGGCCATCAAACGTCTTAAGTTCAACGGCCAGATGGCTTATCTGCCGCTCCTGCAAAGCTGGCTGCATCGGCCCGACTGTCTGGAACTGGTGGCCGACGCCGACCTCCTGGCGCCGGTGCCTCTGCACCCGCGGCGCCTCAAGGCCCGGGGCTTCAACCAGGCCTGGCTGTTGGCCCAGGGCTTTAAGGATAAACCTTTGGCCCGGGAGGTTCTCATCCGGGAGCGTTTCACCGTGCCCCAGGTGGGGCTCAACCCCAAGGAGCGCCGGGACAACGTCAAAGGGGCCTTTGGCGTGCCCCAGCCGGAAGCGGTGAAAGGCAAAACGATTTTGCTCATCGACGACCTGTTCACCACCGGGGCCACGGCGCGCGAATGCGCCAGGGTGCTGCGTCGGGCCGGAGCCGCCCGGGTGGAAGTGCTCACGGTGGCGCGGGTTAAGCATGAATGAAAGTGATCAGTGAAAACCCGGCATTTTTTCTGATTACTGCTTTTGCGCCTGTTATTTACTGATCACTGGCCACTGACCACTGACCACTGCTTTTGTGCACTCAGTGTCCTATATGGTAAGAGGGTTTTATGAGCGAATGCAATACCAGCCAAAAGGTAGTATCCCGGGGGGCCGCGGCCCGTTGGGCCAAGAAGCTCCAGGCCCAGGGGCACCGGGTGGTCTTCACCAACGGCTGCTTCGATCTTCTGCACCCAGGCCACGTGACTTACCTGGAACAGGCCCGCTCCCAAGGAGAGGCCCTGATCGTGGGCGTCAATAGCGACGACTCGGTGCGCCGGCTGGGCAAGGGGGGAGGCCACCCGGTCACCCCGGAGTCCGACCGGGCCCGAGTCCTGGCGGCCTTAACCTGCGTGGACCGGGTGGTGCTATTCGACGAGGACACGCCGCTGGAACTGATCACCTCCCTGCAACCGGATGTGTTGGTCAAGGGCGGCGACTACCAATTGAGCGAAATCGTCGGCCGGGAGGTGGTCGAAGCCCGGGGCGGCCAGGTATTGTCCTTGCAGTTTGTTCCAGGGTATTCCACTACAGAGTTGCTGAAACGTATTCGTTCAGAAAAATAGATTTATGAGAGCACCGGCGAGACGCCTGTGCTACCAATAAAAGGGGCGACCCAACGGGTCGCCCCCATTTTTAAGGGATTGGGGGTGGGGGTTTGGGGGTGGGGGTAAGGGCCACTTACGAAAAAGCCCTTAGCCCCCTCCCCCAACCATCATTCCTTCAACCCCGCGTAGGCCATGGGCAGCAGGGCCAGGCTGATTACTCCTGAGATGATCAGGGGCATCTGGTAGCCTAAGCCTGCTCCCAGGGGGCCGAAGATCAGGGACCCGACGAGCACCCCGAGAGTAGTGGTCAGGGAAATGAGGCTGGCGTTGCCCCCGATGCGGTCCACGTGGAACAACCGGGCCACGGTGGTATAGGTCTCCATGAGGATGAGGCCGTCGCCGAAGCCGTGCAGGGCCCGCATGGCAAAGGACCAGGGCAGGTTCGGGTAGGTCATGAGGATATGGCCGCTGCCGGAGGCCAGGAGGGCCAGCGAGAGAAAGCCTAAGGGCTTAAGTTTCCCGGCCCAGAAGCGGCCATAAAGGTAGGCGGTGACCGAAATCACCCCGAACTCCCCCGCCATGTAAGCGCCCACCCCCAAGGGTTCCAGACCCAGATTGTGCTTCAAGAACAGCGCCAGGCTGGTGGCCTCGGCCCCCCAATGCAGGGTGAAAAGAAAGAGCCAGGCCGCGAAGAACAGCACCGGCCCGGTGAAGAAGTCACGGCGATATTGCCACAACGAGGCGCGCCCCCCGCCGGTTAGGGGCAGGCGGGCTGCGGGCCAGACCAGCAGGAATAACCCCACCCCGAAAAGCTGGATGACCCGCGGGAAGTCGAAAAGATAAATCAGGACCCCGCCGCCCAGAGCACCCAGCATCATGCCGCCCATGCGCATGGCGTTGAATTGCCCGAAGCGCCGGGCTGAATCGGCCGGATTCTCTTTAAACAGCAAGATATCCAGTGATTGGCGGAAAAGCGACAGGCTCAGGCCAAAGCCCCAAAAGACCGCCAAAAAGGACCAGAAATGGGCCGTGGCCGCCATGCCCCAAAGGCAGAACGCGGTGCCGGCCAGACCCAGCCGGGTGAGAACCCGGGCCGGGTAGCGGTCACCGCTGACCCCCACGGGAAAAGCCACCAGGAGGGCGTTCAGGTTGAGAACCGCGTAAAGGAGACCGATCTGGCCTCCGGAGAAGTTGAGGGTTCCCTGTAGATAGAGGGGCAGGAGGAAGTAGGTGCAGGAGATGACCGCGGAATAGATGCCGATGAAGAATAAGAGCAATTGGCCGCCGGATATGAGTTCAAGGTTCAAGGTTCAAAGCTTTTGCCTTTTTAACTTTGAACTTCGAACCTTGAACTTTGAACTATCTTTATAAGGCGCTGCGGTCCAGCCGGACTTCCATGGCCCGGGCCGGGCATACCGGGCAGCAGAGCTCGCAAGCGCTGCATTTGGCGGCGTCAAAGGCCACCGCCATCTCCGGGCGCTCCACGTGCAGGGCGCCGGTAGGACAGACCGCAGTGCAGGTGCCGCACTGGTAGCAGCGCTCCTCAACGCGCCGCACCTCCCGGGCTACCCTTTTTACCTTGACCCCGGATTCCCGCAGAAACTTGAGGCCACGACGGAAATTCGTCGGGTGGCCCCGTAGTTCCATGACCATCACCCCTTCTTTGGCGGGGTAAATGGTGGCCTT
>JAPLJC010000064.1 GCA_026388765.1 Deltaproteobacteria bacterium
GAAAGAAGTGGTGGTCAAAACCGACGGGTGGCAAGGGTATAGCTTCCTGGATGCTTGGCCCTCCCGTCATGAGTGGCTCGTTCCCGGTTCGGGGAAAGAGGCGCCGAAGGTCCTGCCTTGGGTCCACACCTTGATCGCCAAGATCAAAGGGAATATCCGCGGTGTCCATCATGGCGTCAGCCCCAAGCACCTGCCCCGTTACCTGGCGGAATTCTGTTACCGCTTCAACCGTCGCTTCTGGGAACCGCAAATGTTTAACCGTATGCTTCATGCTTGCGTGAATACCTCGAGCATTACATTCTCGGAGCTAAGGCAATAAGCGTTAAAAATATAATGAAACCCATCCAACCCTGTCAGCCCGTCCAGGCCGTCCTCGCCCTGCCCGGCTCCAAGAGCTACACCCACCGGTCGTTGGTGGCAGCAAGCCTCGCCAGCGGGGAGAGCCTGCTGAGCAACGCCCTCAAGGCCGAAGACACTGAACTCACTGCCCAGGCCCTGGCCAAACTGGGGGCCGGGATCGACTGGCAGGGCAATACCATCCGGGTCCGGGGCGTCGGCGGCCAATGGCGGCCGGTCGCTGAGCCCATCTACCTGGGCAACTCCGGCACCTCCATGCGCTTTCTCACGGCCCTGGTTGCCCTGGGACAGGGGGCTTACTGTCTCACCGGCAGCGACCGCCTCTGCCAGCGGCCCCTAAACGATCTTTTGCCAGCCCTGGAACAACTGGGGGTGCAGGTCACCTCGGAACGCGGCGACGGCTGCCCGCCGGTCACCATCCAGGGTGGCCTCAAAGGCGGTCGGGCCAGGATCTCCGGCGCGGTCAGCAGCCAGTACGTCTCGGCCCTGCTGTTCATCGGCCCCTTGGCGCCTGAAGGGGTCGAGATCGAGATCACCGACGAGCTGGTTTCCCGCCCTTACGTGGATCTGACCCTGGCGGTGCTGGAGGACTTCGGCATCTCCTATTACCGGGAAGGCTACCGTTTTTTCCGGGTGCCGGGGGGGCAACCCTATCAGCCCGCAGATTACGCCATCGAGGCCGACGCCTCCAGCGCCTCGTACTTCTGGGCCGCGGCCGCCATCACCGGCGGCCGGGTAACCATCGCCAACCTGAGCGGCGATTCCTGCCAGGGCGACGCCGCCTTTCCCGGGGTGCTGGAGCAAATGGGCTGCACCGTGGAAGGCAGCGGCGACGGCCTGACCGTGCAGGGGGGTCCGCTCACCGGCATCACGGCGGACCTGGCCGCCATGCCGGACCTGGTGCCCACCCTGGCGGTGGCGGCCGCCTTCGCCCAGGGGGAGACGGTGATCACCGGCGTGGCCCACCTGCGTCACAAGGAATCGGACCGCTTAGCCGCGGTGGCCACAGAACTGCAAAAGATGGGGATCGCGGCCCGGGAAACCGCCGACGGCCTGATCATCCCGGGCGGTGCGCCCCGCGGGGCGGTCATTGACACCTACCAGGACCACCGCCTCGCCATGAGCTTCGCGGTGGCCGGCCTCAAGGTCCCTGGGATAATCATCAACGACCCCGGCTGCGTGGCCAAGTCCTTTCCGGATTTCTGGGAGTACTTCGAAAAGTTGCGCCAAGGCGGTCTGTAGCCGCAGGCCCTAACAAAAAACCTGCGCCCGCACCAGCGAGACGCCTGTGCTACCAAGTTTATTTTAATTGAGGAACTCTCCCTTGTCATTCACTACCCGGGCCCTCATCGTTCTCACCTCCCTGAACGTCCTGGATTACCTGGACCGCTACCTCGTCGCCTCTCTCGGCAGCCTGGTGAAGGCGGAGATGGGGCTCAGCGACCGGGCCTTCGGTTTTCTGGGCACCGCCTTTTTCCTGGTCTATCTCTGCGCCTCCCCGATTTTCGGCTATCTGGGGGACCGCTGGGGCCGCCTCCGCCTCATGGCCGGGGGCGCGGTGTTGTGGAGCCTGGCCACCAGCCTGACCTTTTGGGTCGGCTCCTATCCCGCCCTGGTGCTGGCCCGGGGGGTGGTGGGGGTGGGCGAAGCCTCTTTCGGCACGCTATCGCCGGCTTACCTGGCGGATATCCTCCCCCTGGGGCGCCGGGGCCGGGCTTTGGGATGGTTCTACCTGGCCATTCCGGTGGGCTCGGCCCTGGCCTACCTGGTGGGCGGCCTCATGGGCAGCCACTGGGGCTGGCGCCCGGCCTTTCTGCTGGCCGGCCTGCCGGGGTTGGCCATGGCCGCTCTGGTCTGGCGCCTGCCGGGGATTCAGCCTCAGGCGGCGGCGCCGACCCCGCCGGCTGCTATCCCCCTGCTGGGGGCCTCCTGGGGGCTCTTAAAAATCCCCACTTTCCGTTGGGTCAGCCTGGGCTATGGCATGGTCACCTTTGCCCTGGGAGGCCTGGCCTTTTGGATGCCCCACTATTTGGAGGTAGACAAGGGCTTGAGCCTGGCCCGGGCCAACCTGCTGCTGTTCGGTTCGGTGGCAGTGGCCGGCGCCCTGGGTACCCTGAGCGGGGGCTTTTTGGCGGATCGTTTTATGACCCGGACCCTCAAGGCCCCGCTTTGGGTCAGCGGCCTGGGTATCACCCTGGGGCTCCCCCTGGCAGCCCTGGCGATCTTTTCCCCAGTCCCCGGCCTTTATGTCCCGGCCCTGGCCCTGGCCATCTTTCTGCTGTTTATGAACCAGGGGGTGCTCACCGCCGTGATAGTGAGTGTGGCCGGGGCGCGGCGGCGGGCCCAGGCGGTGGCCTTGAACATCGTGGTCATCCACCTGCTGGGTGACGTGCCCTCCCCTTTCCTCATCGGCTGGATTTCGGACCTTTACAGCCTCAAGTGGGGAGTCTCCTTAACCCTGGTGGCCCTGGCGGCGGGGGCAGTTTTGATTTTCACCGCCATGTCCCATCTTCCGGCAGATCTGGCGGCCGCCGGCGAGCTTGAGGGCCATGGCTAGCCATGGCGCCGGCGCCGCGGGGACGGCACCCCTGGTGACCCCTGGGGGCGGTTGTTGGGGGATTGGGGAAATTTTCCCATTGACGGGTTCGAATGGAGAAGTTATATTATAAGGACAAGGTACGGTCAATGACGCGGGGTGGAGCAGCCTGGAAGCTCGTCGGGCTCATAACCCGAAGGTCGCAGGTTCAAATCCTGCCCCCGCTACCATCTTGACCAGGTCAAGGGCGGATGTTGCTTGACCAGGTCCGGCTCCTGCAGGGTGCACAACCTGCAGGAGCCTTTTTATTTGACCGCCCGGAGGAAGGTCCCCCGACCGATCGCCAGTTCCAGGAACTTTTTGCCGTCCTCCTTCATCCCTTCGAGAAATGTCGCGTACTTCAAAAAGAGTTGGTCGGGCCGTTCATGGCCCAGAATTTTCGCCACCCACAGCGGATCCTCACCCGCTGCGATGGCGAGAGAGGCAAAAGTGTGCCTGGTTGCATAGAGTACCCGCGGTTCAATTCCTACTGCGTCTAGAAAATCTCGCCAGATCTGCCTGATTTTTTTTAGGCTCAGGACTCCCCTGTGGGCCGAGAAGAAGAACCAAGGGCTTGCCCTATGGTTTGCCCTGCGCCTAGCTTCAAAAAGCTCCCACAGTGGACGTAAGAGCGGCACGTCTCTTTCTCCTGCCATGGTCTTTGTGGTACCTATCACACCACAGGTCAAGGACCGCTCCACGTGGATCACCTTCTTGACCAGGTCAAAGTCATCGAAGCGCAGCCCCAGGGCCTCACCGGTGCGCAGGCCGGTGAGAATCGACAGCTTGAAAAAATCCTTGTAGGGCCAGGGGGTGCAGTCCATGATTAACTGCGCTTCATCCGGAGTTAGGGGCTTCGTCTTTTTGCTCCGGTGCGGGAACCTGGGTATCTTGAAAAATTTCCCTTCAAAGAACTTCCGCCGCCGCGCCCATTCTACAAAGCTTCGGGCCGCTGACAAGATATTATTTTTCCTCTTGCCGGAGATATCCAGGCCCGAAAGGTAATCTTCCAGGCCCTGGTTTAATGCTTCAAAGCTGGGGAATTTCGCCAGATGGTGGGCGAAGATAGAGCGGTAGTCTCGAAGTGTGCTGGCTTTTAATCGCGCCTGATATGTCGCCAGGAACCGATCAACTAGCTCTTGCATCCCAGGCTCCCCAGCGGGATGCCCGAGGCCTGGCCCAACTTGGGGAGCCCGGCCAAGTCTCGGGGGGAAAGGTTGGTAAGGCACCGCTGCCCTTCAGCAACCCTTATCGGCCTGACCGCGGCAAAGGTCAAGCATTTTCTTCCCAACCGACCCGACAACGTCGGCCCCCTCGCGCACGTGCGCGAGCCGAGTCGCCCGGACCCGGGCCCGGGCATAGGACCACGCCCGGGCCGGTGGAAATACGCGTCCTTCAATCCTAGCGCCTCCAGGCTGCGCGCTTCGCCCCCGAACCACCCCGCGCCTTTCGGGGCCCTTGATGCGGTCGGCGCGTCTCTTTCGCGCCTTGGGCGCCGGCGCCGGCCGTTGGCTTTCTCTGGTTCTCCGCTTTCTTGCGGCCGGCTCCTGTTTGCGCCTCTGCTCTTTTCTCTGCCTGCTGGCCGTGTCGTTCGGCGAAAAAGGTGCTGGGGTAGTTCTCCCCTTTTTAAAAACTGCGTCTCCAGGGAAAGACCAAAGCAAAGGCAAAACCCACGCCTTCCAGCGTCCGGGGTTGAAGGTCGGCCCGGGGCCGCCCGCTTCGCTCGTCTCCGCGGCCCGTGGTAGGTCGGGGCGCGTCGGCCCTCGCCCTGCGGCCCGCGATAAAAGCGGCGGGACCGCAGGCCGGGGCCGCCGTGGCGGCTCCCTGGCCGGGCCTGCTTCGATCTTCGCTCCGGGGCGCCCCGGCCCGCCCTGGCCTGGCTTCGTTGCCTGATTCTCAATAAGCCCCCTTTTTGGACTCTTATTGAGAACGTCCTTCAAAAACGACCCTCTGAGAACCGCCAGGCCGTGCGCTGCGGCTCCGCCCTGACCTATTGCCTAGGCGGAAAATGGCTCAACCATCGAGCCTGGCCGATTTGAAGGCGGTCCGCCAGGCCCGCCTGGCCGGGGGCTCCCTTGCGCTTGCCGGGGAAAATTTCGGGTCTCCTGGTAACCTTCGGACCCGAGCCCCGAAATTTTCTAGGCGGCCAGGCTGTCAAAGTTTTGACATTGTGACGTATGTTCTTGAAAATCCTTTCCTTTTGTCTTAATCTTTCCGAATTATGGCATGGTTTGAAGGCGGCATAGTTCTTTTGGCCCCCCGCATGACCCCCGGAGGCTATCAAAACCTCTCGGTTACCGAAGAAGCCTTTGTTCCCCTTTCCCCTCCTCTTTACAAGTGCATGTATCCAAAGGCCGTGGTTATTTCTTGTGAGGATGCCGATGCGCGCTTTCGCCTAGACGAACCTTCCCTAGAGGAAATCGATGGCCACCTTTTCGCCTCTGGCGACACTCTGGTTTTTGCCGGTAAGTCCTCTGTCTCTGGCTTTAAGGCCATCGCCACGACTTCTACGCCGGCCGCCTTGCGCTGCACCTATTTTTATTAAGGGGGATCCAATGGCCCAAACCTTGCTCAGGCCCAGCCAGGCCGCCCAGATGCTGGCCGTCTCAAGGTCCACTGTCTATCGCTGGTTTTGGGAGGGCAGGCTAAAAGGGGTGAAGATGAATGGGGGCACCGTCCGCATCCTGGCCGAGTCGGTCAAAGAAAAGCTTGATGAAGCTGCTTGACGAGATCTCAAGCAAAAAGTTTTTCCGGCCTGATGAGGTTGCCGACCTCCTGCGCCTGTCCCGCCGCACGGTTTACCGAATGATTCTTGATGGGCGCATCCAGGGCGTTAAGTGGGGCGCCGGGCCCTGGCGTATCCCTCAGGCTTCGCTTAATGATCTTTTCACCTCAGATCAGGCCTTCATCTAAGCCTCGATTTCCACCTCTAAATCTCCGCCGAAAATCCCTCCCGGATCCATCAGGGCCTTGATCACCTTGTCGATGTCTTCCGGTCCCCTTGGCTCCCGGTAGATGAGCTCCGCCCCTAAAAGGTTCCTGCCGATGAATTCAGCCGACTCTGCAGATTCAGCAAGTATCCGGAAAGTTCCGTGAGGACCTGCCTTAACTCGGTAGATTCTGAAACCGGGTCCCGGATGGCCTGAATTCTTCGCCCTCTTGATTGCATCCTTGCCACTGAATTTCTGATTTTTGGTCCCCATCGCTTGTTCCTCCTATCGCGTTCTTTCTTCGCGGATTTTTCCTGGCAGGCCATCTCATCCAGCCTGGCCAGGGTGATGTTGGTTAAAACCCTGATGAAGGGGAATCCCTCTTGCGGGTCATGCTCCACCAGGTCCCAGCAGAGTAGCTGCCCGATGTAAAGGTTTAGCCGCCGCCGTATCCTTCTCGGGATGGTGACCTGCCAACGCTTCCTGATCTGCCCTCGCTCCATTTGGCCTCCATTGCTTCCTGCCCTCGCCTGGCCACCGTGGTCATCCAGGCTTGCGGCTTTTCGATGCTTCCGGTTTCCTGCAAAAACCTGATGGTGGCGTACAGCCTGGCGTGGTTGCTCAGGCTTTGCCCTTTCGCTTCGATGCCGCATAGCGACCTGGTGGCTTGTCTCATTTGCGAGATCGCGGATTCCCTCAGCTGCATGATTTGCTTTATCAGCTCCCCCTGCTTTTGCTTTACCAACGTCTTTAAGCTATCTTTAAGCTTAGCTTGTGCAGGGCTGCTTTCCGGCAAAGTTGTTGATATTACTTCCTCTATTGCGGAACTGTGGTTCCCCAATGCCTTTATTGGGGAACTGGGGTTACTCCTTTCTCGATTATTGGAGAACTGTCGCACCCCCTTTTGCTCTTTGAGGAACCCCAGTTCCCCAATCATGGAGGCAGGAAGGAAAATTTCAACCTGCCTGTTTCTTGTACGTGGGAAAATTAGATTAGTTAGGTGGCGCTTGGCTTTAAGCGATTTTAAAAGGTTCTTCAAATGCTTGCGACAAAAGATTTTCTCGGCCTTGCTGTCCTCCCCTGGACGGGGTAAAATTATCCTGGTGCTTCCCTGCTTTTGCGCCAACAAAACCAAGTAGCACCAGGCCCACCACTCTGCAGGCGTCAGTCCGAATAGCAGCTCCTCCATATTTAGGCCCCTTATCGGCCCGCCAGGTTCCAACCCCTCGGGCTCATAACCCGAAGGTCGCAGGTTCAAATCCTGCCCCCGCTACCAAATTAAATCAAGGGCTTAGGCGAAACCTAAGCCCTTGAACTTTTTAAGCCCCCAACACTATCCCCAACATATCTTCAGGAAAGACAGGTAGAATTCGGTAAGATACTTAGTCGCACAAGACCGTTTAACAGCTGGATTAGGGGAGCGTCGCCATCAAAGGCAAGGTAAGAACTGATATTTATTTGTGGGGGTACCAGGTCTACGGGGGAGAGTAGCTTCCGAATCGGCCATTCATTTTGTCGACCGATGAGTTTTACGTCTTATCTGGACCCTCTTAATTTCCGCAACTTTCCGTTGAGGATTTCGATCGCCTGGTCGATCCCTATAAGATGGCCTATACTGAGGGCTGACCTGGGCCGCATCCAAGCAGCCCGGCCAGGGTGATGGTTCGAAGCCAGGTCAATCGCTCAAAAGCAGCCCAATTATGGGGGAGACGATGGCGCGCGGCAGGGTCGGATTGATAAAAGTGGTGATGGAGTCCGTGACCAGGGTGGAGCCCTGCGCCCGGACTGCGATGGTATGAGGTCCGGCGGAGGCGGTGGTGGCGTCCCAGTGACCCTCCCAGATCGGCGTCCCTTCTCGCCGTTGCATGTCTTGCCAAACTGCGCCGCCGTCAACAGAAAACTGGACCTGCGACACCGGCGGTGGGTCGAAGACCAGGGCGCGGATGGGGTTGTTGGGCTTCTTGGGGATTTCATAGGCATAGGGGTTGGCGTTGGTCCCCAGGTTCCGGTCCACCGGAGCCGTAATCATCACCACCGGCCAGACCCCCTTTTGAGCCGGCACCAGGGACAGGCCGTTGCCGTCGACGGCCATCACCGTATATTGGTTTTGGTCCGATTTACCCAGTGAGGCCACATTCATGTAATAGATGCCCTCGGTGAGGTTCTGATTGTAAAAGTTCTCGCGATAGTTGTGGGTGTGCCCGAACGTATAAACAGAAGCGCGATATTGATTGATCAGGCTCAGGAAGGCCGACAGGCCGTAGGTCAGGCCCGTGTCGGTATCGATGTAGTAATGCGCCTCGAACGGGTGGTGGCCGAAGAGCAGGGTGAGCTGGGCATCCGTATGGTTGGCCAGATCCGCCTGAATGAAGGCCAGTTCAGTCTCATCCAGTCCGGCATGATCCCCGTAATTGTCAAACGGATCAAAGCTGAAAGGCGCCCCATCGTTTCCCGGGGTGCAGACCCCCAGGAAATGATAGCTCCCGTAAGAGAATTGCCGCGACCAGGAAGGTTGGGTGCGGCCCGTGGCCCGGCCCTGGATGGAATTGTTCCGATAATAGGCCAAAGTCCCATCGTTATATTCGTCATGGTTGCCGGGCATGTCATAATAATTGGCCGCGTTCATCCCGGTGCTTTCCAGGATATGCCGGTAACTATCCCACTCGGCTTGATAAGGCCCGTTGGGAATAAAGCCGCCATTGGTGGAATCCGTCAGGTCGCCGGTGTTGACGATAAATTGCGGGGAGATCACCTGCCAGGCTTGCGTCACGGCCCAGGTGAGGTTCTCGACAACGGTATTCTCGATAGCTTTGTTGTCGGCGCCGATGTGGGTGTCCGAGATGATCATGAACCAGAAGAGACGGTCGGCGTTCGGGTGGTAGTAAGCCTTTTGCCCGGCAAAGGCCCAGGAACTGAGGAACGAAACCCATAACACCAGCGCCAGGAGCGGCGCAAATCTCCTGATCCCCATGTTAGTGGCCTCCTTCCTTACCGGCCGGAGAAGCTTGGGCGCGAGCTTGCAGCCGCTTGATGAATTCGTCCAGCTTAGCCAGGGCGCGCTCGTCAGTTTCCTGGGCCCGCAAGGTTTGCAACACCTTGACGGCGCCCTGGTAATCCCCGGCCATCTCCAGGGCAGAGGCCCACTGTAAATAGACCTCTTGCCGCTGGGGCGCAATCGTCAGGGCCTTTTGGTAAACCTCGGCCGCCTGGCGGTATTTCTGTTGCACAAAATAGGTGCGGCCCAGATGCAGGTAAGGCTCGACCCAGTCCGGTTGGCTGCGAATGGCTTCCTGGAAAGACTTCTCCGCCAGGCTGTATTCCTCGGCGGCCTTGGCGCCCTCGCCGCGCGGGGTGGCTTCGTAAAAGCCCTTGTTAAAATGATCTAAACCAGCCTGGTGTAGTTCGTTAGCCATCTGGGCCCCGACCGGGCCGGCCGCCGCCAGCAATAAACCGCAAACTAGCATGTAGGTTAGGAGCAGTTTCACGCCCGCAACTCCTTGCCCGGGTACCGCGCCGGACCTGGCAGATTGTCCTGGTCAGGATACACTCCAAAACAATCCAAATTTTTGAGACTATTGTCTCATTATTTCAAGAAGAACACAGCACAGATTTCTTAGAAAAAGTAATTTTTCTCAGACCGCCAGGACCCCAAGGTCGGCAAAGCCGCCTGGTAAAGGTTCGACAGGGCTTCACGCCGCCGGTCCGCCCCGAAAGTAAAGGGAGGCGAAGGCGAAGCAGCCAATCCCGGACAAAACCTGGCGGCCAGGTGAAAGCGGGAGAGCGCAGTGACCGCGGCAAGCCAGCTAACCACCAGATGCAGCCGACAGCGCTCAGGCGCCGCCGCTGAACCGGGGCGTTAGCCAAATTAAAGGTTACTGCTATGATCCGGCACTTATCAAGTTGCTGAAAATTCAAGCTCTCTGGATTATATCTTCACTTCGGAACCATTTTCCCCCTTCTACTTCCCAGCCTTGGTTGCTTGCTCTCAAAGCAGGCTAAAGGATGATTTCCGGGACGATCATCCAATCAACCGCCCATTGGCCCGCCTCCATTCGCCTCAGGCGGATCGCGCCACCCATCTGGAAATTAATTATACTTTTCTCTTTATCCCCGCTCATGAGTATGGTGGCTAACCTGCCCAGATGAGGGAGATGTCCCACCAACAGGAGATCTTCATCCATTTTCGCGAGCCGGTCCGCCCAAATCTCCGGGTCATCCAGCGGCGCCAGCCCCGGGGCTTCTGAGACTCCAGCCGGCGGCTTAAAATGCTTTGCCAGGACATTGGCGGTGCTTTGGGCCCTGGTCTTGCCGCTATGAAATATCTGCCTGAC
Organism: Deltaproteobacteria bacterium; assembly: GCA_026388765.1. Classification (GTDB taxonomy): domain Bacteria; phylum Desulfobacterota; class Desulfobaccia; order Desulfobaccales; family 0-14-0-80-60-11; genus JAPLJC01. The sequence goes on from JAPLJC010000064.1 coordinate 10,194, forward strand.
CTGCACCTTAAGCCTCTTCAGGTGATGTGCCACGCTTTCAATGTCTTGTCGGCCTTTTTCTGTTAGATCTCTTTCAGGGTCTTCTGCTTCTCTTTTGGCCTCGGCATGCTGGACCAGATAAAGGAACATATTGAACTTCCTCCAGACAAGATGGATACCAACTATCTTAGGATATCCATATCATACCCGCAACTTTTGAGACTCCGAGGATAAGTGCTGGGTTTGGCCAGATACTTGCCATCGGGGCTTTACCAAACTGAGACCAGGGGCTCCGAAGAAGGCGATGTCGATCCAGGCAGGCAGTGAGGTAACAGATGTCAGCGCCAACCTGAAGTGACCTTTAGGTGAGGAGACGATAAACAACCAGGCCCTCCGGAAAGGTTGGCGTCTGCTGGCCACCTCTGCTGGAGGGCCCGGTTGCCCGGATTAAGCCTCTCGGCTCGGGCTACTCGTTGGGATTAGGAACCACGCAGTAGCTGGAATCGGTGCCTTGATAGCAGGACTGGTAGTAATTGCCCCCGTCATAATAATAGGTCTGATTGTTGACAATCATGGGTTGGGCGCTGGCTGACAGGGCCCCTATGACTGTGCCCACGGCGAGACCGGCCGCCGCTCCGGCCGCGACCCCGCCCCAACCGCCGCCATGGTACGGACCCCAGCCGCCGCCGGTGACGTTCACATTGCGGTTGACGTTGACGTTGGTATCGCGGTTATACGGATGATCTGGGTACCGATGATCAGGGCCCGGCTCAGGGCGCCGGCCCGCCTCGCCCCCGGAGTGATAGCTGTCGGAATGGAAACTGCCGCCACCGAAGCCGCCGTGATCACCGCCGCCGCCATGAGAGCCGCCGAAGCCGCCGCCCCCACCATGACCACCCCCACCCCGGGCCTGAACCTCCGCGGCAATCAGGGGAAGGCCCATTAGGACGCCGACCAAAAATAACACCGCCAACAGGCGCAGGAATTTAGCCAGCCTCATGACTTACCTCCTTTCTTCTTCGGCTTGGCCCCCTTGGGCGCCGGGGCCTCAGCCTTTTTCACCGGCATAAATTTGATCTTCTGGGCCCCCTCGGGCGGGGTAAAGGTAAACAGGTTGTCCGCCAGTTGCGGGGCGAAGTTCCAATCGGAGAAATGCGCAGTCCATTGGGGGGTAGAGGGGAGCTTTTTCTGGGTGACCACCACCTTGCGCAGCAGCGGTTTGTCTCCCGCGTCGACCCACAACTGGTAATGGACGTTTTCCTTGTCGAAGGCCAGGTGGTGGCAGGGGACGCCCCGGACCTTGCTCTCGCCGACGTACAAGGCATTGGTCAGGCCCTGAGTGGCGTGCTCGGCCAGGCGGTTGGCGCCCAGTTCGGCCAGACCCACGTGCAGGCCGTATTCCTTGCCGGCCTTGTCCAGGGCGGCATCGATATCACCGGCGATTTCGAGGGTGGCATAATGGTTATTATCTTTGTCGTAGAGGGTGAGGGTCTTGCCGTCGAAGATCAGTTGCTTGCTCTCCACGTCGCCGTCGCCGTTGATCCGCAGCTTATCCGGGCGCCGGAAAAAGGCCTCCACGTCCAGGCCATATTGCAGCTTCCGGCCGCCGGCATAGACCCGGTCATCGGTGACTTCGGCCTTAAAAGAGAACTGCTGTTGGTTCTTCAGAAAGTCGCACATCTGTTGCAATACTTGCTTCGGGTCCGGGGTGGGTGCCGGCGCCTCGGCCGTCGGCGAGGGCGGCGTCGTTGCCGCTGGGGGCGCCGGGGCGGGGGCCTGGGGAACGTTGGGCGGCGCCTTTTCCTGGGCGGCGCTTAAGGCCGGGAATCCCAAGAGGATGACAGCCAGGATCAACGCCGCCAAAGGCAATTTTCTTTTCATGCTAGCCCTCCTTTTTCTTAACCTCTTAATTACTGGTCGGATCATTTGAAAAAGTAGTTAAAGGTTACTTTCAGCGCCCGTAGGGCCGGACCATAAGGAACCCGGGGCTATTTGCTCCAGCCGCAAAATTTTATTTGATTTAAGAAACCAAGTTGCGTATTGTTGCCAGAATTTCATCTGGAAGTCCACAGGTTTGATGTACTAATTTTGACGAGATTCTTGGACTGGCGAGCCGACGGCAGCAACCAAGTCACCTTTCCCCTGGGCCTGGGCCTCGGCAAGACCTTTAGAATCGGCGGACTTCCCATCCAGACCAGCCTCGAATTACCATGGCTGGCCTGGCACCCCGATGCTTTCGGCCAGCGCTTCAATCTTCGCTTTGTCTTCAAGCCGGTGGTGCCGGCCCTGGTAAAGAAGCCTATATTCGATTAAGACGATGGGGGTGGATATGAAACACGCAAAGACGATTTGCCGGCATCTGCGGGTAGCGGCCATTTTTCTGGCCCTTCTCATCTCGCTGTCAGCACCAAGTTCTCAAGTCTGGGCCGCCGAGTTCGGCACCGGCCTTTATATCCTGGGGTACCAAAGCGCCATGGCCGGCTACCAGCCCGACCCCGGCTTCTATTTGCGTAATGATCTTTATGTCTATCAGGGCAACGCCACCATCATTCCCTTTTCCAAGCGCGTCGAAGTGGATCTGCGCAGTCGCTTGATCACTGATATCATCGGCGGCACCTATGTGACGCCCCTGGAAATTTTCGGGGCCCATTACGCCTTGGGGATGATCTGGTCCTCAGCGACCAACTCCTTTCTAAAAGGCAAGCTGGCAGTCGACACCAGGTTCCCGCTGCTCAATCGGCTCCTCACCCGCAGCGAGGAAGGGGAATATACCGGGGTGTCGGACCTGGTGGTCACTCCCATCAATCTCGGCTGGCACCTGGGCCAGTTTGATCTCATGGCCTTCGGGAATTTCTACGCCCCGGTGGGCTCCTATAATTCCAACCGCCGGCTGAACACCGGCCTGAACCGCTGGGCCGTGGAGCCCAACCTGGCGGTCACCTGGCTGCAGCCCAAATACGGCCAGGAAGTCTCCCTCTCCATGGGCTGGACGGCGAACTTCCAGAATCCCGCCACCCAATACACCACCGGGCAGGAATTCCACCTGGAATATTACCTGGGCCAGCACCTGCCCAAGGGTTTCGCCCTGGGTCTGGCGGGCTACATCTATAACCAGATGACCGCGGACACCGGTTCCGGCGCCTCCCTGGGTGCCTTCCATGGGCAGACCATCGCCCTGGGACCCTGCCTCTCCTTTAACAGCAAGATCGGTAGTCATGCCATCGGCGTCAACGCCAGGTATTACAACGAAGTAAAGGTCCATAACCGCTTCGATGGGCAGGCCTTCTTTCTAACCTTGAGCTTGGGTCTATAATTTACCTTCCCGAAAGGAGTCCCACCGCATGAAGAGCCATGGTCTTCTGGTTCGGTTAATGGCTGCCTGCCTGGGAGCGGCTGGGCTGTTCTTGACCGCCGGTCCGGCGCTGGCCCAAGGCGAGGTCAGCGGAAAATTCGCCGCCCCGGCGCCGCCGGAAGTGGTCACGATCTATACGGCGAAAAAAATCCTGACCATGGAGCGCGGCAACCCGGAAGCCACCGCGGTGGCCGTGATGGGCAAGCGCATCCTGGCCGTGGGCTCGCTGGCTGAAGTGAAGGCCGCCTTAGGCGACGTCAAGTTCACGGTGAACGACACCTTCCAATCCAAGGTCGTGCTGCCGGGGCTGATCGATCAGCACCTCCATCCCTTCCTCGGGGCGCTGACCCTGGCCACAGAGGTGATCGCCACGGAGGACTGGGTGCTCCCCGGCCGCACCTTCAAGGCGGCCAACAGCTCTGCAGAGTATCTCGCCCGCCTGAAGGCCGCCGACGCCGCGATCGCGGACCAGAACCAGTGGCTGTTCTCCTGGGGCTACCACAAACTCTGGCACGGCAAGCTCGACCGCAAGACGCTCGATGCCATCAGCGCCACCCGGCCCATCATGGTTTGGCAACGTTCGTGTCACGAATTCTACCTCAACACCGCCGCCATCAAGGCCCTGGGTTTGACCGAAGCGGCGATGAAGGGCCAGGGCGACGCCAGCAAGATGTTCAATTGGGAGGAAGGCCACTGGTGGGAGACGGGGCTGAACCTGGTCATCCAACCCATCCTCAAGGTGTTCGCCACCCCGGACCGCATGATCTTCGGACTCAAGCAGATGGTCGCCTATCTCCACCAGAACGGCGTGACGGCCTACATGGAGCCCGGCGCCCTCCTCACCCCGGACATCTGGAAGCTCTACCAGCAGATCCTGGGCGCCGAGGATACGCCATTCTACAGTTATTTCGTGGTTGACGCCCGTACTCAGGTGGACTCGGGTCTCGGCCTGGCGGAGTCGCTGGCCGATACCGAAAAGCAGATCGCCCTGGCCCCGCAGGGCAAGGTCTCCTTCTTCCCCAGGCAGATCAAGCTCTTCGCCGACGGCGCCATCATCTCCCAGCTCATGCAGATGAAGGACGGCTACACCGACGGCCACCACGGTGAGTGGATGATGACCCCGAAGAACCTGGACCAGCGCGCCCAGCTCTATTGGAACGCGGGTTACCAGCTCCATACCCATGTGAACGGGGACCTGGGCCTCGAAATCGTGCTCAACGTGCTCGAACGCCGCCTGCGCGAGAATCCGCGCGCCGACCACCGCGCGGTCATCGTCCATTTCGCTTGCTCCACCGAGGAGCAGGTGGCGCGTATCGCCCGGCTCGGCGCCATCGTCAGCGCCAACCCGTATTACCCCGTGGGCTTCGCCGACAAGTATGCCAAATTTGGTCTTGGCCCACAACGCGCCGATGCCATGGTGCGCTCCGCCTCGGTGCTGAAACGCCACATCCCGCTCTCCTTTCACTCCGACCTGCCCATGGGACCCGCGGCGCCCCTCAATTTTGTCTGGTGCGCGGTCAATCGGGTCACGCCCTCCGGCCGGGTGGCCGGACCCGAGCAGCGTATCGGCGTGGCAGACGCCCTGCGCGCCGTCACCATCGAATCGGCGTATTCCTGGCGGCAGGAGAACGATCTCGGCAGCATCGCCCCTGGCAAGATCGCCAACTTCACAGTGATCGAGCAGGACCCCCTCGCCGTCGAACCGTTGAAGCTGAATGATATCCCGATTTGGGGCACGGTGTTCGAGGGTAGGATTTTCCCGGTCTCCGCCCCCAAGTCCGCCGGCGGCAGTGCCGCGGTGCCCGGCCAGGTCCAAAAATTCGCGGGTCACGAGGACCCGGACGAGTCGCACCTCGGCTGCCCCTGCGAAGTGGCGCAAATGGTAGCTAAGGCCTTGCTGAACCATCGATAAGGCGCCGCAAACCGCCGGGGCGCCAAATTCCAAACTAAGGAGGTTTGGTCATGAAGAGGTGTATCTCCCTGTGGTGTGGCCTGGCCCTCGTTTTGTGCGTGACGCAGGCCGCCGACGCCTGCACCAGTATTCGCATCAAGACCGAGGACGGCCTGGTGTTTTATGCCCGCACCTTCGAGGGCGGCGTCGACTTTCAAAACGGCATGGCGGTGATTCCCAAGGGCACGGTCTATCATGGCACCCTGCCGGACAATACCTCCAAAGGGCTCACCTGGACCACTAAATATGGCCTGGTGGGCATGACCGCCTTTAAAATGCCATTGCTTAGCGATGGGCTCAATGAGAAAGGGCTGGTGGTGGCCAACCTGATGTTCCCCGGCTACGCCGGGTACGAGAAATTCGACCCCGGGAAGGCTAACATCACCCTGGCTCATTTTGAGCTGGCCACCTGGTTGTTATCCAGCTTTGCCACCGTGGCGGAAGTGCGCCAGGCCCTGGGGAAGGTGCAGGTTTGCGAAGGGCCCACGGTGGTGTCGGGGTTCTCCCTCCCCTTGCATTTTGCGGTGCACGACGCCCAGGGGGATTGCTTGGTCATCGAATATGTCAAGGGCAAGCTGCATACTTACGATAATCCCTTGGGAGTCACCACCAATAGTCCCACCTTCGATTGGATGACCACCTATCTGAACAATTTCATCAACCTCTCGCCGGATAATGTGCCCGAAAAGAAGCTAACCGGCCTGACCCTGCACCAATTTGGCCAGGGCTCCGGGATGATCGGTTTGCCCGGGGATTTCACCCCGCCCTCCCGGTTGGTCCGCATGGTGGCCTTGACCCAGGCGGTCAGGCCCGTGAAGGGACCGGAGGCGGGTTTGAATCTGGCCATGACCATTATTAATAATGTCGATGTCCCCAAAGGCGCGGCGCGGGAAAAGACCGACAAGGGGATATTAGCCGATTACAATCAATGGACGGTGGCCGTGGATTTAGCCAGAAAGCGATATTATTTCCACACCTATGACAACAAGAACTGGCGCTATATCGATCTGGCTAAGGCGCTGCAGACCGCCAAGGGGATGCAGTCGATTCCTCTGGAAGTCCCGGCGGACTACCCGGACGTCACCGCCACGGCCAAATAGGAAGAGCCGGCCTAATCAAGGGCAACCGGAGATAAGGAAATGAACCTGGTTAATGCACCCCTGGCACCGCGGGTATTGGTGATCACCGCCGTCCTCGGACTTTTAGTGGCCGGTTTCGCCGGCCGCGGCCGCACCATAATGTTGTCGAAAGGCAAGATCACTGCTATAATCCGACGCTGATCAAGTTGCTGAAAATTCTACCTATCTGGATCATATCTTCACTCTATCCACTGATCGTGCGTCCTGGGACTGGTCAGAGGGTTAAATTATGGTTCATCCGGAATAAGCGTACTTTTTGACAAAAGAGTGGACATGCGGTCTCCTACAGACGACCTGCGAAAGTCGATCCAAAGGAGAACACAGGCATGTCCACCAGTCTACTTTATCATGGCTTTGGCATTCAG
>JAPLJC010000022.1 GCA_026388765.1 Deltaproteobacteria bacterium
TTAAGGAGGAAACTACACGTAACTATCTGGGGATACGAGAGAAAAAGGTGGGGTTTTGCTTTTGCAAGGATTGCGGTCTAAGGCTTGATTATGACCATGGAGTCGGTAGGCCTACCCCACGCGAAGCGTTTAGTTCATGTGTCGGATTATAGCAGTAATCCGCTATTCTTGAGTGGTCTTATGCCTGGGCCTTTGCGAGTCTGGACCGCCTTCCGCAAGAAAGACTGCCACTTCCATGCCCAATTTATGCGTCTGCCCAGGCGACGCGGCGATAAAGCGCTTTAATCGCCATAGATCCCCCCCTGCTGGTGGTCATCTACGACGTCTTGAGGGAGAGGACTACATTCAAAGACCTGGGTGTAAATGAACCATTAAGGCAGAAAAAGCCGAATTTTCTCACTCAAAATGGTCCAAAAAAAAGGGCATCTCCAGTCACCCTTCTTGCCGCCTGCTGATAAGTTCTCAACCGTCTTCGTGTTTTTCCTTCGATTTTTTTGCGGAATCGGCAAAAAGGTCCACTAAGGAAGGGAGGGATGGGAAAGAATGCATGTTCTTTTGGGATAGAGCAGAAAGATTGCCCCCGATATCGAGCCATTTTCTGAAATGTTCATCAAAAGCCGTCTTGTAGCTCAAATAGTTTTTGATCGTTAATTCCAGATATATTTCGAAGAACTCACTGAGGACAGTTTCTCCATATTCGATGATCAGGTGGAGGAGTGGCACCGGTAACAGGGAATTTTTGTTTTTCGCTTCCTCCACTATGATCTGAGTGAGGATAAAAGCGGTAACGTCTTCCTCGGTTTTTGCGTCGATGACTTCGACCTGACGCCCTCCCTTGATCATGTCGGATACCTGGGAGAGAGTGACGTAGACGCTTTTTTCAGTATCATACAAGCGCCTGTTAGCATATTTTTTAAGGAGGACTCTTTCGGCCATTTTCGCTCCCATTCTTAAATTCTAAACCTATTGATAGGGGTGAGGCAGCTCTCTCGACAATCAGAAACGACGCACCAAAGAGTAATCACCATGACACAACGCAACAACGAAACCGATCTCTTGTGTAAATCTTCACCAAGTCATAATTGTCAACATACCACAATCAATAATTTTTATCCAGTGGCGTGTGCCTCAAGAAAATTTAAATTCATCCATGGTGCGCTGCACAATTTTTCCCTTGACAAGGGGAAGCAGCTGGTTATAATAAAGTCAACCTTGGCCGCTAAGGCGGCCCGGTCAAGATTCACCCTATAAAATGGAGGAGGTTTTTACCAATGGAACCATTGAAACTGGCCAAACAAATGATCGACTTCAACAAGGCTACCTTTGACAACAGCTTCAACACCATGGTCTTGGTTCAGGAACAAACGGAAAAGATGGTGAACGCCTTTTTGGAGCAGTCCGCTTGGCTTCCCGAAGAAGGGAAGAAGATCCTCAATGAATGGGTCGCTGCGTACAAGAAGGGGCGTGAGGAATTCAAAAAGGTCGTCAACGAAGGCTATAAGAAGGTCGATTCTTACTTCGCCGATGCTTGCAAATCCGCGAAGTAACAGCTGGAAACGGTGTTGATGGCCGTTGCGCCGGCGCCCAGGCAGTTAAATCATTTCTCGCAAAAAGGATGGCCTGAATCCTGAGGATCAGCATCCTGGTGACCACGTGCATCTCCGAGAGGGACTTAAATGAACCAGAATCAATTGATCACGCAAATGCTCGATTTCAACAGGACCACTTTTGAGAATACCTTCAATACCTTAACCATGCTCCAGGAACAGGTTGAAAGAGTCGCGAATGGTTGCCTTGAACAGGCCACTTGGCTGCCCAAGGCAGGAAAAACGGTCATCGACGAATGGACGAATGCTTGCAAGAAGGGGCGAGAGAGCTTCAAAAGCAGCATGGATGAAGGTTTCAAGAAAGTCGAAGCTTTCTTTGCCGATTTCCCGAAGGGCCAATAATCAGTGCGGCGTCGCCTATTGAGAGGTGTTAGATGGAAAACCATTTTCAAGCTAATAATGACTTCTTGGGGCTATGGATCCGTTCCATGGTGAACTTTCCAGAATGGGGCTCAAAAATGATTGAGGCCGCCTTGAACAAGGCCGAGGCCCTGCAGATTCTTTGGAAAGGAATCATCAACTCGCAGAATGATTTCATGACCCCATCACTGGGCGCCATGCATTCTTTCTCCGGGGTGGAGCGCGAGAAGTTGCTGCGGGCGCAGCCCCACGAGACCTTCATGGACTACCTCGAGCTTCTGCAGTTCAATATCGAAATCGGTACCAAGGGGTTCACCCACAGTCTGACGACGATAATGGACTATCACCTCCGCCACAGCAGTGAGGCTCTTCAGGCGACCCTGCACACTATCTTCGGGGGGGAGGGAGAAGATATCGCAGCCTACACGGCCAGGCAGACCAGGCTTTTCGATCTGGTTGTGAACGCTTATCCCAAGGCCATTCTGGATATCAAATCAGAATACGGACTTCACTTTGACAATGGCGGCTATAACAAAATAGCCGAGACCGAGCGCTTCGAGCTTTATCAGGTGCTACCGCTGAATAAGGACATCGAGGTAAAGGAAAACAGCAAGCCGGTTGTCATAATCCCTCCCTACGTTCTGGGTCCAAACATCCTGGCCTTCTTGCCCGCGGACAACAAAAGCTACATACACTGTTTCGCGAACCAGGGGATCCCCACTTACATCAGGATTGTCAAGGATATCGACACGACTCCGGCAGTCCAGGCCATGACCTGTGAAGATGATGCGCTCGATACCCGCTACTTTTGCGAGCAAGTTATGGCCAGGCATGGCAGGCCGATTACTCTGAATGGGTTCTGCCAGGGAGGATACATCGCCGTGCTGGATCTTCTCTCCGGGGAACTGGACGGACTGGTGGACGCTCTTATCACCTGCGTGTCGCCCATGGACGGATCGCGGAGCAAGTCGCTGGTCGAGTACATACAACATCTGCCGGCCCGATTCCGAGACCTGGGCTATGCGGTGAAGACCCTTCCCAATGGCAACAAGGTGGTGGACGGCAAGGTGATGAGCTGGGTCTACAAGCTCAAAAGCATGGACTTGGAAGCTCCTATCATTACGCTCTATCGGGACATGGCGATGCTGGAACGTTCTGCGGGCCGGTCGGCAAAAATCAGTAAAACGGCTGCCGCCATCAACCACTGGATGATCTATGACCGCACGGATCTCCCCCTGGGCCTCACGCAAATGAGCTTCGCCTCCTACACCAAGCCTGTGGACAAAGAGGGGAACCTTCCGGTAAAGCTTTTCGGCCGTCAGCTCAATTTCAAGCGTCTGCAGGAGAAGGGGATCAAGTGGCTCATCTGCATTGCGGAGAAAGACGACCTGATAGACGAACCGGCTGCCCTGGCCCCGTTAGACTACATCGAAGCTGAAGTCTCGATCTTTCCCAAGGGGCATGGAGCTATGGCCACGTCCTGGTCGCTACCCACCTCCGAATGTGCCCTTCATACTTGTTTCTGTCCGGCGCACACCAAGTTTGGCGATAAATGCCGAGGTCCGGTCATGTACCATCTCGACCTGGATGCAGCCGGGCCGAACGCCTCCGAAGCAAGCCAATAGGAGAAACCCTTAATTCTGACCTGAGAACGATGAAATGGGTGGCACGGATTAAGTTCTCTTGCCCGTGTCACCTTGACATAATGGTATTGGCTTCCAGAATTGCCCCGGCCCTCGTGAGTGTTTTTCACCACAAACCGTTGGCGGGAATATTGGGGAAGGGTATCCCGAGAATATCCCAACATAAGGAGAATCACCCGATGGACAAACATTTCCTGGAATTTTGGGGCAACTCTTTGCTGAACGCTGCCAAAGGTCAAAAGCAGCTTGAAGACATGACTGCCTGGGTACAACAGGGTTTCAAAGGATTCGAAGAGATGACAACCCTTTTCCTGAAGTTTTATGGGTTGGATAACGTTACCAAAGACAGCCCCGATTACTTTGCGGCATGGAAAAAGGCCGAAGAGGAGTTCAGACAATCGTTCAATGACTATCTGAGCATGCTGGGGTTTGTGGCGAAGAACGAGCATGTGGAACTGGTGCGGAAGTATGAGGAGCTGAAGGAGAAATTCGACTCGCAAGAAGAGACGGTCAGGCATTTGCGCCTGTTGCTGTCAGAATCCAAATTGAAAGACCAAGCCGAATTGGCCAAACCATTCGAGGACCTCATTAGGGACCAGAATAATCAGTTTCAGAACCTGGTGGATAAGTTCTCCAAGGCCTTCAAAAAGGGCTCATAGACAAGTCCACTTGACCCCCCTCCTGACTTAAAACTTTGGTACAATTACCGGGGGCAGCTGGAGCGCACGAAGTAGCCGGTGAATGGGACACACTACCTGTTAAAAGGGGAACACCAGCATGCTGGAAATCAGAAATTCGGTGGCAGTGATTACCGGCGGCGCCATGGGGATTGGTAAGGAAATGGCCCGGTATTGGATCCGGAACGGTGGCAAGGTCGTTCTGGGGGATGTGGCGGAGGAGGAATTAGCCCGGACCAAGGCTGAACTGGAGGCCCTCGGCGGGGAAGTGGCCACAGTGGTCTGCAACGTGACTAAAGAAGACGATTGTGCCCGGCTGGCCGACACCGCCATCGAGAAATTTGGCCAGATCAACCTGGTAGCGCCTTTTGCTGGAATCATCAAGGATGGTCTGATGTTGTCGCCGGATCGAGAGACTGGCAAAGTCACCAGGAAAATGACCCTGGAACAGTTTCAGGCGGTCATCAATGTGAATCTGGTGGGAGTTTTCCTGACCGTGCGAGAATGCGCCGAGCGTATGATCAATCATCATTGCCAGGGCTTGATCTGCCTGATTTCATCCACCGGTTCCCTAGGAACGGCGGGGCAGCTCAATTATTCTGCCACCAAGGCGGCCATGTCGGTGATGCCCAAGGTCATCACCGCCGAGTTTTTCCGCCGCGGGTTGGCGGACAAACTCCGGTGCGTGGCCATCGCGCCGGGATACGTGGCCACGCCCTTGGTGAAAGGCATGGATCAAAAGGCCTTGGATAAAATCCTGGGCGAGGTTCCCATCGGCCGCCTCATCGAGCCGGAGGAAGTGGTTTCTCTCGTAGGGGAACTCTACCGGAATGAGGCCATTGCGGGAGAAGTCTTTTTTATCCACGGTGGTTTGCGCCTGGGATCCAGAGGATAATGAAGGTTCGACAATGCCAGGGGCCCGTGCCGCCCGCAGAGGCTCGGCCCGGCCAGAGGCGCCGCCTGGGGGAACAAAATAGCCACAATCAGTTAAAGGGCAAAGAGGCCGTTGATGAAAGAAGATGAGCAAAAAGCTGGTCCGGAGGCTTTGTCTCCCGCCTGGCTCAGGGCCGCCGCGGATTTTTGGGGAATAATGGCCAAGATGGCTCAGGGAGAGGCGCCCCCGGGAAAAGCCTCCTCGTCCCAAGAGGACGCGAGACCCCCGACCCCTGAATGGGGGCAATCTGCTCTCGAAAAGTGGCCGTTCCTCTCTTTTTTGATGCAGACGGCGCCAGTATCCCCGGACTCTTTCCTCCAAGGAATGGAGACGCTACCGGAGGTCTTCCTGAAGATGGCGCGGCTGGGGTGGGAAGGATATTTTCGCCTCCAGCAGCAATGGCTGGAACAGATCGACAAGGTGGGACAGGGGGCGGAGGCAGCCAAGTCAGACATATTTGGCCGAGATACCCTCAAGGCGTGGACCGAAATCTATGGACAGAATTTTCGACAAGTATTGAGCCTTCCCCAGTTGGGGTTGGCCCGGGTTTACCAGGAAAAGTTAGCCCAGGCGACGGGCGCCTTCAGTCTATTTCAGGAGGCCATGGCGGAATTTATGCAGGTATTGTACCTGCCCGTGGAAACGTCTCTGGAGGTTATGAAGGCCAGGCTCGAGGAGTTAGGCAGAGAGGGCAACCTTTCCGACGACTTCAAAGACTACTACGACATGTGGATCAAGATTCTGGAAGGCCATTATATGACCCTGCTCAAGGCCCCCGGATACCTTGATTCCCTGGGTAATATCCTTATTGCGTCGGGGAACTTTAAGGTGGCCAGGCAGGAACTGCTGGATGATATCCTTAAGACCCTGCAGATTCCAACTTATAAAGATTTGGACGAGCTGGGCAAGGAGATTTATCGGCTAAAGAAAAAGGTTTTTGCCAAATCTGGTAAGAAGGTGGAGAAACCCAACGATTAACTTGATGAGGGGCTGAAAGGAGTTCTTGTGGAATTTGTCAAAATACCACTAGACCGCATCCTGCAAAAAATGGCAGACCATGCGGAAAAGATGCAGGACCGGCTCCAAAAGGCCAAAGACGTCCTGCTGGGCTCCCTGGATACGGAGATTGCCACCACCCCATGTGAAATCCTGTATGAAGAAGACCGGGTCAGGCTGAAACACTACAAACCCCTGAGCTCCACCGGGCCCACCCTGAAGACCCCCTTGCTGGTAGTTTATGCGCTCGTCAACCGGGAAACCCTGTTAGATTTGCAGCCGGGCCGGAGTGCGGTGCAGAATCTGGTAAAAGAGGGCCTTGATGTTTACATGATTGATTGGGGGTATGCCACCCGCAAAGACCGGTATCTGACCATTGACGATCACGTCAGCGGCTTTATGAACAACATCGTGGATTTTATCCGCCGCCGTCACCGGCTCCCCGGGATCAACCTGATGGGCGTCTGCATGGGGGGCACTTTTTCCATCATGTATGCCGCCCTTTATCCCCAGAAGATCAAAAATCTGATCACCACCGTGACCCCTTCCAACTTCGACACGGACAAAGGGTTGCTGCACATCTGGGCTAAAGGTATTGACGCCGACCGGATAACGGAGGCTTACGGCAACATTCCCGGAGACATGCTGAATATTGCTTTTTTACTACTTAACCCAGCCCGCTTGATGATCGACAAGTATGTCGGCTTCATGGAGAATGTGGACAACAAGACTTTTGTAGAAAACTTCGTGCGCATGGAAAGGTGGATTTTTGACAGCCCGGATATCCCCGGAGAGACCTTCCGGCAGTTTATCAAGGATTGTTATCAAAGGAATCTGCTTATCCAGGGGAAATTGAAATTGGGCGGACGCCGGGTGGATCTCCAGAAAATCACCATGCCTCTGCTCAATATCTACGGCCGGTACGACCATCTGGTCCCCCCTGAAGCCTGTGAATTACTCACCCAGAGGGTGGGGAGCAAAGATGTGGAAGACGTACGCCTCGATACCGGGCACATCGGCATTTACGTCAGTTCCAAGTCGCAGAAGGAGCTGGTCCCCAAAATTGGCCGCTGGTTAAGAGAAAGAGACAAAGTGGCAAGAGAGGGGCGGAAAAAGAAGGATTCTGCGGCCCCGGGAACGGCCAGGAAGGTGACGCGCCAGACCAAACCGCCATCGGCCAGGGGTCAAAAAGGCACGGCCGAAGGCAAGGAGAACACCCGTGCCGGGGAATAATGAATATTTCCAAGCTGTCTGCAATATCAGCCGGGTCCTGGGCACCACCCTCAACCAGGACGAAATCCTGGCCCTCATCATCCGAAGCGCCCAAGGCCTCATAAAGGGAAAGGCCGTCTCCATTTTGCTCTTCGATGAGGAAACCAACGAACTGGTCCAAATCGCCCAGGAGGGTCTATCTCCGGAATATCTCCGGCAGTTCAGCCGGCCCAGCAGGCTGGTGCCGATCCTCAAAAAAGAAGGCTACCTGTACGCCCGGGACGCCACCAGCGACCCCCGCCTCGATCACCATGAGATGAAAAAGGCCGAAGGGATTGCCTCCCTCCTGGTCGTGCCCATCATGATCGAGGGGCGGCTCATCGGCGGCCTTTCTCTGTACACCGACACCCCACGGGAGTTCTCGGAAGAAGAGATCGGGTTTCTATCGGCCATTGCCGCACAAGGCGGTTCGGCCATCGAACACGCCCGGTTGGTTGAACGCTTGCGGGAGAACACGCGGCTCTTTAACGACCTCTCCGCCAACATCAATGCCAGCCTGGACCTGCCCAAGATCTTTCATATCCTCTCTGCGGACCTTGCCCAGACCATGAAACTCAAGGCAGCTTCCGTGCTCCTGGTGGATGAAGAGCAGGGCAGCTTGGAACGCGTGGCCAGCTATGGTCTGAGCGAGAAATATCTTAACAAGGGCCCCCTCTCCCTGGAAAAAAGCGTCGCCGAAACCATGGAGGGAAAGCCCGTGGTGATCAAAAACGCGGCCACCGACGACCGGGTCCAGTATCTAAAGCAAAAACGGGAGGAGGGCATTGTCTCCATCCTCTCGGTCCCCATCAAGACCATGGAGAAGGTCATTGGCGTTTTGCGGCTGTACAGCGGCGCGCCCCGAGATTTTACCGAAGATGAGATTATGCTGGTCACCGCCCTGGCGTACCATGGCGGCCTGGCCATACATAACGCCCGGTTGATTGAGCAGGTAAAGGAAAATACGCGGCTCTTTCATGACCTTTCCACCAACATCAATTCGAGCCTGGACCTGCCCAAGATCTTCCATATCCTGGCGGCGGATATAGCCGAAACTTTAAAAGTCAAGGCCTCATCCGTCCTTCTGGTAAAGGACGCGCAGGGGAGCCTGGAACTCGTGGCCAGCTATGGTCTGAGCGAAAGATATCTCCACCGAGGTCCCCTCTCCCTGGAAAAAAGCGTCACCGAAACCCTGGAAGGAAAGCCCGTGGTGATCAAGAACGTGGCCACGGACAAGCGGGTTCAGCACCGGAAGGAGAAGCAAGAAGAAGGAATCGTCTCCATTCTCTCGGCTCCCATAAAGACCAAAGAAAAGGTGATCGGGGTTCTGAGGCTTTATAGCGGCATCCCCCGGGAATTCACCAAGGGTGAGATCATGCTGGTCACCGCCCTGGCCAATCAAGGTGGGCTGGCCATCCAGAATGCCTCCATGTATCAGCTACTCCAAGACGACATGAAAGACCTGCAAGAGGATATCTGGAGCCACAGACTGTGGTTTTAGCTCCTAAGGCCCTGACCTTCTTAAGATCGGTGGCCCCGGAGGCTATTCCTTTAGCGAGCGAGAGGAATCCTGCAGTTGCCCGGAAACTTCAGATTTTAGGAGGGGTCCATGTTAGAAGAATATCCCAAGAAGATTACCCTTCCCGATGGCGCCGTCCTGACCTTGAGGCCCATGACCAGGGACGATCAGTATGGTTTGTACAATTTTTTTATCTCCCTCACTGAGGAAGACCGGCGCTTCCTGAGAAATGATGTGACCGACCGAAAATTGATCGAAAACTGGGCGCGTAATCTCGATTATGAGAGGGTCTTGCCCATTCTCGCCGAAAGCGATGGCAAGATCGTGGCCAATGTCACTCTCCATTACCAGACCTTCGGTTGGGGGCGTCATATCGCGGAGTTGCGGATTACCATTGCCCCGGAATTCCGGGGCCGCAAATTGGGCTCAATGCTGATAAAGGAGATTGCGGAGCTGGCGGCCAAGAGCCACGTGGAAAAACTGCTGGCCCGGATTGTGACTGCGAGGGAGCCTCTTATCATGGCCTTTAATAGGGCGGGGTTTGTCCAGGTGGCGGTGCTGAAAAACTATGTCCAAGACGTCCATCAGAAAAGTTTTGCCGATATTGCCCTATTGGTAAAAGAGTTGACTTCCGGAACATCATGAGATTTTGGGAAAAGGAGGATTTATGCGCGAAGTAGTGATTGCCAGCGCGGCGCGGACCCCACAGGGCAGTTTTGGCGGTACCTTAAAAAATATTCCAGCCGTGGAACTAGGCGGCATTGTGATCAAGGAAGTGCTCAAAAGAGCCAAGATCCGCCAGGATAAAGTCGACCGGGTGATCATGGGGAACGCCATCCAGGCCGGCGAAGGTGGGAACCCCGCCCGCCAGGCCGCGGCCCGGGCGGATATCTCTCAATATACGCCAGCGGTGACGGTGAATGTATTGTGCGCCTCCGGCCTGGAGTCGGTGATCCAGGCC
>JAPLJC010000030.1 GCA_026388765.1 Deltaproteobacteria bacterium
CTGGACGAGGAGCGTTTTCTAGCCCGCTGCATCCGCTGCGGCCAGTGTATGCGCATCTGCCCCGGCAACATCATCCACCCCGCCCTGCTGGAGGCCGGGATTCAGGGCCTGTGGACTCCGGCGGTCAACTACCGTATCGGCCGCAGCGGCTGCCTGCCCAATTGTATTGCCTGCGGCCAGGTCTGCCCCACCGCGGCCCTCCGCCCCTTAAGCTTAGAGGAGAAGCAAGGCGCCGGCGAGTTCGCGGCGCAGGGGCCGATCCGCCTGGGCACGGCCTTCGTGGACCGGGGCCGCTGTCTGCCCTGGGCCATGGACCGGCCCTGCCTGGTCTGTCATGAATTGTGCCCCGTGAGCCCCAAGGCCATCTTCACCCGCACCACCTTCGAGACCATCCGGGATGGCCAGTCGCTGCCGGCCAAAGCACAGGGGTCAGGGGTGGTTCTGGAGACGGCTATGGCCACGTCGGCGAACCTGGCCAGCGGCGACTATTACCTGCGCCCCGCCGGGGCGCCCGAGACCGCGCTGCGGCGCATCACCGGGCTGGCCGGAACCGGCCTGACCCTGGAGAGTCCCCTGGCCGGGGAGGGCCTGCCGGCTGCGGGGGGCCGGGTGGATATTGTGGTGCGTCTGTCGCGTCCTTTTGTGGACGCCGCCAAGTGTACCGGCTGCGGCATGTGCGAGCATGAATGCCCGGTATCGGGCCAACGCGCCATCCGCGTTTACAGTGAAAACGAATCCCGTTCACGCCCGGGGCGTATGCTCATTTAGGGCGGGGAACCGCATCGCTCGGTGTGCCGCTTAATACCTGGGCGGGGTAATAAAAAAATGGAAGCAATTACGAGACATTCAGCAGCCCGAGCGGCCGAGGAAGCCGTTGTCCTTTGGAGTCTTGCAAGCACTCAGTTCCCGAAAAGCAACCTGAGTTTTTTAGATGAAGCTTCTGCATGCATGATTGAGGTAGTGAGTGCTTTTGCGCTTAATGCACGTCGCATGTTAGAATCTGTTGAAAACAGGCCAAAATTTTTACTCTCCCAGAAGCGCTGGAGATGGAAGCCGACCAAGAGAGGAGAGGTAGTCCCAGAACTATGGGACGCTTTGAACAGAATAATTCATGCCAAAAAGCTATTGGTTGGCTTTGAGTCGTTGCCAGACAACATTTCTGTTATAGATGGTGGTGCTGTTGTAATACCCTACATACAGGCTGAAACCGACAGGCGCGAACTCGCATTTATTGACCCTTTCGCTCTTGCTCATGCATATTTATATGAGGTATATCCGCTTATATTCAAAACTTAATAATATGGACATTCGGGTATTAGCTTAGGAACCAGAAAAGCCATGATTTTTTTACCCCCCTTTTCTAAAGGGGGGCAGGGGGGATTAAATAAGCGCTTAATAATCCCCCTAAATCCCCCTTTAAAAAAGGGGGACTTTTAAATCCAGTATTTTGGTCTGTTCAGTTGTCTTAAACCATTCATAATCATCAGCCTATGAGGTGACCACCATGACAAGGAAGAAAGATGCAGACCTGACCCGCCGGGAGTTCATGAAGACCGTCGGACTCGCCGGCCTCGCCGTGGCCGGGGCCGGAGGGACTGGGGCCATTGCCGCCCCGGCGCCGCCGGCCACCCCCGCCAAGGCCGCGACCGTGCCCAAACGTAAACTGGGCAAGACCGGGGTGGAGGTCTCCAGCCTCTGCCTGGGCGGCATGTTCGACACCATCAACAACCAACTGCTCCTGAAGCAGGCCCTGAAATGGGGCGTCACCTACTGGGACACGGCCGAGTCCTACGGCAATACCCTGAGCGAGGAAGGGTATGGCCGGTTCTTTGCCCGCAACCCCGAGGCCCGCAAGGAGATCTTCCTGGTCACCAAGCTCGAGGCCAAGGGCGGCAAACTCACCGAGCGCCTGGATAAGGGCCTGGCCCGGCTGAAAACGGATCACGCGGATCTGTTCTTTATCCACAGCCTCACCGGCATCGGCGAATTGACCCCGGCCATCAAGGATTGGGCCGCCGAGATGAAGAAGGCCGGCAAGTTCAAATTCTTCGGCTTCAGCACCCACACCAACATGGAGGATTGTCTCTTGGGCGCGGCCAAGCTGGGCTGGGTCGACGCCGCGATGTTCACCTATAACTTCCAGGTCATGAACACCCCCAAGATGAAGGAAGCCGTGGACGCTTGCGTCAAGGCCGGAGTCGGCTTAGTGTCCATGAAGTCCCAGGCCGGCCGGCCGGGGAAGCATGAGGTCGGTGGCGAGGTCAAACTGGAAATGGTCGACCGCTTCTTGAAGCGAGGCTTCACCGACAAGCAGGCCAAGCTCAAGATCATCTGGGAAAATCCGAACATCGCCAGCATCTGCTCTCAGATGCCCAGCCTGACCATCCTCTCAGCCAACGCGGCCGCGGCCATGGACCAGACCAAACTGGCCCGGGAGGAGTTCGACTCTTTGCACCGATATGCCCTGGAGACCAAGGCCGACTATTGCGCCGGCTGCGGCAAAATCTGCCAGGAGGCCGTGGGCGGAGCCGTACCGGTGAACGAGGTCATGCGCTGCCTCATGTACCATCGGTATTATAGCGAGCCCGAGCTGGCCGCACGGCTTAGCCATCGCCGCGCTCATGCGCCAGGCCGCGGAGATGTTGGCCTAACACCATTAAAAGTTCCAGGCAAAGCCGGGAGCCGCCAACGCGAGGAGGCCGGCAAATCAGCCGGCCTCCTCGATTCACTATGGCGCCACGGGGTCAGGATTATTTACCCTCGGGGCATTTTTCCAGGGTGATCCCCTCTGCTTCCATTTTCTTCATGTACTTCTCCGGGTCCTTTTTGAACTCCGCATCGCAGCCTTTACAGCAGAAGTAGACGCGTTTCCCCTGGTAATCGACATACACTTTTTTATCGACGTTGCCGCCCAGCACCGGGCAGACGGTCTGGGGCTTGGGGTCGGCGGCCAGGGCGGCGCCGCCGGCCAGGGCCAGGACTACCAGGGAAACGAGCAGGATTTTGATTATCTTCACGATGGACGCTCCTTCCTTAAAATTTGGCCATGAGACCGGCTCAGGCAGGTACGCACCATGGCTGGCCGATGGGCCGGTCCCAATTCTAGAAGTTATTTATATCATTGGGTCGCCTGGCGTCAATGTCAACCCAGGCGGTTGGCTGCACCTTAAGGATAAAGGTTTCCGTGGTTTGTAGAGGGACTGCCAGTGTCTGGTCCAAATGGTTAGATATTGAAATTCAATCTTACCGCGCTGATAACGATGCCGATGATTATTAGCAGGAAAAAGCCGCCTGCGGCAGTCAGGATGTATTTTTCGTCCAGGTTTGATTCCTTCATGAGCCTCCCCTTTTAATCCTTGTTAACCTGAAATTATACATTCTATTCGAATGAAAAGATGGATAAAATGTTAACTCAAATGAGATATTAATAAATTGGGGTATTTTTTGATTTTGACCTTCGTTTTCCCGGAGATTTGAGAAAATGGACCGGTGGGATGATTGGATTTCGAAGATTTCGCCAGGGGACCAGGCCTAGGTGAGAACTTCTCGATAATAAGCCGGGTAATAATATGAAGACTCTCAGCAGGGTCAACGATGCCCCTGCCTTTTGGGACCCCTGCTGCTCCCTGATAGATCCGACGAGACGTGGTGCTGCCAATTGCCGATACTCATCATTTTGCTTCAGAATCAGCAGGCGGCCGATGCAGGTGAGGTTCGCTGCAGGTCAGGGTCTCCCGGGTCCAGAGGCGGTGCATGGTGTGCTCAGCCTGGCGCTCGTCACAGGGCTCATGGCCGCAGATGGGGCACTCCGGGTCCGTACAGGGGTCGGCGTGGATGAGGATGTCCGCCTCACCT
>JAPLJC010000017.1 GCA_026388765.1 Deltaproteobacteria bacterium
AGCTTAGCCCGGTGAGACGCAGAACGTACTCGACAGCTTTGGGTAGGAATCCCCGCATTTGTGCAGGAAGTTGGTCCTTGAAAGCATACATTAGATTCCGCCAATCAAAAAATCTTCTCTGAGCCTCAGAGGAAAGTATCATCCGGGCCGGTTTCTCGATCCGTCCGCCCCGGGCATAAATTTCCCCATCTACCCAGTCCATTGCCCGATTAAGAACCGTCTCCCACTTCTCCCTGTCCCGATCTGACCACGATTCCGCAGTAAGGTCATAATAGCTCGAGGGTTCGCAGGTCGCCAGGAACCGGTACAAGGTACCATCCTCAAGGTACAGCCCTTCTTCCCCGGCAAAGAAGGTCTTAAAGACCTTGGGTTGGACCCCTCCAAAAATGGAGACCCTTGCCCCGGTGATGTAAAAAGACCTCCCGACGCGCTTGACCCGGGCCGGGTATCCGTCATGGAGGGCCAGCCAGGCTTCCCGGTCGGTGCCCTTTGACTTGTATTGGTTCTGGCTGCTGAGGAAAGCGCTAATCTCATCTTGGATTACTACGATCCCGCCATGCGGGGAGCGAACTATGTCCTCTCTAAGCCCCTCCAACGTGAGGTCTGACACGAAGAACCCGCGGGGAGGTGCAGGTGGTTGCTGCTTCTCTCGCTCTTTTTTGGAAAGCTGGCTATAAGCCTCCAATTCTTTCTCGTGGCGTTTCTCTTCTTCTTCTTGCGCTTCATGGATCGGCCTGGCCATCAAACGGACGGGCGGGGTCTTCCCCTCTCCCGACCCCCGGATGTCCATGTGCCAGATGATCAAAGGGGCGTCCCAACTTTCCTTGGGGGAGACTGCCCGGGTCCTTCCCATAATTGAGCCCACCATGCAGAAGGCCGCCCCTGGAAGAGCGTATGGTGAGGTGGCGCAAGCCCTGCCCAGTTGTTGGAGACTGTCGGCAATGTCGCCGGGCAGCACTTCCCAGGGGAAGGGTATGCGCGGGAACAACTGAGTGGCAAACTCCCAGGCCGTTTTCTGTCGCTCGTCTTGCTGCAACGGCACCGCTCCCCGGATCGTCCTGCCATTGTCGCCAGGCTCATACCCGACACTCCGGCCGCTGATAAATTCACCCAGTTTGTCGTCGCCGGAGATTTTCCTCCTGGCCTCGGCCCATGTTCTCCCCTGGCAGCTCTTATGAAAACACTGGTAGAACAGCGTCCCGTCCACCGCCTGGCCAATGGCCGACTCATTGCCGCTGTGGGCGGGGTCGAAGATGCACTCGGCCAGACAATACAGGGTAGCGTCGCCGTGGGGTTTGACCATCACAACCTCGACGCCGTAATGTCTTAAGTAGTCTTCCACGTCAAGCCGCCCTGTCCCTGCCTCTATGTTTTTCGCCTGGGTTTTTTCTTGGATAGGGACGGTTGCGGCCATTTTCTTGAGGAGTTCCAGGGGGACGGCCTGGCGGGTGTTGGGGAGGGAAATGATTCTCGCCAATCGGTGGGGTCTGTCTTGGGTATTATCCCCCTTCCTAACCACTGTCCCATACACCTTTGTCAGTCGGGCCGGGTTGAAGACCTTTAGGTCTATCTCCAGGTTCTTGCTCTTTAGCTGGTCTGCATAGCGCAGGGCCAGGGCCTCCAGCACTGCCTTCACCAGGTCAACGCTTTCCTTGTCATTGGGAAGGTCCAGGGCATGAATCAGGTGGCCACCATTGCCGGAGTCCCCCTCCAGGGGGGCAGGCCACCCCTCTTTGGCCAAGTCAGCCTTGATGACTTGGGCCATCTCCAGGGCCGCTTCGTGCTCCGGGTCGGTGCTACTGATACCGGATGGTCTAATTGGGTCGATATCGGTCAAGAGGTTTGTTATTTGCACAATATGGTTATCCGCCGTCCGGTCCACATTGGCCTTTAACCTCTGGCTTGCCCGTGCAAGCAAGCCATCTGTGCAGGGGTTTAGAGTTGTGTAAATGCCTTCCGCCTCGATTTTTGCTGCCAGGTCTGCCGCTTTTAATGGGTCGTTAAACCATCCGGCGACAATCCGTTTTTTTCCAAGAGGCTTTCCTTCCCAGAGGTTGGAAATATTCGCTGAAGGGGAAATTATGCATAGTTCAAAAACCCCACCATCGCAGTGTAGAAACTTCAGGGTGTCCAGGACCGCTTCGGGATTCTGGCTTGACATGGTTCACGGGGCCTCCCGCCGGGGGCGGGGCTGCACCTTCAACTTTTCGACGAAGGCTTGCAAGTCCTCCAAATCGAACAAGACCCGCCTGCCAAGACGGATAAACGGAATTTCCCGCCTTGATACCTTCCCGCGCAATGAAGGCACAGGAAGGCCAAGGAAATCAGCAGCAAACTTGATGTCTTTTAAAGGTTTCATACTCAGCACCTCCAACTTGTAATTGTTAGATAGTGCCAGTATGGATTACGAAGAATGGGGATGGAAGGTCACTAAAAGGGGTAAACCTTTTTCGTAACCCCCTTAGGGAAGTTACTCGATGGGGGATACTGAAGTGATTAGGCTTTCGGCTTTGGCTATTGCGTCTCTCACATTTTTCAAAAGGGCTTTGGCTATTAGGCAGGAATCTTTTTTACCGCAAAATTTATTGTTATAAGTCTCTTTCTTCTTGTTGGTTAGGGTTTGGAAATCCAATTTTTCAGGGCATTTTTTCCTTGTGCATCTTTTTACGGTCAAGGTCTTCAGATCTGGATTAAGTTCTTGGGCTATTTTCCAAGGGGATTTCCCTTCTTTTTTATTCATATTCCATACCTGAAAAATAGTTACAGGACCGCTGGCTGGTTCTTCATCTAAATAAATATCCAGCGATGGGCCGCGCCCAGGCTTTTTGCCACTATTATCACCCCGCGATTTTCTTAATTTCCACAAATCTTCAAGGAGTTCAAAAGGAATTGGGGATACAATGGTTTTGGGACCTGCTTCAAACTTAGGCCAGCGGTGGATTTCCGCCTGAAAATTTTCCACTTGAGGTGCGGATATAGGCGCAGTATCCCAGAGGTCATCATCCGGGTGCAGTGCCAACTTTAGGCCCCACCTCCGGCATAGCGCTCCGGCCTGGGGGGAAAAAATGAAAGATTCTCTCAATTCGGCTTGTGGCCTTGCTGCTGCATCTGAAGGTAAGCCCTGCATGTAGTCCTGAAAGGCCGCCTCATACTCCTGGCGGTAAATGGGGTGTATTTTAAAAACCTCCCTGCGCACTACACTCGATTTTTCAATGGAGTCCCAAGGGTCTATTGGCTTGCCCATGCGGCATTTCCCTTTGCGGTTCCCCAATGTAAGTGCCTACCGGACGGTTGAAGCTACCCTGTCCCTCCAGGTGGCCGTCAGGGGTGCGGGGGCCGCTAATTCAATTCACCATCTGGTGTTACTCCAGGCAAAAGGTTCTGAAAATTGGGCCTCTCGGGGCCATTTTTGGTGTCCATATTGGTGTCCAGATGCCTGATTTTTGCCGCTCTTTTCTGCTTCCTCTTGCACAATAGCATAAGGGGTAAGTGTTTGCCATTGCTTAATATAAATTTCTTCTGCTCACTCTTGCTAATGAGGTCAGATAGGACTGTTAACCACTTGGTCGGGGGTTCGAGTCCCTCCCCGGGAGCCAGAAATTACAAGGGGGTTAGCCGTTTTTGGCTAACCCCCTTTTTGCTGGGGAATATATTAGTGAATCTGGTTACCGTTGCTCCCTGTAAGCGCGCATGTAAAATGAGAAAAGTGCGCACGTAAAATGAGAAAAGTCGGGCCGGGATCGAAAAAGGGGAAACCTCACCGGTGACTTGAGGGGTGGAGAGGTTTCGTTGGGACAACCTAAAAAGCGGGTTAAGCGATTGTTTCACTTACGGTTTAAGAAGGTTATCTGGGTGATTATCTCCCGTTTTCGGGTAAAGGATAATTGCTGATCAGGAGTTCCTGAGTGCGCTTGCAAGGGTGGCCGATACCGGTGGCCAGCGCCATTGAATGTTTCTCCTTAAATGTGACTTATCACATCTATGGTGATCCAAAAGGCACCAGGGCTCCAGACACCGGAATGATTATAGATGTTGACAGTGACGGTCCCGGGGGCGTCGGCTGATGTCCAGAAATCGCCAGCCGTATGGCCGGTCACTGCTGTAAATATTACCCAGACTCCCTCGGTGCCGAGGTTCTGCCGGTTGCCGGTTATGGGAATCGCCGCAGAAAGATCGCCACTATCTTTTTGCCACTGAAAGGTGTCCACCGTCCCGGTGGTATCAATTATGACCTTCATGGAGCTGCTGGCCGCCCCATAATAACTCCCACCAAAGAGGGCGTCATTGAGGCCGGTGCCGGTGAAAACCTTGGCCCCGACAGTAGACCCAGCAGTGACCGCAGCGCTGATGAACCTTTCTGGGGCAGTACCACTGCCAAAAGCACTGCACCCAATCAAGACAGGATCGCCAGGCCTTACACCCGGCACACTCACTGTCTTGGTAATTGCGGTATTGGCAAGCACAGCGCCAGGATCAGCCCAGGTTGCCGTCTGCGAGAGAATCCTGGTTATCATCGTCCCGCCGCCAACGGCTATTCCGCCGATATTCCATGCAGCGCCGTTCACATCGGTGAAGACGTTGACCTGATATCCTGACCAGGGGTTGGGGGGCCAATCCGCCGGATAACCCCCGGTGATGATGTTGCCGTAGCTGCCTGGAAAAAGACGATGGTTGATTAACGAGTGGCCGGCACCCTTTATGACAGAAAGGGTGATGTCCCCAGAGACTACGTAAGGCGTCTCCCCAAAATTTACGTCAATATTATATCTGCAGAATCGACCCTTAAGGATGGCACTTCCAGCGTAGTTTGAAATATAGTAGAGGCCAGAAATGCTGCCTAAAGACGAGCCTTGGGTTGGAACCGTGTCGTATAGGATGTAGCTGGGGACCGTACTGGTGTTCTCTGACCGACAGGAATATAAGTTGACAGATGTACCAATTCCCTCCATATGATCTATTTGGACTGCTGATGTGCAAGTATACCTCATACTAAAAAACACATCGAAGCAATTTAATGTCCCGCTTTTCACATTAATACAGCACAAAGCGTTGGCTTGAGCGTTGGATGCAGAAACAATGCTGCCGCCATATACAGACATTTTTGTCAAAGAAGCCGTTGACGGGGACATAGAGACAAACTTGGAGCCACCAGTCAGGGCGGTGGTGGGTGCGATCATCAGTCCTATGGGACCCCACAGTTCATTATTTCTAAACTCCGTCAAATCTCCCGAGGAAAATAGGCCGCAAACCGCCCAGGTATTACCGCCCCCGGCGGTACAGACTCGTTCAACCCGCTGACCATCGCTGTAGGAAGTGCCCGCCGGGCGGCCAACAGAGAGGGCGCAGGTCTGTAATCCACCCACTTCGCCTTGGATTCTCAAATCGTGGATATACGCTTTAGGCGTTCCCTGAGTATCCAGGACCGCGTAGGCTTCGGAAAGAGTGGCGGAAATACGAGTAATGTCGCTGCCCTTGCCATAGATATGCCATCCCCAAGCGCCATTCGTAAAATTCAGGCTCTTGGTAACCAGATAGTACCCTCCATAGGTTCCCGGAAAACACACCGGGGTGCCAGTGGTGCGACAGGCATCAGCCATCTGGTTGATCGCTGTAGAGCTATCAGTAACACTATCGGCCACCGCCCCGAACCATTCAGGATATGCCTCCCTGACCGCCCCCGGCCCAAAGACTACCTTGCCGGTGCCGGTGCAGGAGATCCATTTATAAGCGCCGGCTTTCACCGGGCCGTTGAAGGTGACGGTGACGCCGGTGGCCACCTGCAGATCAAAACCGAACGCCGGCTCGAACTCGACATTAGCCGGAAAAGTCAGGGCACTACTGATGGCCCAGGCGCCGGGGGAGCCCACCAAGGCCCGATTATTGCTGCCAATGGCGCTCAGGGCATCCGCTAGGGCCTGGCGGCCGGGGCTGCCGTAATCCGCCCCGAAGATCCAGGCGGCGGTGGAGGCCGGGGCGCTTACCTGGGTCCGCACCAGGTTGGTGGTCAGGTTGGGCGTGTTGACATTGACGATGGTAAAGCCCGTGGCGTAGGAGCTGGAGGCCACGGTGTTCATGCGGATGCCGTCGGCGCCCAGATCCTCCAGGATCAGGCGGCTCGGGGCATATTTCAGGGTCAGGTCGCCGGCCACGGTAAACTGCGAACTGGTGATGTGGGTGGCCGTCTGGTAATCCTGGTAGCCGACCCAGCGGGTAAACTGGGTAAAAAGGGTAGTAAACTGGCTGTTGATGGCGTCGAGAGCTCGATTATAAGGGGTCTGCCAGTCCGACTGGCCAAAGGTCATTTTATAGGCGTCGAAGAGGCCGCCGGAAGCCGCCAGGCTGCCCAGACCCAGGGTGATGGCCAGGATGACGATGACCAAGGCTTTTAAAGATTTTGACATCAAGGGTTTCATAGATCCTCCTCAACGACCAATTCGGCTGAACTGTATTGATTGGCCACGTTTTTGACCTCCGGGAGTTCCGTCAGGTGGCCGTACATGGCGCTAAAATATCGTTCCGACGGCAGGCCCGCGGGCAACGGGTCGATGATGAACGGCACGGTGATCCCGACCTTCCCCAGGAAAAAGAGCAGCCGCCAGTTCTTATCCGCCGGCGCCAACAGCGACCAGGGCAGACGCTGGCCCCGCCGGGTGGGCTTGCAGATCGGCCAGCGCTGACCCCCGGTGGAGTAGCGGTTGTCGCTGTCGTCCTTGGGCAGAAGGCTGCGATTCTGCCAATCAAACTGCCAGATAAACTCATCGAACAACCCTAAAAACAACCGGCCGATCTCAAAGTAGCCGGCGGGGTTGGCGGCATCGGCCAGGTCCAGGCGCCAGTACCGGGCCTTAACATAATCGCCGTCCACCGTGGCAAAGTAATAGAGGCCCAGGGGCGAGGGAGCATAGAAGGAGCGCTCCGACTCCAGGATCATGCCGCCGGCGCCGTGCTCGCCGGCGCCGCCCTCGCCGAAGCCGATGATCGGCCGCCAGACGGGAAATTCCTCAGTGTAGAGGGGGGCGGCAAAATCCGGCGTCGCGGCGGCCTGCACGGTGATCTGGCCGTCGTTGGTAAAATTGTGGTTGACCAGGCCCAGGCAGGTGCAATAAGCCGGCTCCCCCAGGTCGATCACCAGCGATTGCGCCGCCAGACCGGCCGAGCGATAGGTGCGGCAGGGCAGCGGGTCTTTTAGGCAGGCGAGCGGATAGCCCGGGGCTGCACTGGCGGCCGTGATGACGGCGGCGTCGATCAAGCGGCGATCCCATAGCAGGCGCAGGGCGTCTTCATCGGCCATTGCTTACCTCCAGATCGTCAGCTGGCTGGACTCGTCGTTAAAATTCTGGTCGGCTCCCAGCAGCACGTAGTCCGCCCCATGATCCAGGCCAAATTTGGGACGGCGCAATTGCAGTTCATCCCCGAGATCCAGGACATATGGCTGGACGCCGCAGTTGGCCACGCCCTTGTCCCGTTTGACGCTATAGATGCTCAAGAGCCGCTGCGCCAGCGCCTTGGCCTCAGCCCGATTCACCAGGCAAGTATCCAGCGGCCCCAGATCGCCGGCCAGGGGGTAAGTCCGGCGCACCGATTCATCCCGGGCGGAGACCTGCCGGAATTCCCGCCACAGCCAGTCCAACTGCTCCTGGTTGGTGTAGGACGCCGGGTTGGATTGGACATTGGGGTTGCGGTCATAATGCAGATAGACGCGGCGGTAGAGCAGATCCTGATCCGGGCCGCTGCCGGTTTGGTCCGGAAAAATTTCGTGGTCGGTCAGGGTCAACCGGGGCGAGCCGGCCGGCGGCGCCAGTTCCCTGAGTAGAAACTTCCCGTTGAGCCTCAAGGTATAGAAGGCCGGGATGCCGCTGAGCAACTTATCAATGATGGCGCTGATCGTGGTGGGGGAATCTACCAGAAGCCCAGCCTGATAAGGGAAGGAGGCGTTAAAGGCGGTTAAGGCGTCCGGATCGAAATCGGCCGCGCCGTCCCACGAGCACCATTCCACCGGCAGGGCCCGGATCAGCTCCCCGATCTTGTCGCTGTAGGCCCCGAGGACCGAAGAAATGAGGCCCTGGGCGTCGGCGGTAATGTTGCCGCCATCCCCCACCGACAACAGCACGCTGGAACCCAAAATGAAGCGCCACTCGTCCGCCAGGGCAAAATCATCGGCCGCCGTCAGAAAGCGGGCGTCAATCCCCTGGGCCACGGCCTCGGCCTTGGATAAGAACTGCACGGCCACCCCGTCGGCCAGGGGAATGGGAATCTCTTTGAAGCCCCATGTCCAGGAGTCGCCGGCCACCAGGGCGGGCACGTGGCAGATCCAGACATCGCCAGAGTCGAAGTCATCGACCGGCGGGTCGGGCTCCGGCGTCACCCCGTAAAAGGAGATGGTGAGGCCGTGGCTCAGGGCGACGTCCAGCCCGGTAATATACGGATTATGCGCGGGCGCCCCGGTATCGCTGTGCCAGGTGGCCCTGTCATCATCCGACCATCTGAAGGTGGCCGTGCCCACGTCGCCGGGGGTGAGTATCTCGACCCAGTAGCGGCGATAACTGCTGGCGTCGTAGGCGCCCCCGAAACTGGCGGTGCCGGGCGAAGCAGCGGCCGGGGTCTTGGTGGTGGCGCTGAGACTCCCGGCCACCCCGGTAAAGGCGGCGGTCAGACCCTTATCGCAGGCGATCGGATCGGTGTTGGGGATGGCGATCTCCGCCGACCAGGTGACGCCGTTGTCCGGGGAGAACTGAAATTTGGCGTCGCGGCCTACATAGCCGTCGGCGCTGATCTGGAGTTTATAAGGATATTTGACCTCGCCGGCGTAATCTCCGGCCAGGGTCAGGGCGCCCCAGCCGACGGCCACCGGGTGGGCGATGGTGGTGGGATCTAGCGCCAACTTCCAGGTCAAGATACCTTCGCCCAGCCAGGTGACGCCCTTGTCCAGGGACCAGCGAAAGGTGGCCAGACCGACGCTCGGCCCGGCTTGGCCGATTTCATTGAGCCGGGTAATGGAGTCGATCTGCACCAGCCATTCGGCCCGGTTGAGGGCGCCGGTGTAGGGGCCGGAGGGGTCCATGACCGCGGCGCCGTCGCCGTCCTTGGCCGCCGGGAACAGGTCTTTTTGGATCAGGAGATAATTATGCGGCGTGGACTGGGGCACGTTATCGCGATAGAGATCGTCGAGGGCCTGGATGACGTGGCAGGCCAGGGCGTATTTCATGGTGTAATAGTCGGCAATGTTGTTGAGGATCAAAGAGGGTTTATAATTTTTCACCTTACCGAGGACGGCCGGCACCGCCTGGTTCCAGCTACCCTCATCCACCCGGGGCGACTCCGGCAGTTCGTAATCCGGGACCTTGGTCTCCAGATCCCGGGACTTGTCATAGAGGGTCAGGGTGAGGAGGTTGTCGTCCGTCTGGTAATGTTTGAAGCACCAGCCGCTAAAGACCGGGCGGAAATCCTCGTAGGCGAAGCCGGCGCCGCCCAGGAGGATGGTGAGGGGCTGGCTTTCCAGGCTGTAGAGTTCCGGGGTGAGCAGCTCGTTCCAGGCGATGGCGTCGCCGGCGTCGGGGCAAAATTCCGGGGTGATGAACAGGGTCAGTTCCCCCCAGACCGGCACGTGATTGGCGGTCAGGGTGTCGTTGGCCTGGCGGGTCAGCTCCGGCAGCCCCTGGACGCAGGGCAGGTACTGGCGCCCCGGAAAGGCGGCGTAGTAATTGGAGAGATAAAGCGGGACGGCGGCGCCGTCGGCCAGGCGCCGGGCGCTCAACTCCACCAGGAAGATCCGCACCTCGCCGGGGCGGTTGGCCCAGTCCTGCCAGGCGGCGTCGTCCATCAGTGCCTCCCCCCTGGCCGGGCAGGCACGGTGAGCTTGCCGTGATTGAGGCGTTTTTGGGTGTCCTCGGCGATCAGCCGCAGTTCCTTGGTGCCGAGGTTGACCCCGTCCGGCGTCTGTAGCACCAGGGTCAGGCGATGCTCCTGCACCTGCGGCGGGCCGGACGGGGCGCCCGAACGGCCGCGGGCGAAACCGGGGGGCGGCACCATGAAGTTACCCTCCGGCAGCCGCTCCGGATCATTCAGCAGATCGAAACCGACCCCGGCCCGGGCCCATTTGTTCATCGCCGGCACCTGCAAAACCCCCTCGCCGACCCGGGCCACAATGTGGCGCTCATCGTCGGCCAGGTTGAGGCCGGCGTGGGCATAGACCGGCACCTGGCCGCCGCCGTGCATGAGGACGCCGCCCTGATGGAAGGCCCCGCCTGAAGGTGTGGGTGCATATCCACCATATCCACCCCCATCCCCACCCCCACTTTTCCCTCCAAAAGCAGAATAGGCCGCCACGGCCGCAAAGGCCGCAGCAGCGGCAATGGGGGCTAGTATCCAACCAATAACAGGTATTTCCGAAACGCTGGCATAGGTCGCCGCCGCCGCCCGACCCGCATCCACCATAACGGCTCCTTTTCCCAACACTTCCAAAACACTTATTCCTTGTGTCCCACCCGAAGTCAAAGCCGCCAATCTGGCCGCCTCTCCCGCCGTACTGGCCGCGGTCATGGCTTGCTGGGCGTTTTGCCAAGTGTTCACCATATTCAGAGTGCCCTCAGTTAAAAAGGAGAAAATCTTGGTAGTCCCCATTTTGACCAGGCCATTAGTAATACTGGTAGCGATGTCTACGCCGATTTTTTTAAAGTCCATCTTTTTCTTAGTAAAGGGCGACATAATCAGGTCGGTGATCGCCTGGTCGGCATAACCTTTGGCACCCTTTAGACCATCCCGAATACCGAAGGCCACCGCGGAGGCCGATTCCTTTTGTAAATCCATCGCGAATAGCTTAATACCGCCGCTAACCCCCTGAACCTCCCACCCCTTGCGCTCCTGGGCCTGGCGCTTCAACTCCTGGGTCTGTTGCTCCGAATAGCGCAGTTGGGCTTCCATCTCCGGAGTCATCAAGGCCGCCAGGCCGCGGGAGATGCGCCATTCATCGTTCAGCTTTTCATGGTAGATCAGGTCTTC
The DNA here is from genome assembly GCA_026388765.1 of Deltaproteobacteria bacterium. Lineage (GTDB taxonomy): Bacteria > Desulfobacterota > Desulfobaccia > Desulfobaccales > 0-14-0-80-60-11 > JAPLJC01. Next base: position 10,999 of record JAPLJC010000017.1, read on the forward strand.
TAATTTGGAGTTGGACAGGGCTTCCTGGAAGCCCAGGGCTTGCCCCTCCAGGGCCAGTTGCTGGCTGAGAAAAGGTGCGGTTGAGGCCATGCCGCTCAAATATTTCTCCTGAAGGCTGGTCATCTTGTCCCAGTCCTTCAGGCTCTGCTCATAATATTTTTTATCGGTGGCCTGGTTGACCCAGGCGGAGACGTCGATGGCCTGGCCGGTGACCTTGTCCTTGACGCCCTGCCAATCCTTCAGGGATTTGGCCTGCCAGAGGTCGATGGACATATAGGCGTCCTCGGCCTCCTTAGCCACGGCACTATAAAAATCTTCGGTGACCTTGGCATTTTTCGCATTTCGATCCAGTCCGGCCAGGTCGCGCGCCTCTTTCAGTTTATCGACATCGGCGCCTTTGGCGGCGATCTTATCGATCTCATCGATGGTCTTGTTGTACCAAGCCTCATTGCCAGAAATCATGCCCTCATTCAGCTTGGAATATTCTTGCTTGAGGCGATCCAGCAGACTGAGGAGCTGGTCAGAACCGTCCTTGCCACTGCCGGCGCCGCCCTTTGCTTTCCCAGCATCCAAAGCGGGGTTTGATTTTGGTGTTGAAACAGATGCGGCAATGTTTCCCCCGGGAAGACTATCAGCTGGACCATACTTTTCAATAATACTGGCTTCATCCCACCCACCAGTGGCCCCATGCGCCGCCCCAGATCCACCAAGCCATGAAGGTAGGCCAGATATAACAACATTTATCAGCCAATTAATAGGTCTGGAAAATATTACAGTAAGATCATTAACCTTATCTTGCACCCAACCCAGCTTTCCTAAAACTAAATCGGCCCCTCTGCCAACTGACGCCCAAAAGTCATTAGCAGCAGTCTCTGCCAATGAGGTGCCATACATAAGCCTTTCATATCCGGTTATAACATCACCGATAAAGCCTTTATGTCCAACAGCAAGCTCATTTGCTTTTGAAAAACCATCGCTAATAGCTTGAAATGCCATTGGTACAGCAACAGTAATCAGGTTCCAATTCCCGGCTACTTCGGCCAAATCCCTTTTCATCTGTTCTGCCCCAAATTGCTTTGGGTCCAAAGATACTTGTCTTGTGGCATCTGGGGCATATCCGCCGCTGGTTGTACTGCCCGGTTGGACTTTGACTGAGGCAAGTTCATTAATTTTAGCCATTGAATCCCTTACCTCATTAACAACCGTTTTGATACCTATCCATGTCGTTTGAATTCCAGAAATTAGAGAATCCTTATTGACCCGGAGATAATCATTGATATTGATTACCGAGCCAACGATATCCATATAGAGACCGCCAAGGCCGTCCCTCCCAATCTGGCGAATCAGGGTGTCAAAGGTGGTTTCCTGGGCTTGCAGGTTCTTCTGGATGTCACCCTGAGACACTGTCAGGCCCTTAAATTTGTCTTGCAGGAGAGAGAGTAGCGACTGTCTTTTCTGTCAAGCTGCCAGATGCAGCTGAGGGTTCCAGTAAGTACGATTTTTGAGCATGGCATTAAGTATCACCAGGAGTTTGCGCATACAGGCGGTGAGGGCCACCTTAGGCGGTTTACCTGCCAGG
>JAPLJC010000222.1 GCA_026388765.1 Deltaproteobacteria bacterium
CAGACCGCGGCGGCCGCCGGAGCGGCTCGCTTTTCCCTGGTCACCTCCGGCCGCGGCGTCGTCACCCCCCGGGACCAAACGGCCATTGTCGAAGCGGTGGCCGCCATCCGGGAGGCCGTGCCCGGCCTCCGGGTCTGCGCCTCCCTGGGCATTGTGGATAAGGAATTTTTAAAGGACTTAAAGGCCGCCGGGCTTTTCCGTTTCCACCACAACCTGGAGGCCGCGGCCTCACACTTCCCCCGGATTTGCACCACCCATACCTACGCCGAGCGGGTGGCCACCATCGAGGCGGCCCAGGCGGCGGGGTTGAGCGTCTGCGCCGGGGGCATCCTGGGGCTGGGGGAGACGGTGGCCCAACGCTGGGAACTGGCCCAGGCCCTGGCCGACCTGGGGGTGGACGCCATTCCGCTGAATTTCTTACATCCCCTGCCGGGCACGGCCCTGGCCGACCGGCCGCTGTTGTCGCCCTTGGAGGCCCTCAAGGCCGTGGTTGCCTTTCGCCTGATGCATACGGAGCGCTCCCTCATCATCTGCGGCGGCCGCCAGGCGACGCTGCGGTCCCTGGGTCCCCTGGTGTTCGCGGCCGGGGCCGACGCCCTGATGACCGGCGACTACCTCACCACCCGGGGCCGCCTGCCGGAGGAGGACCGGCAAATGCTGGCCGATTTGGGGTTGGAGCTGGATGAAAATAATGTCGAACAGCCGTCCTTGGCTGTTCAATAGTGGCACAGGCTTCCAGCCTGTGTCCGTCACAGGCCAGAGGCCTGTGCCACTTTTCCATTCGGAATTAATATGAAGTTGCCCCAACTACCACCGCTCAAAGGCATCTTCGTCACCGGCACCGACACCGACGTGGGCAAGACCGTCATCGCCGCCGGCCTGACCGCGGCCCTGCGACGCCGGGGGCTGGCGGCGATCTATTTTAAGCCCATCCAGAGCGGCTGCCCGGAGGAGGAGGGCCGGCTGATCCCCACGGACGCCAAGTTTGCCCGGGACCTGGCGGGCTTGAGCGAGCCCTTGGAACTGCTCTGCCCCGTAGCCCTGCGCCTGCCCCTGGCCCCAGGAGTGGCCGCGGCCCGGGAGGGGGTGACGGTGGATTTGGGCCGCGTCGCCGGGAGCCTCCTGGAACTGGCGGGGCGCTATGACTTCTTCGTGGTGGAAGGCGCCGGAGGCCTGTACGTCCCCCTGATCGACACCTCCTTTCTGGTGCTGGACCTGATCCGCTGGCTTAGGCTGCCGCTCCTGGTGGTGGCCCGGGCCGGTCTGGGCACCATCAATCACACGGCCCTGACGGTCATGGCGGCCCGGCAGGCGGAAATTGAGGTGGCCGGCATTATCCTCAACCGCTACCCCAAAGCTCCCAACCTGGCGGAGCAGACCAATCCCGGGGTGATTGAGGCCATCACGGGTCGGCCCATCCTGGCCCGGGTGCCGGAAATTGATCACCTCGATGAGGCGGCGGGCCGGGAGACTTTATTGGCGGCCCTGGATGAAGTTGGCGTAAAATTTACTTAGTCCTGATTTCATAAATCCAGCAACGAGTATTGGTCAACAGCAGGGAGCAAATAATTTATTCCCCCTCACCTTGACCCTCTCCCCCATTGGGGGAGAGGGGATTAAGTGGGAACTTCCGCAACTCCCGCTCCCCCGGCGGGAGAAGAGCAGGGGTGAGAGGGGGGGCTGACAAGAAGCGTACCATATTTAAGAATCATGTACTTGGCTGAAGGCTGAGAGCTGAACGCTGATAGCTATGTTAGAGCAATTATCCCAAGAATTGGCCGTCCTGGAGTCCCAGGCCCTGCGGCGGCGTCTGCAGGTGCTGGAGGAAGTCCTCCCCGGCGGCCGGGTGCGCCTGGGGGGGCAGGTCCTGCTCAACCTCTCCTCCAACGACTACCTGGGGCTGGCCCAGGACCCCCGGCTCATTAAGGCGGCCCAGGCCGCCGCGGCCCGCTGGGGCACCGGCGCCGGCGCCTCCCGGCTGGTGGTCGGCCACCTGGCGCTGCACGAGGCGGTGGAAGCGCATTTGGCAGCCTTCAAAGGGACCGAGGCGGCGGTCATCTTCAGCACCGGCTACATGGCCAACCTGGGGGTGATTTCCGCCCTGGTGGGCCCAGGGGACATGGTTTTCGGCGACAAACTCAATCACGCCAGCATCTATGACGGCATCAAGCTCTCCGGGGCGCAGCTATTGCGTTTCCCCCATCGTGATTTGACCCGCCTGGAAGACCTCTTACAGAAATCCCCAGGGCACAGGCGGCGCCTGATCATTACCGACTCCGTCTTTTCGGTGGACGGCGACCTGGCCCCGCTGGCGGAACTGGTGGCTCTGAAGGAACGCTACGGGGTGGCGCTGATGATCGACGAAGCCCACGCCACCGGGGTCCTGGGACCCCGGGGGGCGGGGTTGGCCGAGGCCCTGGGTCTGACTGACCGGGTGGAGATCCATATGGGCACTTTCTCCAAGGCCCTGGGGTCCCTTGGGGGCTATGTCGCCGGGGATCGGCGGCTCATCGATTACCTGCACAACCGGGCCCGGTCTTTCATCTATTCCACCGCCCTGGCGCCGCCGGTTCTGGGCGCCATTGAGGCGGCTCTTTCGATCGTGGCCCGGGAGCCGCAGCGGCGCGCCTATCTTCTGGAAGAGTCGGAAAAATTCCGCTGGGGCCTGATGTCTGCCGGCCTGGATACCCTCGGGAGCGAGACCCAGATTGTGCCGGTGCTGGTGAGGGACAATGGCCGAACTCTGGAGTTTGCCGCCCTGCTGAGACAACAGGGGCTGATGGCGGTGGCCCTACGGCCCCCCACGGTGCCGCCGGGACGAGCCCGGGTGCGCTTTTCCCTATCCGCGGCCCACGCCCGGGAAGATTTGCGCCGGGCCCTGGATACCATTATCAGTACCGCCCGGCAAATGGGCCTGGGAGGATGAAGACCCTGGTGCTGCTCCACGGCTGGGGCGCCTCCGGGGCCATCTGGCAGCGCCAGACGCTGGCCTTCGGAGGCGAATGCCGCGTCCTGACCCCCGGAATCCCCAGGTGGGAGGCTGGCTGGCTGCATGAGTATCTGGCCGCGGTGCCTCTCCGGGAAAGCGTCCTGGTGGGCTGGTCTTTAGGTGGCATGCTGTTGCTGGAGGCCCTGGCCCGCCTCGAAGGGCCGGCGCCGCTGGCCACGGTGCTGGTGGGGGTAGCCCCGGTCTTTTGCCGGCAGCCGGACCACCCTTGGGGACAGCCGGTGGCCGCCTTACGAGCCATGCGCCGGACCCTGAGGAGTGAGCCGCGCCGCGTCATTAACGATTTTGCCAGGGCCTGCCTGGCTCCGGGTGAGGAATCCTATCGGCCGGAAGTCGCGGCCGGCTTCGATTTCTCGGCCACCGCGGTCCACCTGGCTTCGGGGCTGGATTATCTCCGGGATAAAGACCTGCGAGGCTTGCTACCCGGTATTCCAGGCCGAATAATCATCATGCAGGGGGAACAGGACAAGATCGTCCCCCCGGCCCAGGCGCGGTTTCTTCAGGAGCATTTGCCGGGATCGAGCTTGTATATGTTAGCGGGCGCCGGACACATGCCTTTCTTAACCCAGGCGGCAGCCTTTAACGACATTTTAAGAAGATTGCTTTAGACAAATTCTCCAAAGCTCATTCTTGTCATCCTGAGCGCCGCGAAGGATCTCGTATTTGAGATTCTTCGGTCGCTTCGCTCCCTCAGAATGACATTTTAATAAATTTTTAGACCAAAATGAAAACGGATCATCTAGATATAAAGCGAGGGATCAGGCGCAATTTTGCCAGGCGGGCGGGATCTTATGACCGCCAGGCCGGGGTACAGCGCCTCATGGCCCAGGGATTGCTGGCCCTGGCAGAGGGCCGGCTGCCCCGGGCGGGGCGGATTCTGGAGATCGGCTGCGGCACCGGGTATTTTACCCAATTAATCAAGCAGGGCTGCAACGGGGCCTCACTGGTGGCCCTGGACCTGGATGCGGCGCTGGTGACCGCGGCCCGGCGCAGGCTGGGGACGGCCGCCGGGGTGGCCTGGCTGGTGGCCGACGGCGAGACCCTGAGCCGGGGAAGCTTCGACGCCATCGTGGCCAATGCCACCTTCCAGTGGCTCACCCGGCCGGCCGCGTCGCTGGCGGCTTACTTTGACCTCCTCAACCCCGGCGGCACCCTGGCCTTTGCCACCCTGGGGCCCGGAACCTTCCGGGAACTGGCGGGCGCCCTGGAGCAAGCCGCCGCCGCGCTGCAGCTCTCAGGACAGCCGGCCATCGCGGCCCAGGGCTTCCTGGATGGGGAGACCTGGGCAGAATTATTGGCCGCCGCCGGCTTCCGAATGGTGAAGCTGGCCCGGGAGTGCGTCACCACCGCCTACCCCTCGGTGCTGACCTTTTTCAAGGCCCTCCAGGCCATGGGGGCCACCAATCCCGAGCCCCGGCCCTTCTCTCCCCGGCTGCTCAAGGCCCTAATCCAGGCCTACCGGGAAGACTACGGCGCCGACGGCTCCATCCCGGTGAGCTACGAGATCATTTGGATGGTGGCGCAAAAATGAAGATATTGGGGGGAGGGCCAGGGGCTTTTTTGTAAGTGGCCCCTGCCCTCCCCCCAACCACCCCTCCCAACCCGCATAAGTAAGGGCGACCCGCTGGGTCGCCCTTTGGTTGCAAAGGCAACAAAATCCCGAAATAAAAGGCAGGCCCGAAAGCCTGCCCTTCTCAAAACTCGAAACTCGAAACTTAGATCGGTTGGACCCAGGTGGCTTGGGGGCCTTTTTCTCCTTCCTCCTGGCCGAATTTCACCGCAGTCCCCGGATTCAGCGCGGCAAAGCTGCCTTTTTTCAGGGCATTGGCATGGAAATAGACCTCCAGGCCATCGTCGGTTTCGATGAAACCGTATTCACCCGCCGGGAAAAGGCGGATAATCCGGCCGTGCCGGGCGAATTCCTCATGGGCTTTGACCTTCTGCTGCGTGATGCTGGAATGCTCCGCCAAACGCCGGTCCAGGGCATCGAAGGCCTCCACCAGCAAGGGGGATACCAAATCTCCTTGCCGGGTAACGGTGATAACCTCTCCAGGCACGTTGACCGCCAGGTGGACTTCGAAGGCGCCCAGACGGTGGTGGGCGGTGCCGATAATTTCCACCCGGGCGTGCAGGATGGGCCCGGAATAATGCTTTTGCAGGCGCCCCAACTCGGCCTCGATCTTCTCCCGCCACTCCGGCAGAATTTCCACCTTTTGGCCTTCAATATGAATATCCAGCGGCAGCATGGTCCCACCTCCCGAAGACGTGCAATTTGCCCTCTTTCAGTTAAGGTTTGCGGCCAGGCTTGTCAATGGGAGGCAAGACTTTGGCGCACGTTGTCGGGGCGGGGTGACCCCGCCCCTACGGGATGGATTTCATCCGGAATTTCAGGGCCTTACTGAGTGCCGATGAAGAAGGAGCGGAAGCCGGCTTCGTCCGCAGCCAGGCTTTTTCGCAAGGTGCTCAAGAGCGCGGCTTTATCTCCAGGGAGCCGGCCCGCCACGTTGACGTAATTGGTGTAATGGTCGCTGACCACCCGGGTGGGCACGTTGATGGCCGCCACCAGGGCCATGGTCTCCCGGATGACCCCGTGGGGGCCAAGCATCTTAAAGCGCCCGGTCTGGATATCTTCCAGCAGAGGGGTGTTGATCTTGGGAACCAGGGTCCGGAGGCGCACCACGTCCGGCGCCATCTCATTGATGGCCCGGGCGGTCTCCCGGGCATGACTTGCCGTCCGGTCCTGGCCGCCGAGCCCGAGGATGACGTAGCAATTGAGTTCCAGCCCCGCCTGGCGCGCCAGTCGCCCGGCCGCCACCTGTACCCGGCGGTCGCTGCCTTTCTTGACTCGGGCCAGGATGTCGTCGTCGCCGCTTTCCAGGCCCAGATGAATCCGTGTAAGGCCGGCGGCCGCCAAAACTCGGAGATTTTCCAGACCCTTACGGTAAATGTACTGGGCCGAACCGTACACCGTGATGCGTTCCAACCGAGAAAAAAGAGAGGAGGCGTACCGGCAGATCTCGGCGAGGGCCGCGGTGGGCATGGCGATGGTGTTGCCGGCGGGCAGAAAGATGGTGCGGACCGTATCGCCGTAGGTCCGGAAGGCCGCCTCCAGGTCCTCCTTGACCTCATGAGTGGGGCGGACCTTGAACTTCACTCCTTGCTTATAGACCATGCAGAAGGTGCAGAGGTTGTGGGGGCAGCCTACGGTGGCCTGGATCAGGAGGCTGTCGGCCTCGCTGGGCGGACGGTAGATGGGACCTTCATAACCCATTAGCAAGTAGCCAGTAGCCAGTAGTCAGTAGTCAGTAAAAAAAACAGACGGGGGATGGAAGACGGGGGACCGGAGCAGGTCAGTAGTCAGTTGCCAGTTTTTCAGTAGCCGGTGCCTGGGAGGCGATTTCTTTTACTGACTACTGACTACTGGCTACTGCTTCTCCAGTCGCTGCTTCATCTCTTTGTTCTGGCGCACCAGTTCCCGCCAGCGCATGGCCTTGTCGATGGCCAGCAGGATCTGTTCCTTGCGGAAGGGCTTGGTGATATAGTCAAAGGCCCCTTTGGCCATGGCCTCCTCCGCCGACTCCAGGGAGCCGTAGGCGGTGATGACCAGGACCAGGGCGTCGGCGTCCCGCTTTTTGGCCAGGGCCAGGAGTTCCAGGCCGTCCATCCCCGGCATCTTGAGGTCGGTGAGCATCAGGTCGAAGACCTCCTTTTCCAGGAGCTCGGCCGCTTCCATGGGGTTGTTGGTCGCGGTCACCTGATGGTCGGAATAGCCCTCGATGATCATCTTCAGCAGGGCCAGCATGTCCAGTTCGTCATCGACGGCTAAAATACGTCCCATTATTTGATTCTCCCTGGTGCGTGGAACGCACCCTACGTGGCCTATAGCCCATAATATTTCGCAATTGCCTGAGCCAGAAGGCTTCCAGCTGCTCCAAGACGGCCGGGTATTTAAGTCCCCCTTTCTTAAAGGGGGATTTAGGGGGATTATCAGGCCCTTATTTAATCCCCCCTGCCCCCCTTTAGAAAAGGGGGGGGAAATCTATCCCCGCGCCAGGTTATAGCCGCCGGTGATGAACTCCTGGTAGCAGCGGTCGGCTTCGTCATCGGAGAGCATCACCATATCCAGCTGTTTGCTGACCATCATCAGGCGGCCCAGGATCTCCAGCTTCTGCTCCAGGACGGCCGGCTCCGCCTGGTCGGCCCGGGCGGTGATGGAATCCTCCTTGATTTCGACCCGGAAATCGAGGTGCTGCAAGACCAGGGACAGGAAGCGCACCCGCCGCATCCGCCGGGTCAATTCCGCCCCGCCGCCGTAAAAGGTGAAGGTGATATAGCTGTCCGTGGCGGTCCCGAGGAAGGACTCGATGGTGGCGAAGTGAAAGCCCAGGCGATTGGACAGGTTCAGGTAATCATCGGTAATAATAGCAAAATTCTTTTCGTGGAGCTTTTCACTGATATTGGTGTCGGTGGCGGCGCTCATCACCACGGAGAGGAAGCCGGCCAGATCCACGGGTTTGGGGCCCTTCCAGCCCACCGCGGTGACTCCCTTCCAGTAGGCCAGCATGGGCCGGGAGCGCAGGTGCTCGGGCTTGACCTGCGCCAGGTCGGCCGCCTCGGGGCTTAAGCCGCCCCCCAGGTCGATGAGGTGCAGGTCCAGGGGCAGCGGGCTCACCAGCCGCCGGGTGCCGTCAGCCGACTGCCGGCCGGCCGACATCTGAAAGAGCTCCTCCATGGCCTTTTCGTGGGCGAAGCGGGTAATGTCGTGATAGGTGCGGCAGGCCTCGGGGCGGAAGTTCTCCGCCCGGGGGTCCAGGAGGTTCAGGGGGGTGATGTGCTTTAAGGCCCGCTCCAGCACCTTGAAGGCCCGGCTCTGGCGCACCACCTCGTCGCCGCCCCGGGGGGCCTGGAGCAGCTCAGCCACCTCGCCGGCGTAAACGTTGCCATAAAAGGCGTCCACCGTGACCAGGTCGCCTTCCAGGAGCAGGCCGGCGGCTCCCCGGGCGCCGAAGACCGCAGGCAGCCGGGCCTCTCTGAGGACCGTGGCCAGGTGGCTGGTGGCGCTGCCGGCCTCCGAAACCACGGCGGCGGCCCGGCCCACCGCCAGGGCATACTCCGGTGAGGCCCGGCTGGTCACCAGCACCACCCCGAGAGGAATCTCTTTGAGGGCTTCCTCCTTGAGGTGATAGACCCGCCCCGCCGCCGCCCCCCGGGAGGCGACGATGCCGTTTTCCACGAGCACCTCGGCCCCCTTGATTTTGGGAGGCAGATAATCGCTGCGCAACTGGCGGCTGACCCGCAGCGGCCGGGCCTGGAGCAGGTAGAACGAGCCGTCCGGTCCCTGGGCCCACTCGATGTCCTGGGGTCCGCCGAAATGTTCTCGAACGGTGCGGCCCAGGGCGGTCAGGGCCAGGACCTGTGCCTCCGACAGGCACGGCCCCAGGCGCTCTGCCGGGATCTCCAACTCCAGGATGCCGCCCTGGGGCGCCGGAATGTGCATCCGGGTCTTCTCACCTATGTGACTGGCCACAATCCGGTCTTCTTCCACCCGGAAGATATCCGGCTCCACCACGCCGCCCACGGCCAGGGAGCCCAGGCCGCAGACGGCGTTGACGATGGTGGCGCCGCCGCCCCGGGGATCGTCGGTGTAGAGAACCCCGGCGGTTTGGGCCGCCACCATCTCCATGACCACCACCCCCATGGCCAACTCCTGGTAGGAAAAGCCGCTGGTGTGGCAGTAGTAAAGAGACCTGGGAGTGAACTGGGAGGCGATGACCTCCTTGTAGCGCTCCACCACCCGCTCCCGGGGCACGTTGAGGATGGTCTCGAATTGACCGGCGAAGCTGAACTGGCTGTCTTCCTGGAGGGCGGAGGAGCGCACCGCCACCCGATCCGAGGGCAGCCGCGCCAGTTGGGCGGCGATTTCCCGGGCCAGGTCCCCGGGTAGTTCTTGGGCCATGATCCGCTCCCGGATGGCCTCGCCGGCCTCCCGCAGAGACTCCAGGTCACGGATATGGGAGTGGGAGATGGCCCGGTGGATGAAGGCCTCCAGACCGGCGGCTTCGAAGAAGAGCTTTTGGGCGTAAGCGCTGATCCCGAAGCCGGCAGGCACCAGGAGCCCCAAACGGGTGAGTTCGCCGAGCTTTTCGCCCTTGCCCCCGTAGAACATCCCTTCCCGCACTTCCTTGAGGGGCAGGACCAGGGGCACCGGGGTCAATTTGATGCCCACGGCCAAGTCCTCGGCCACCAACTGTGCGACCCGGCGGCGCGCCTCTTCCAGGCCGGTGTAGCGGCCGCCGGACATGGCCGTCAGGGCCGCCACCAGGGTCTCCACTTCCCGGCCCAGGCGCTCGCAGGCCTGGCGGACATAGTGCATGTCGAAGAGGAAGCCTTCGTTCACCTTGACCTGGAGATCCGCCACAAGGGTGAGGATGGCGCTGTTGGCCGCCAGGAGCCGCTTATACTGGAGGTAACGCTCCAGCAGCGCCGGGGGCGGCCCCAGGGAGACTGTCTGGGGAGAGCGGTTCTTCCGGTTGAACCATTTTTTCAACTTGCCGAGGGCCGCGGCCACTGCGTTTTTCCTCTAAATCAGGCTGATTCCAACTAAATTATAATGCAAAGCGTCCGCTGCCTCAATGTAAAAGCATGCCTGGCCATGATTCGACTCCTCGTTCTCTGCTTCCTGGTTTATGAAATTTACTTTTTAGGTCGCAGTGCTATTATAGTGCAAGATAGAAGGCTATCCCGAGTACGCCTGAATGAATCTTAACATGAGGTCCCTGGCCATGAAAGGCGCATCAAGGCTTTTTTCGGGGCGAATGGCGATCTTGATCCTGTCGGCGACGCTGCTCTTCGCCGCCAGCGCATGGCCCCGGCCCACTACCCCGGAACAGGCCCGCGCCATGGTAGGCAATTGGCTGGGCCTGGAGGCGAAACCCATGGGGGCCTCCCTCGGCGCGCAGATCAGGGAGGTGCAAACCTTTCCCGACAGCAGCGGCTCGCCCGCCTATTACGTGGTCTACTTGAATCCCAGCGGCCTGGTCTTCGTGCCCGCCGACGACTTGGTGGAACCCCTCATCGGCTTCCTACCCCACGGCGTCTACGACCCCTCACCCAACAATCCTTTGGGGGCTCTGGTGAGCCGGGATATCCCCGGCCGGGTTCTCAAGGCCCGGGAGATAGAGACCCAGGCTCTGGCGGCCGGGACGCCGCTGGTCCCCGAGAGCCCCTGGACCGTGGCCCAACAGAAGTGGGCCAGGCTGGCCAATCCCGCCGACGGCCTGGACAGCCCAGGGGCAGGCTATCCACCCCCCAGCGACGTCCGTGTCGCCCCCTTTACCCTGAGCCGCTGGTCGCAAACCACTGTGAACAGCCAGGCCTGCTACAACTACTATAACCCTCCCAATGGCGCCGGCAATGCCGGCAATTATCCCTGCGGCTGCACGGCCACCGCCATGGCCCAGGTGCTGTACTGGTTTCAATATCCCGCGGCGCCGGTGGTGGGCACCTTCACCATCAAGGTGAACGATGTTTCCCAACCCGCCACCATTCGCGGCGGCGACGGCTCCGGCGGCCCTTATGATTGGGCCAATATGGTGGCCGATCCCTTACACTCCGAGGTCAGCCCGAACCAGGCGGCGGCCATCGGCGCTCTGACCTATGACGCCGGGGTGTCGGTGAAAATGAGTTATACGGCCAACTCCTCGACTGCCTGGGCCTACGGCTATGCCTTTGTCAATACCTTTAAATACGCCAACGCCAAATTGTCCTATCCCGGGAGTCATTTCCCGGATGCCAGCCGCAACGCCATGATCAATGCAAATCTCCACGCCCAATATCCGGTCATCGTGGATATCCTTAATACTTCCACGAGCGGGGGCCACGCCGTGGTCTGCGACGGCTACGGCTATAACTCCGGCACCATGTACAATCACCTCAACATGGGTTGGGCCGGCTCCAGCGATGCCTGGTACAATCTCCCCAACGTGCTAACTTATGACAGCGTCTATGGGTTAACTTACAACATCTTTGTCAGCGGTACGGGCGAGATCATCGCCGGGCGGGTGACGGACGGCACTAATCCTCTCAGCGGGGCTACTGTTACCGCCAGCCGCAGCGGTGGCGGAACCTATTCCACCACCACCAATGCCAACGGCCTCTACGCGCTGGTCCATGTCCCCTCGGCTTCCAGTTACAGCGTCAATGTTGCCCCCCGGGCGGGATTCACCTTCACCCCCCAGTCGGTGAGCACCCTCACCAGCACTGATTACACCGCCACCACCGGGAACGTCTGGGGGGTGGATTTCAAGGGGACTCGCAACAAAGCGCTGACCTCGATTTATGAACTGTTGCTGCAATGAGTGGACGGGACGAGAAGTCCCCGCCGCTCCATCTGCATGCGGTAAAAGGCCGGGCTAAGGTCTGGCTTTTTCACCAGGGAATGGCACCGGTCGACCCGAAGGTCTTCACCTTTTAGGCGGGTTCAGCTTGGAAAAATCCCCGTCAGGTTGGTCTTATCGCTTGTCTCCCCGGCTGCTGCTCCGGACCCGGCCCCGGCCGCGGGCTGAGGCTGGGGAGCAAATCATCCTGGTGGAAAGCGGCGAAGCCTTCCCCCCGGGCCATCCCAGCACCCGCCTGTGCCTGGACTTGCTCCTGGAGGTCCTGGGGGGAGGATCGCTAGCCAGCCTCCTGGATGTGGGCTGCGGCGCCGGCGTCCTGAGCCTGGCGGCCGCCGCCCTGGGGGTGGACCGGGTGCTGGGAGTGGATCTTGCTTCCCGGGCCGTCCGGACCACCCGGGAAAACGCCCGCCGCAATGGTCTGACCGGGGCTATCCGCGTGGTGCAGGGCTCCAGCGACTGTCTCAAGGCGCCCTTCGACCTGGTAGCGGCCAACCTCCCCTGGGAAGTGCAGCTGGACCAGGTGCCGGAGTTGCACCGCCTGGCCGCCGGGGGCCGCCTCATCCTGGCAGGATTCCGGGACAACCAGGAAGGTCCTTTACTGGAGCGCTACCAGAGGCTGGGCTGGTCCGTCAAACGGCGCCTGGTCAAGTACTTTCAGCATCCCGAGCTCCCGCCGCACCTGAGCTTCAACTGGGTCGCCTGGTTACTGACTGAGGGCCTCAATCTAAACGGCAAATCCATTAACCTGAAAATTTAATTGACAATTCCAGGGTTTTGCGGTTTCATGGTCTCGTGCCAGTCGTATTCCGGTACCCGATCTTGCTGCACCGGAGGTGAGTCATGCCTCAATGTCCCCATTGCCAAACCCCGTATGAACAAGGCCAACGTTATTGCAGTGTGTGCGGTAGTTTTTTACTGCATCCGGAGGAAGGGGATACCTTCTGCCCCCAATGCGGGGTAAGGGTCTCGTCCCGGCAGGAATACTGCCATGAATGCGACGCCCCGCTGAAGGAAGGGGCCCTCAAGGCGGTCAAGGCGGCTCCCAGTGAGGCGCCCCCGGCCGGTCCAGCCCCCGAGCCGGTCCCGGCGGCGGGACCCAAGGGGATCCCTCCCTGGGTTATAGGCTTCCTGGCCGTGGCCGGAATAATCATCATCATCCTGCTGATCATGATATTCAGCCGGACCAGCCCACCGCCGGCGCCCCCCGCCGCGGCGCCCGAGGTTGCAGCTCCGGCGCCGGCTCCGACCCCCGCGGTTCCTGCCCCGGCGCCCGCCGCTGACCTGAAAAAGGAACTGCAAGGGGTGTTGTCGACTTTGCGTGAGGCCCAGTTGAAAAAAAATATCACGCAATATATGGGGGGTTATTCCAACACCTTGCCCAATTACGACCAGAAGCGCAAAGATGCCCTGGAAGCCTGGCAGAATTTCGATTACGCCTCTCTGGTGTTCACGGTGGATAAAGTCCAGGACATTGACCCCGATAATGCCCTGGCCTGGGTCACCTGGTATCTAGACCTCCGTAACCTTAAGAACCAGGAGCTTACCAGCGCCAGCCAGACCTATCAGGTGCGGTTCGTCAAGGAGTTGGGAAACTGGCGCATCCGTGAGCTCAAAGAGGTGCAATGAGGAGAACGCCTATGGAAAATCGTCATCACTTCCGAGGTCTGCTACTCCTAGTGTTGCTCATCGCGCTGGTAGGCGCCTGTGCGCCGCCCTCCACCACCACCGCCTATCCGGTGACTCCCAGCTATTATTACGTGGTGCCCACTACCACCTATCTGCGCTCCTGCGCCAGCTATGCCGACGAATGTTCCGTGGTGGCCCAGGTTTTTAGCGGCGACCGCGTCATCGTCCTGGACCGGAACGACGACAACTGGGCCCGGGTGCAGTTGGACCGCAGCGGCGTCATCGGCTGGATTCCCGGGGAACTGATCACCCCCAGCCCCGTGCCCAGCAACTTCTATGTGGCCTGGAACAATGTCTACCTGCGAGACTGCGCCGACTACAATTGCCGCTCGGTGGAACTGCTCCGTCGGGGCGACCGGGTGGACAAGATAGACCAGGACTACCGCGGTTGGTGGCGGGTCAGGTCCGTCAAGACCGGTATTACCGGCTGGGTCCCGGCCTCGGCGATGGCCGCCAGCCCCGGACCGCCTTATTTCTACGTGGCGGTGAGCAGCCTGGCCCTCCGGGCCGGTCCCAGTACCGGCAACCGCATCCTGACCACCTTGAACCTCAATGACCGGGTGGAGATGCTGGGCATGAATGCCGGCGGCTGGGCCCAGGTGCGTGACCTGCGCACCAGTATCATCGGCTGGGTGGCGTCCCGCTACCTGGAGTCCTTCCCGGTGAGCCACGCCCGGGCGGTGCCCAAGAAGCGGGCCCCGGCCAAGAAAGAAAAGGGCGCCCCGGCTGAGGAGGAGGCTCCGGCCCCGGCCCCGGCCAAGCCCAAAGCCATGTAAGCTCCTACTAGTGAGAACAAGGAGGGACCCCGGTGTCAGCAATTAGGGGTCCCTCTTTGTTTTTCCGGTCGGGTCTGATATAATTTTTAATATCATTAAATGTTTCGGCCCCTTGGTCGAGCACTGGGGCCGTAGCGAGCAGAAAAATGGCTCCATCAGACTTCCCTGACCGTCCATTGCAGACCCTGGCCAAACGTCTCTGGATACATGGGTTCCTGGCCGGTTTGGTGGTGGTGCTCATCTGCTTCTCGCTCTGGTATTTCATCTGGGGTTCCGCCCCGGAAGGACCAGAGGAAGCGAAGCCGACAATTTCCCAGGCCCCGGAGACGGCGCCCTCGGCCCGCTCCACCCTGGCCACGCCTGCTCAGCCTAATCCTCCCGCCGACACAGCCAAGCCGCCGACTCCTCTCAAGGCCGAGCTCGAGGCCGTTCTGACCAAGCTGGCCGAGGCCCAGCGAAATAAAGACCTGTCACAATTGCTGAGAATATACGATCCGACTTTCCCCGGTTTGCGACAGAAAGCCGAGGAAATTTCCCGGACCTGGAAGATTTATGACTATCGCAGCCTCCGGTTCCGGCTGGAGGACATCAGGTCCCAGTCTCCCGGCACTGCCTCCGCCAAGGTTATCTGGGAGGGGGAGACCAGGGACCGCTCCACCCATGAAATAAAAGAGCTCAATAAAACCTATCTGGTGTGGTTCACCAACGATTTTGGCCAGTGGCGCATCAAATCTCTGGAAAAAACCGGCCGGCCGGCCGCGCAGGAAAAATCCTGATGGGGTCCTGGCGTAATTTCCGCGCTATCCTATTTTTCACTTCGATGCTGGCTGTGGTCGGCGCCTGTGCCGCCCCTCCGCCTCACTCCCCGGAAGGTGATTATTATCTAATGGCGGAGATGACTTATCTGCGGGATGCGGCGGCCTACGACAGCAATGTGGTGGGGCAGCTGTATAAAGGGGACCAGGTGGAAAAGGTGGAGTTGGGCGGTTCCGGTTGGTGGCGGGTCCGTTCCGGGCGCACCGGTCAGAATGGCTGGATCCCCAGCGAGTTGCTCAGCCCCAACCCGGTCTCGGTGGTCTATTTTTATGTGACTCAGACTGTCAGTTTGCGGGAATGCCCCAAGGAGTTCTGCCCGTCTTTGCAAAGGCTCTCCCGTGGCGATAAGGTGCAAAAGGTCGAGCAGAATGACCAGGGCTGGTGGCGGGTGTTGGTGGCCCAGGGCCGCAATCTCGGCTGGCTGCCGGCCACGGTGATGGCCGAACATCTGGGAAACCCCCAGGCGAAGACGCCGGAACCTCAATACTATTTTGTGACGGTGCGACGCCTGACGTTGCGCCGGGAGCCACTGGTTAAGGCCGAAGCCATCAAGCTGCTGCAATTTAATGACCAGGTGGAGAAATTGGATCAGAGCCCGTCAGGGTGGCTTAAGGTCCGCCAGCCGGCAAGCGGCGCGGTGGGCTGGGTTCCGGAGCGCTATCTGGGGACCACGCCGTTGAAGTCCCCGCCGCGGGAGAAGCCGAGAAAGAAGAAGTCCCAACCCCCGAAGCCTGGCCAGGGTGAAACCCCGCTTGAACCCGAGATTATGTAGCTGCACCCTGGGCACCAACCATCAAGCCCAGGCTGGCAGGCCTGGGCCACCAATTACTCAGGAACTCGGTCCCAAAATATCCAGAATCAACGACTCGCTGGCGGAGTACGGGTCGTTACGCCGCGCCAGGATATCCTGGATGATCTGTTCCAGACGGCCGTCCGCCGTCAATTGCCGTACCAAGTGGCGGAAGGTTCCTTCCTTCAAGAGTTCCAGCAATTCCTGGCGCACCTTGGCAACCCGAGCCGCCTGGAAGGCCCGCTCGTCCCCTTGTAAAAACTCCTCATGCTGCCGCACAGCCGCCATCAGCTCGTTGATGCCCTCGCTATCCTTGGCCGTGGTCATCAGGACCGGCGGCCGCCAGGGTCTGTCGTTGGTATACGTCCGCAACTCCAGCATCTGCATCAGTTCCTGGTAGGTGCGGTTGGCCCCCTCCCGGTCCGCCTTGTTCACCACCAGGATATCGGCCACCTCCAGGATGCCGGCCTTGATCGCCTGAATATCGTCACCCATGCCCGGCACCGTGATGACGATGGTGGTGTAGGCGGTGGCGGCGATTTCCACTTCGTCCTGGCCCACCCCCACGGTCTCCACCAGGATGTAGTCCTTGCCCATGGCGTCCAAGACCGTAATTACCGCCCGGGCACTGGCGGTGAGGCCGCCGAAATGGCCCCGGGTGGCCAGGGAGCGGATAAACACCCCTTCGTCGGTGGCATGGCGCTGCATGCGGATGCGGTCGCCCAGTATGGCGCCCCCGGAAAAGGGGCTGGTTGGGTCCACCGCCACCACCCCCACGGTTTTGCCTTCCTGGCGCAGGTATTGGATCAGGCGGTCGGTGAGAGTGCTCTTGCCGGCGCCCGGAGAGCCTGTGAGCCCGATGATATGGGCCCGGCCGCCATGGCGGTAAAGATGCTTCAAAGTCTCCCGGGCCGCCGGCACCCCGTCGTCCAACTCCCGCATCAGGCGGGCCGCGGCCCGCACCTCTCCCTGAAGTATGCGCTTCACCGTCTCTGGGGCCTTGTCCATGAATCCTCCATTGCCATCGGGCCGGGAGATTTAGCGGCTAAACCACCCGGTTCGGCCCATCCCACCCATATTTATATGGCACCGAGGCCCTGATGGCAAAGAAAAACCAATAAAGTAATTTGCCCGGAACTCATCACCTGAGTTAAAATGGAGACCAGGAACGATCACCTTTATGCGCAATCCGGTGCCGCGACTCTACCAGCTCTTTGCCCACGAAGACCGCCTCCTGATCCTCATCGACCCGGACCCGGACTCCATTGCCAGCGCCCTGGCCCTGAAGCGCCTCCTGTGGCACCGCCTCTCGGCCTGCGTCATCTCCCCCATCCGCCCCATCACCCGCCCCCAGAACCAGAGGCTGGTGGAACTTTTAGGCATCACTTTAAACCCCATCGACAAGATTCACCCCGAGGATTTCCCGCGCAAGGCCCTGGTGGACAGCCAGCCGGGGCACCACGAAATCTTCGCCAGCTTTCTGTTCGACGCAGTCATCGACCACCACCCGCGCCTCCCCGAGACCCGGGGACGATTTGTGGATATCCGGGCGGAATACGGGGCCACCTCCACCATTATGACCGAGTATTTGCGGGAGGCCCGCATCCGACCCTCCTTGAAACTGGCCACCGCCCTGTACTACGGCATCAAGACCGATACCGCCAATTTCGAGCGCCCCTCGGTGGAAGCCGATATGCGCGCCTTTCACTATCTTTTCGCCTTCACCCGCCGGCCCCTGGTGCGGCGCCTGGAGTTTGCCGAATTC
>JAPLJC010000231.1 GCA_026388765.1 Deltaproteobacteria bacterium
TGCTATGATCGCCGCGGGCATCAAGGCCATCGGCCTTGGGGGCTCATATTTCCTCATTGCCCTGTTGGTCCTGGGATTGCTTTATCTCTGGGTGCGCCTGATCATGCGTTACCGATTGCAGAAAAAGGCCATGGAATACCAGTATCTCCTGACCCTGGCCCAGCGCCACGGGGTCATCGTCATCGATCCCAAGACCCACCCGGAATTGGCCGCCGGGCAGGCGCAGTCCGGAGAAAAAAGTTATTTAGCTGATGCAACCCCGCCTCTGCTTCAATCTCCCGATCCCCAACGAGACCCCGACCCACAATAATCTAGCAGACTTGTGAAATTTTTCCTTTACTTCGGGTAGCAATTTGGGGTATGAATTGACATTCAGGTACCGGATTGCGGTAGCCGGGACCCGAGGCGGTGGTAGGGGCGGTGAGGCGGGCTTCACCACACTCTGCGCAAATACCTTAAATTTAAGGAATTAATTACTTTTTTCAGGAGGGATGCGGACAGTATGGATATTATGACTTTTGCCTTGATCTGTGGCGCGGTGGGCGTCGCCTATGGCTTGATGACCACCACCTGGGTTTTGAAACAGGACGCAGGCAATCCCCGGATGCAGGAAATCTCCGCGGCGGTGCGGGAAGGGGCCAATGCCTTCCTGAACCGTCAGTACAAAACGGTGGCTATGGTGGGCGCGGTCGTTTTCGTGCTCCTGTTCGCCTTGGGCAAATACACTGCCATCGGCTTCGTCATCGGCGCCGCGGGTTCGGCCCTGGCCGGCTACGTCGGCATGTACGTGTCGGTGCGGGCTAATGTGCGCACTGCCCAGGCAGCCTTTACCAGCATGGCCCACGCCCTGAAGGTATCCTTCCGGGGCGGCTCCGTCACCGGCATGCTGGTAGTAGGCCTGGCCCTGTTGAGCGTGGCCGGCTACTACAAATTCTTGATGACGGCTGCTCCCGAGCATGCCATGCACGCCCTGATCGGTCTGGGCTTCGGCTGCTCCCTGGTGAGCGTCTTCGCCCGGTTGGGCGGCGGCATCTACACCAAGGCGGCTGACGTGGGCGCCGACCTGGTGGGTAAAGTGGAAGCCGGCATCCCCGAGGACGATCCCCGGAACCCGGCGGTTATCGCCGACCAAGTGGGCGACAACGTGGGTGACTGCGCCGGTATGGCCGCTGACCTTTACGAGACCTACGTCGTGACGTTGGTGGCCGCCATGCTGTTGGCCTACACCGTATACGGCGCCGGCTCGAATGCCATCGTCTTCCCCATGGTCATCGGCGGCGTGTCCATCATCGCCTCGGTCATCGGCACCTACTTTGTGCGTTTGGGGAAAGGCGGCTACGTCATGGGCGCCCTGTATAAGGGGCTGGCTACGGCGGGCATTCTGGCGATCATCGCTTTCTACCCCCTGGTTAACAAGTTCATGGTCGGCGTGGCTTCTAAGGCCGCCCAGGGCGCCGTGGGTTTTGCGATTCCGCCCTTTAACGTCTTCCTGCTGGCGGTGATCGGCGTATTGCTCACCGGGCTGATCGTGGGCATTACCGAATACTTCACCTCCAAGAGCTTTAACCCGGTGAAGTCCATCGCCCTGGCCTCCACCACCGGCCACGGCACCAACGTCATCCAGGGCCTGGCCATGTCAATGAAGTCCACGGCGGCCCCGGTAATCGTCATCGTTGGCGCCATCCTGGCGGCCTTCCATCTGGGCGGCGGCCTGGCTCACCCGGGCACCGGTCTCTACGCCATTGCGATCACCGCGGTGGCCATGCTCTCCATGACCGGCATCGTGGTGGCCATTGACTCTTACGGTCCCATCACCGACAACGCCGGCGGCATCGCCGAGATGGCGGAACTGCCGGAAGAGATTCGGAACATCACCGATCCTCTGGATGCGGTGGGCAACACCACCAAGGCCGTCACCAAGGGTTATGCCATCGGCTCCGCCGGTCTGGCCGCCCTGGTGCTCTTCGCCGAGTACTCCCGGTCCTTCCCCGGCGTCATGACCTTCGATCTGTCCGATCCCCGGGTCATCGCCGGCTTGTTCATCGGCGGTCTGCTGCCCTACTTCTTTGCCGCTCTCTGCATGGAGGCCGTAGGTAAGGCCGCCGGCGGCGTGGTGGAGGAAGTGCGGCGCCAGTTCCGGGAAATCCCCGGCATCATGGAAGGCACCGGCAAGCCCGAATACGGCACCTGCGTGGACATCGTCACGAAGAGCGCTCTGCGCCAGATGATGCTCCCCGCTTTGATCCCG
This sequence comes from Deltaproteobacteria bacterium, assembly GCA_026388765.1. Classification (GTDB taxonomy): domain Bacteria; phylum Desulfobacterota; class Desulfobaccia; order Desulfobaccales; family 0-14-0-80-60-11; genus JAPLJC01. The sequence goes on from JAPLJC010000231.1 coordinate 2,249, forward strand.
GTGTGCGCTCCTCTGATCGTTGGTTTCATGCCCGGTCTGGGTCCCGTGGCCCTGGGCGGCATGTTGATCGGCTCCATCGTCACCGGCTTGTTCCTGGCGATTGCCATGACCTCCGGCGGCGGCGCCTGGGATAACGCCAAGAAGGCCATCGAAGACGGCCTCTACGGCGGCAAGGGCTCCGATGCCCACAAAGCGGCAGTCACCGGCGACACCGTCGGCGACCCCTACAAAGACACTGCCGGCCCGGCCATCAACCCGATGATCAAGGTCGTCAACATCGTGGCCCTGCTCATCGTGCCGCTGCTGATTAAGTACGCAGGTAAATAAAGATAAATCAGTAGGGTGCGCCCGGCGCACCACAAGCGAAGTTAACAGCCGGCCCCTTGCGAGGGGCCGGTTTTTTTATGGGCTAATCTCGTCAACAACTTGGTGAAATTTATGATAATATAAGTGCCGGGACTGGAGGAGACGCCCATGGGACTTAAGGAAGTTCTGCAGGAAAAGCGGCAGGAAATCTTGGCAATCGCCGCCAAACACGGGGCTTATAACGTTCGCATCTTCGGCTCCGTGGCCCGGGGTGAGGCGGATGAGAAGAGTGATGTGGATATTCTGGTAGAATCAGGTCTTGAAACTTCATCATGGTTTCCGGCCGGATTGATAATTGACCTTAAAGAACTCCTGGGTTGCGAAGTTGATGTGGTCACCGAAGCGGGATTGCGGCCGCGAATTAAAGATAAAGTCCTCAAGGAGGCTATACCGCTGTGAGGGATGATCGAGAGTGGTTGGCGGATATGTTTGAAGCTATTTCGAACATAGAAAAATATGCCCTCCGGGGCCGAGACGCCTTTTTGCAGGAAGAGCTTATTCAAGTTTGGATGAGGTATCACTTCCAAGTTCTGGGAGAAGCGGGTCGCAATATTTCTGGCCAATTTAAAGAAGAATATTCCGACATTCCCTGGTCTAAATTAATCGCCTTCCGTAATATGTTGATGCATCACTATTTCGCGATCGATCTAAAGGTGGTGTGGAATATCATTATCCAGGACCTGCCGCCGTTAAAAAGGCAGGTGGAAGCCATTCTCCGACAAAAAGGGGAGGTGGGGTAAATGGACGCCTGGGAAATCAGTTTTTCTTCGGAGACAATCTGGAGATTCTCCGCAGCCACCGCATTCCCGTGGGCGGATAAAAGGCATTAACCAGTTGAGTGATTCTAACAATGAAGGTAGGGTGGCCCGTAAAGGCGAATGGCCTTTCCTGGTGGGTATGGCCCTCATGGGGTTGGTGCTCTTTTTTTACCGGCTGGGGGCGCCGGGATTGATGGACCCGGACGAAGGCAGGTATGCCGAGATCGCCCGGGAGATTTTTTTCCTCCATGATTGGCTCATGCCCCACCTGAACCTTTCCCCCTATTTGGAAAAGCCGCCCCTGGTCTACTGGCTCACCGCCTTAAGCTTCAAGGCCCTGGGGGCTAACGAGCTGGCGGCCCGGCTGCCTTCGGCCGCCAGCGCCCTGGGCGGCTTGTTTCTGGCCTATTGGTTGGGAAGGTCCCTATGGGGGCCGGCGCTGGGCTTCCTGGGCGCCACGGTGCTGGCTACTTGCTCCGGTTATGTGGTCCTGGGCCGGCTCCTCACCCTGGACATGACTTTTTCTTTGCTGCTCAATCTCGCCATCGCCCTGGGCTACCTGGCTTTAAGCCGGGAGCGGCGGGAGCTGTGGCCCTGGGCTTACGGGGCCCTGGGGCTGGCGGTGCTCGCCAAGGGGCCGGTGGCCCTGGTGCTGGCCGGGCTCATCTGGGGAATTTGGGTCATAGTTTGCCCCCACGCCGCCCTGCCTCCCTCAAGGGAGGGGAAGCAAGAGGAAGGGACTTTTTCACCCCCACCCCAGCCCTCCCCCCTCAAGGGGGAGGGAGTTAAAGGAAGGGGCTATTCAGGGCTGGCAACCAGAATCCGGCGGCGGCCCTGGCAGTCACTGGTGCAACCTTGGGGCTGGCTCATCCTGGCGGTGCTGGTGCTGCCGTGGTTCGCCTATGTGCAGTGGCGTTTTCCCGATTATTTCCGTTTTTTTATCCTGGAGCACCATTTTGGGCGCTTTCTGACCCCGGCCATCCATCCCGAGCCGTTTTATTATTTTGGACCGGTGCTGCTGGGGCTGCTGCTCCCCTGGAGCTGGCTCCTGCCCTGGGTGCTGTTTTCCCGGGGCGCAGGCCGGGACCCCGACCGGACCTTTTTGCTGGTCTGGGCCGCGGTGGTGCTGATCTTCTTTTCGCTGTCCCGGGGCAAACTGGCTCCGTACATCCTGCCGGCCCTGTTGCCCCTGGCCTTGATCGTGGGGGAGGGTCTCGGCAGTCTCAGCGAATCGGTGCGAACCTGGGCCGCCGACCCCGGCCTCCGGATCAGCCTGTGGGCCTGGACGCTGGCCGGTTTTAGCGCCGTGGCCCTCTTGCTCTGGCCGCCGGCGACCCTGGCCCAGGCCTTGAGCCGCGCCAATCTGGCTCTCCCTTATCTGCTGTTGGTGGCCGCGGTCTTTACCCTGACGCCTCTGGTCACCCTGGTGGGCCGGCGCCTGGGCCCCCTTTTTTTGGGGGCCCTGCTCCTCAGCGCCCTCTTGCCTGTGGGTCTGGACCGGCTGAGCTCCCAACGGTCCCCCCGGGAGTTGGGCCGCCTGGTGCAGTCCCTCTGGCAGCCGGACGCCGCCCTGGTGGGGGTGTACCTTTACTCCCAAGGGCTGTCTTTTTATAGCGGCCAGGTCTTCCATCTCATGGACTTCCGGACGGAGCTGGATTTTGGCCGCAAGCTGAGACCCGAAAAGGACCTGTACTTTGCTGGCGTTAAAGAGATGGGGGCCTTTGCCGGAACCCGGCCCCAGGTCTTCCTCTATGTCAAGGGGGACGATCTGGAGAGCCTGAAACCGGAACTGCCGGGGAAAATCCAATTACTGGCCCGGCAGAGGGATTGTCTTTTACTGGCCTATCAGAGAGAATAGTGAACAGTAAGCAGTGAGCAGTGAAACCTGGTATAAGTAATTATGGAACGCCACCAAGGATAGGACTAGAGAACCGCCGGACCATCCGCCGAGCCATGCCCTTAATCATTTACCGCTATCTCCTGCTTGAAATCCTGCCGCCTTTTTGGGTGAGCCTGCTGGCCTTCACCTCCATCATTTTTTTGGGCCGGCTAATGAAGATCACCCAGATGATCGTGGTGAAAGGGGTGGGGTTGCTGGAGGTCTTGCAGACCTGCCTCTATCTGCTCCCGTATCTGCTGGTCTTCACCCTGCCCATGGCGGCCACGGTGGGAATTCTGCTGGCCCTGACGCGCCTCACCGTTGATCATGAGGTGACGGCCCTAAAGACCGCGGGGCTGAGCTTTACCCAACTGCTGCCTCCCATCCTGGGGTTCTCTCTGGCCGCGGCCATGCTGACCCTGTTGCTGACGGTTTTCGGCAGCCCCTGGGGCCAACAGGCCACCCGGGAATTGCTCAAGAATGTGGCCCAGAAACGGGCCGACCTGGGAATCCAGGAGCAGGTGTTCAACACCGATTTCCACGGTCTGATGCTGTTCGTCAACCGCGTCTCTCCGAAGGAAGGAGGGCTGGAAGGCATCTTCGTGTACGACTTCCGGGACGAGGAAAACCCCAACACGGTTTACGCCCAGTCGGGGAAGTTGAGCTACGATCGGGATCAGGAAGCCATGATGATTCAGCTCTTTGACGGCAAGGTGTTCCGTTGGGGCCAGGAGGGCAAAGACCAGACCCGTTGGCAAATGGTGGAGTTCAAGACCTATCGGCTCCCCTTGCAGCTCTTCAGCTTTCCCTTGAAGGGAGGCAAATCGGAGACGGAGATGTCCCTCGGGGAATTGTGGGCCACCATGTCCAAGGAACCCCGGGGCTCGGACCCTTATACCCGGGCGATGGTGGAGCTGAACCAGCGCTTTGCCATGCCCGTAGGGGCGCTGATTCTCTGCCTGATAGCCATGCCCTTGGGCCTGAGCCACCGGCAGCAAGGCCGCACCTGGGGCCTGATCGTGGGGCTGGCCATCTTTCTAGTCTATTATATCGTCTTCACCGCGTCCTGGCGCCTGGCCCTCAACTTCAAGGTGGACCCAACCCTGGCGCCCTGGACCTCCGATTTCCTCTTCATTTGGGTGGCCCTGTTTCTGTGGTATCGCACCGTGCGGGAACTGCCGTTGTTGCCGGACGCCTTGAACTTGCGGCGACGGTTCCACCGCATCGAAAAAAAATAGGGACACCTCCTATTTTTCCTGCCTTACCCCCTACCTTGCTTGGTCTCAGGAAGAAAAATAGGAGGTGTCCCTATTTTTTAGACAAGCATTGCCAGAATTTCTGCGGTCTTTTCTTGCAAAAGGTCCGGGTTTTGACGGGTCTCCAGGTTCAGACGCAGTACCGGCTCGGTATTGGAGGGGCGCAGATTGAAGCGCCAGTCGGGAAACTCCAGGCTGAGGCCGTCGGTGCGGTCCTCTTTCGGGGCCTGGGGGCGGTAAAAGGTTTCCACTCGCCGTATCGCCGCCTCGGGGTCCGGCAAGCGGCGATTGATCTCGCCACTCACCGGGAAACGGGCCATCCGTGCCGCGACCAACTCCGACAGGGGCCGGCCGGTGCGGCTCATGACCTCCAGCACCAGCAGCCAGGGGATCATACCGCTGTCGCAGTAGGCGAAATCGCGGAAGTAGTGGTGCCCGGACATCTCCCCACCGTATAGGGCGTTTTCGGCCCGCATCCGCTCCTTGATGAAGGCGTGCCCGGTCTTGCTCATGATGGGGACGCCGCCGGCGGCCTTGACAACTTCAATGGTGTTCCAGGTGAGCCTCGGGTCGTGAATGATGGCGGCCCCGGGATGGCGGGGTAAGAGGGCCTGCGCCAGGAACCCCACGAGATAGTAGCCCTCGATAAAGTTGCCCTGCTCATCGAAGAAGAAACAGCGGTCGAAGTCGCCGTCCCAGGCGAGACCCACGTCGGCCCCGTGGCGGCGCACCGCTTCGGCGCTGGCCCGGCGATTTTCCGGCAACAGCGGGTTGGGAACGCCGTGGGGGAAGGACGGGTCCGGCTCGTGATGCACCTTGATGAACTGAAAAGGCAGGCGCTGCTCCAGCCGATCCAGCACCGGGCCGGCGCAGCCGTTGCCGGCATTGACCACCACTTTTAAGGGCTTGAGCGCCGAGAGCTCCACGTAGCTGAGCAGGTGGGACACGTAAGCCTCGAAGGCGTCGGTGGGCACCAGGCTCCCCCGGGCCCGGGCCAGGGGTGGAAATCGTCCGGAAGCGGCCAGGGCCTCGATGTCGTTGAGGCCGGAGTCGCCGCTCAGGGGCCGGGATTCCTCCCGGACGAATTTCATGCCGTTGTATTCGGGGGGGTTGTGACTGGCGGTGACCATGATGCCGCCGTCCAGCTTCAGGTGGGCGGTGTAGAAATAGACCTGCTCGGTGCCGCACAGGCCCAGGTCCCGGACCTCCACGCCGCTGTCATTCAGCCCGGCGGTCAGGGCTGCGGCCAGCGGCAGGCTGGAGGTGCGGATGTCCCGGCCCACGACCACCCGGGCCGGATTCACGAAGGCGGCGTAGGCCCGGCCGATCTTGTAGGCCAGTTCTTCATTGAGATCTGCCGGGACCCGGCCCCGGACGTCGTAGGCCTTGAAGCAGGGAAGTTTTGGCATGGTCCTATATTAAACCGATAAGGGAATTCAGACAAGGGTGACATCCAGGGACGTATCAATGGGAGCGGAAAAATTATTACTTCCCCCTCCCCCTAACCCTCTCCCCCATTGGGGGAGAGGGGATAAAGAATTGACTCCATTTCTGGACCAGGAAGCTATTTCAAAACCTAATTTTTGTCACCCTGAGCGAAGCGAAGGGTCTCAAGTATTTAAAAAACAAGATTCTTCGCTGCGCTCAGAATGACAAATTTGTAATAAACGGGGTCTTGAATAGCCTGTATTAATAACAATAGCAAGAATTTTATCAGTTAATCGTTGCCAGGGGCGGCCGGAAATTTTCAGGCGTATCTTGGTATGACATTGAGGTAAGGAAATGGTTTTGATAGTATTATAAAGTTGAGGCATTGCCGTGGCGGGCATCTGCCCGGCAGGCTGATTTCTTCCCAGGCAATTATCGGTGGAGGTGTTTTATCGACAACCTGTCAGTCATTAACGGCGCCCGCGTCCTGATCACCGGGGGCGCCGGCATGATCGGCAGCACTATTGCCCAAATGGCGGTGCAATCCGGGGCTCAGGTGACCATCCTGGATGCGATGCTGCCGGCCTACGGGGGCAACCTTTTTAATCTGCAAGGTATCCACGACGCCATAAAATTCGTCTTAGGTGATATTCGCGATGCCGAACTGGTGAAGAGCCAGATCCCCGGAATGGATTACATCTTCAGCCTGGCCGGGCAGGTGAGCTATGTGGACAGCAACACCGATCCCCTGCTGGACCTGGAGATTAACTGCAAGGGCCACATCCAGGTTCTTGAGGCCTGCCGCCAGGCCAAGACCAAGGCACGGTTGATCTTCGCCAGTTCGAGATTTGTCTACGGTAAAATCGATTACAACCCGGTGGACGAGGGCCATCCTTTTAATTGTTTGAGTATTTACGGCATCCATAAACTGGCGGGTGAAAAGTATTACCGTTTCTATCATGAGGCCTATGGCCTGGAGACGGTCAGCGTGCGCATCGCCAATCCGTATGGCCCGAGACAGCAGATGAAGCATAGCAAATACGGGATACTCAATTGGTTCATCCGGCTGGCGCTGGAAGGCAAGCCCCTGACGATTTATGGCGATGGCCGGCAGGGCCGGGATTATATCTTTGTCGAAGACCTGGCCGAGGCCATGTTCGCCTTGGGGTTGGCGCCGGGAACCTCGGGCCAGGTTTATAACCTGGGCACCGGTACGGGTACGCCTTTCATCGAGATGGCCCACCTGGTAGCCGCAGCCGTGCCCGGCACCCAGGTGCAGCAGGTGGAGTGGCCGGCGGACCGCTATTTTGTGGAAACCGGGGATTATGTCAGCGACATCGGCAAAATCACCGGGGCTGTCGCCTGGCGCCCCAGAACCGCGCTTAAAGAAGGAATTGCCCGGACCGTGGATTATTACCGCCGGTATCGCGAAAAATACTGGTAAGGGAATTTTGAATTTCGGGTTTTTGCTTGGTTTTGATCGTTATCATCAGGGAACTGGAACTTAGGAATATGACTGAGAAACGCCTCGATTTTATCGACCTGAAGGCTCAGCAGGAGAAAATTCTCCCCGCCCTCAATGAGAGAATCCGGCGGGTCCTGGCCCATGGGCAATATATCCTGGGACCCGAGGTTAATGAGCTGGAGGAGCGGCTGGCCGCCTACGTGGGAGTCAGACACGCCATCACCTGCTCCTCGGGCACCGACGCCCTGTTGATGGCGTTGCTGGCCTATCAGATCGGCCCCGGGGACGCCATCCTGACCACGCCGTTCACCTTCATCGCCACGGCCGAAGTTATCCAGTTGCTGGGGGCCACTCCGGTATTTGTGGATATCGACCCGAGGACCTTTAATCTGGATCCTGCGGCCCTGGAGGAGGCCATCGCCTCTTGGGGGAAAAACCCACGGACCGCACATCTGAAGCCCAAGGGCGTCATTCCGGTGGACCTTTTCGGGCAGCCGGCGGATTACGACAAGATCAACGCCATGGCGGCCCAGCGCGGTTTATTCGTCCTGGAAGACGCGGCCCAGTCTTTCGGCGCCACGTATCGAGGCAAACGGGCCGGGGCCCTGGCCGAGGTGGCGGCCACCTCGTTTTTCCCGGCCAAGCCTTTGGGAGGCTACGGCGAGGGGGGGGCAATCTTCACCGATAATGATTCCCTGGCGGAAATCTTAAAATCGATCCGGGTCCACGGGCAGGGGGCCAATAAATATGAGAATGTGCGCTTAGGCCTCAACGGTCGCCTGGATACGCTGCAAGCCGCCATTTTGCTGGTCAAGCTGGAGATCTTCGACCAGGAAGTCGCCGACCGCCAGAAAGTGGCGCAAAGGTACGGCGACGGCTTACGCAACGTCGTCGAAGTCCCTTATGTCTCGCCGCAGTGCACCTCGGTCTGGGCCCAGTACTCGGTGCTGAGCGACCAGAGGGGCGAGTTGCAGCGGAAGCTTAAAGATGCCGGCATCCCTGCGGCGGTCTATTACCCCTTGCCCCTGCATCGGCAGGGAGCTTTTGCCCACCTGGGCTATCAGGCGGGTGACTTTCCCGTCAGTGAACACGCGGCCGGGCGCATTTTCAGCTTGCCGATGCACCCTTATCTGAATGAAAAGGATCAGAAACGCATAATTAGCGTTCTATTAAGCTGAAGATTTTAGGGCTGGTTCAACCGGTCAGCTTCTGGTTGCGTTTACCGGCGCAGCAGATTAAATTTGGCGAAGATTTTTGAAGAGAAGCTTAGTTTATGGGACTGGGAACTATCACCAAGAAGAGAACCTGGCTGGTGACCGGCGGCGCCGGTTTTATTGGGTCCAATTTCATCCTGGCCCAATCTCTTGACCCGGAGCTCACCATCATTAATCTGGACAAACTCACTTACGCCGGTAACCTGAAGAATTTGGCAGGCATTAAAAACCACCACAATTATATCTTTGTCCATGGTGATATCGGCAATGAGTCCCTGGTGCAGGAATTGCTCCAAACTCATAGGCCCCAGGCAGTAATCAACTTCGCCGCCGAAACCCATGTGGATCGTTCCATTCAGGGGCCGGGAGCCTTTATCGACGCCAATGTGGTGGGGACCTACCGCTTGCTGGAAGCGACGAGATCTTATTGGGCGGCCCTGCCATTAAACGATAAGGAAACTTTTCGGTTTCTGCACGTGTCCACGGATGAAGTCTACGGCTCCCTGAAAGCGGCTGAGCCGCCGTTCAGCGAAGAATCCCCTTATGCCCCTAATAGCCCCTACGCCGCTTCCAAGGCCGCCAGTGACCATTTCGTCCGGGTCTATCATCAGACCTACGGCCTCCCCACCTTGGTTTCCAACTGCTCGAATAACTATGGCCCTTTTCAATTTCCGGAAAAATTGATGCCGCTGATGATTCTTAATGGTCTCCAAGGCAAGGCTTTGCCGGTTTACGGAGATGGCCAGAATATCCGGGATTGGCTCTACGTGGAGGATCATGGTGAGGCGTTACGGCTGGTGCTGGAAAGAGGCCGGGTGGGCGAGACTTACAACATTGGTGGCGACTGCCAGAAGACCAACCTGGAAGTCGTGCAGACCATCTGTAGCCTGCTCGACCAAGTAGCCGCCACTGCCTCGCACGTGCCGCATGCCAGTCTCATCGCCTTCGTGGAAGACCGCCCGGGGCATGATCGCCGCTATGCCATTGACTCTACTAAGATCCGGCAGGAGTTGAACTGGCGGCCCAAAGAGACCTTTGACAGTGGCCTGAGGAAGACGGTGCACTGGTATTTGAGCCACCCGGAATGGGTTTCTGCCGTTCAAACCGGCGCCTATCGGGACTGGGTCAAACAGCATTACGGCCAACTTTAAAGGCGGTTGCCAGAAGTTATTCATAGAAAACGCAGTACGTTAAAGCTGAAAAGCCTAACTACCGGGGCAGGCCGTCTAAATCCCAAGGAGGAGCACTGAGGATGAGATCGGAGGAGGATCGAACCGCGCGTCAACTGCAGCGCCTCCCCGAAGGCCGGGATTGGCGAGGAATAATCTTAGCCGGAGGCTCAGGGACGCGTCTCTATCCCATTACCAAAGTTGTCAGCAAGCAACTCCTACCGGTTTACGATAAGCCGATGATTTATTATCCCCTGTCGGTCCTGATGCTGGCGGGAATTCAGGAGATCTTAATCATTTCCACCCCGGATGATCTGCCCAGATTCAGGGCTCTTTTGGGGGATGGCAGCCAGCTGGGCTTAAAATTGGTCTATGCCGAGCAACCCCGGCCGGAGGGGCTGGCTCAAGCCTTTATTATCGGGAAAGAGTTCATCGGCTCAAAGCGGGTTTGCCTGATCCTGGGAGATAATATTTTTTACGGGCACGGCTTGCAGAGAATTCTGCAACGGGCGGTGCAGTTACAAAATGGGGGGCTGATCTTCGGTTATTGGGTGAAAAACCCGAAAAGATATGGGGTGGTGGAATTTGACGACGCCGGGAAGGCCCTCAGCATAGAGGAAAAGCCCGCCAATCCCAAATCCAGTTACGCCGTGCCGGGGCTATACTTTTACGACAATCGGGTGGTGGAGATCGCCTCCGGCCTCAAACCATCGGCCCGGGGTGAACTGGAGATCACCGATATCAATCGAGAATATCTGCGGCGGAAAGAATTAGGGGTGGAGATCCTGGGCCGGGGCTTCGCCTGGCTGGATACCGGGACCCATGAATCCCTCCTGGAAGCCTCCACTTTTATTGAGACCATCGAAAAGCGCCAGGGTCTCAAAATTGCCTGCATTGAGGAAATTGCCTATCATATGGGCCATATTGATGCGGAGCAGGTATCCCGGCTGGCCAGGCCGTTGAAGAAAAATGGCTATGGCCAGTATCTCATCAAAATGATCTCGGAAAAGCTCCGACCGGGGCGATCTTGAGGAGATCGACAAGTTATTCCCGGTTAGCCATCAGCCATTTTTAAGTCTTAATCAGCCCCAGCCAAACTTGCCTGAATCTTAAGGCGCTCCCATTTCAGCCGGCCGCCACCTCCTGGATTCTTGCTGCCATCGGGGTTATATTAAGAGACACTTGAGTGACTCAGGCCTCTGCCAAAATCAGTCCGGAGCCAATGCATGAGACTTTTGGGAATGGCATTCCCCGTCCTTCTGATAATTATTTTTAGCCTGACGGTGCTATCCCAGATATATCTTTTTGTCCGCGCCCGTCAATGCATCCGGGGCTGGCGCCGAACCGATCATGTCAAGGCCAGGTTCATCCGCGCGGTGGCCCTAACCATGAGCCTGCTATTTGCTATGAACCTATACATTACCTTCAGGCCGGTTCCCTGGGTAGAGCCACCCTTGGCGGTGCAGACCATCCTCTTCTATCTACCGGCCGTGTGGAGCTTGGGAGCGATCTTTTCCGCCGTTCTCCTCTGCCTCATGCAAGTCGTCGGCTGGTTGGGGGAGAAGGTGGTTCGACTCCATAGGAGTACGACGAGTCAAGCGGCTGCCAAGAACGTGAACCTAAGTCGCCGCCGCTTTCTGCAAGCCGCAGTGAGCGGAGTCGCCACGGCGCCCTTGATCCTATCTGGCTATGGGGCGGCTCATGCCGGCACGACCTATGATATGAGGGAACTCACTTTGCCCTTTGGCCGGCCGCTGCGGGTGGTCCAACTCACCGACATCCATGCCGGAATTCATATGACCCCAAGGCAGATGCGGCGCTATGTCGACCAGGTCTTGGCGCTCCAGCCGGATCTATTCGTCCTTACGGGGGACTTTATCTCGAATTCGCCAGTCTTTCTCCCGGGTTGTTTGGCAGAGATGGCCCGGGTCCGCCCGCGGTATGGGACCTTCGCGACGCTGGGTAACCATGAACACTGGTACGGAGACCTGAGTGAGATGCAGACGATCTTCCGGCAACACCGGATTCTGCTCTTACGCAATGCGCATCAGGTGATGCAAACCGAACACGGTCCCTTCGCGGTCGCCGGAATCGATGACCTCCGTGCCGGGCATCCCGACCTGGGAGCCGCCTTGCAGGGGCTGAATGCGGCCGTGCCGACGCTCTTACTCTCCCATCGCCCGGAGATCTTTCCTCAAGCCGCGGCCCGCGGCATTCCGCTGACCTTAGCGGGTCACTATCATGGGGGACAGATCAAATTGAGCCTGGCAGGAAGAGATATCAGCCTGGCCAACTTCATGACCAAATACCCGGAAGGGCTTTACAGCATCAAGGCTTCCCACTTGTATGTCAGTCGTGGGATCGGCACCACCTTCACCCCGGTGCGGCTGAACGTCCCGCCGGAGGTAACCTTGCTTCATCTGGTTTAGGGTTCAAGCCGCTCTCTCAAAGCCGTCCAGGGTATAAAGGAAAAGAGGTTGACTTGGTTTGAGAAAGCAGGTTTAAATTAACTGGCGGAGTCCAAATGGTTGAGCAAACAGCTATCCCCATTTCAGGCATAATTCTCGCCGGCGGCATTGGCTCGCGCTTTTGGCCCTTGAGCCGCTCGCAATATCCCAAACAGGTGCTGCGGCTTTTGGGCTCCGAGTCCATGATCCAATCCACCATCGAGCGCCTGCTGCCCCGCATTCCCCTGGAACGCCTGCTGGTGGTGACCAATGCCGGGCAATCGGACGTCATCAGCCTGGAACTGCGCCGCAAGGGCTGGCAGGGAATCCGCCTCATTCTGGAGCCGGAAGGGCGGAACACCGCGCCCGCGGTGGGCCTGGCCGCGGCCTTGCTGGGGGAAGACCCCACCGGCTTGCTGGCGGTGTTTCCGGCGGACCACTTTATCCGCGAGCCAGACAGCCTGCTGGCCGCCCTGGCCCAGGGGGCCGTGTGGGCCACAGCCGGCTATCTGGTGACCTTCGGGATTCCCCCCAGCCGTCCGGAAACCGGCTATGGCTATATCAAGCAAGGAGCGCCTCTGGGCCGGGCCGGAACCGGCTTTGCCGTCGACAGGTTTATAGAGAAGCCGGATTTGGCCCGGGCCCAGGCCTTCCTGGACGAAGGTGGCTATTACTGGAACAGTGGCATCTTCCTGTTTCGCCGGGATGTTTTATTGGCCGCCATGGCGCGCCACCTGCCGGAGGTGCATCGGGGGCTGGTCCGCCTGATGGAGGATGCGAACCAGGATTTGCTGGCCCAGATTTACCGCGATTTTCCCAACATCTCCCTGGACCACGGCATCATGGAGCGGGCTGACCAGGTGGCGGTGGTGCCGGTGGAGATGGGCTGGAACGACGTGGGCACCTGGGGGGCCTTACAAGATATTTTCCCCCGGGATGGACAGGGAAACGTCATCCTGGGCCGGTCCTTGGACCTGGACAGCAAGGGGTGCACCATTTACGCCCAAAACCGGCTGGTGGCCACCATCGGCCTGAAAGACGTCATCGTGGTGGATACCCCGGACGCCACCCTGGTGTGCCACCGTGAGCGGGTTCAAGAAGTGAAGGACCTGGTGGCGGAACTTAACCGGCGGGAGATGGTGGAGTCGGTGCAGCACCTCACGGTGGAGCGCCCCTGGGGGTCTTATACTGTGATGGAGGAGGGCTCGGGGTACAAAGTCAAACAGATCGAAGTGTCGCCGGGAAGCCGCCTCAGTCTGCAAATGCACCAGCGCCGGGCGGAACATTGGGTGGTGGTTCAGGGCACCGCCAGGGTGACCATCGGCACGGATGTCAAGCTGGTAACGAGCAATCAGAGTGTTTATATCCCCCTAAAGACCGCGCATCGCCTGGAAAACCCGGAGGCGAAGCCACTCCGCATCATCGAAGTCCAGACCGGCTCTTATCTCGGCGAGGACGACATCCAGCGCCTGGACGACGATTACTCCCGGTCGTAAGAAAGTTTCGAGTTTCGAGTTTCGAGTTTTGAGTTCTGAGTTCTGAGGTAGACAATATTTTGGGTAGCACAGGCTTTCCAGCCTGTGCCAGTGAAGGCTAAAGCCGGCAGCCGCCAAATTTCTTTTCTAAACGTCTTTTCCCATTATAAGCCCTTTCAAAACTGCCATTTTCTGTTACCCTGAGCTTAGCGAATGGTCTATCTAATTGGAAAGAATAGATTCTTCGCTTCGCTCAGCCTGACCAATCGTGCGGCCAGCAGGTTTTGAAATGGCTTATATGGGTTCATAGTTTTCTCCCCATTTCTTTCCTTAAAAAATTCTCCCGCGCCGGATTTACAAGGATGCGGGGTTTTATTCAATGAAGCCCGGAGAACCGGACTCAAAATTCTCACCAGAGATAGAGGAGATAGATAAATGAAGAAGTCAGGAAAATTATCGTTGCTGCTGATCTTGGCCCTGGCGTTGAGTCTGGGTCTGACGGCGTCCGTCTGGGCTCAGCCCATGGGTAAGGGCATGGGCCGCGGCCCGGGGATGATGAATCTCACCCCGGAGCAGGCGGGGAAGATTTTCGACCTCAAGGAAAAGATGCATACCGACACGGCCGGCCTGCGGAAGCAGATGATGGTCAAACACGCGGAACTGGCGGCTTTGTGGAAGGCTGAGAAGCCCGATCAGAGCGCCATCCAGGCCAAACAGAAAGAGGTGAATGCCCTGAGAGACCAGATGCAGGAGAAGTGGACCGCCTTCCGTCTGGAAGCCAAGAAGATTAACCCCAACTTCGGCATGGGCATGGGTAGGGGCATGGGCATGGGCCACGGCTGCGGCATGGGCAAGGGTCCCGGTGGCATGGGCATGGGCCCCGGCATGGCGCCGCCGCCACCGCCTGAGTCCACCCCGGCGACGCCTCCCGCTAAGTAAGGATAGTTAAACCACCTCGAGCTGAAAGGCCGTCCCGGCCCTTCAGTAAAAATCAGGCCGGGGCCGAGTATTCGGCTCCGGCCTTTTTTATGCCCTGCGGGCCTCTGGGACCATGATTAATGGGCGGCAGTAATAACCGCCATTTTTTTGAATTTTTCTGGTTGGCGTATCTGCCCAAGACCTGAGCCTAAAGCCCAAATATCCCATGATCTCCGTTGCTGCCTTGAATTTTAGCCTGCGGCCCTCCTGAGTTCTTGAAAATTCACTGGAATTACCTTAAAGTTAAGAAAGAAAACAATTTGAGGATTTTTTTAAGAATTCAGGACCATGGCCGTTATATCCATTCGCAAATTGCCCGACCAGGTTTTGCGGGAACCGTCCCGGGAGATCACCGAGATCAACGGTGAGCTGCAGCGCCTCATCGATGATATGGCTGAGACCATGTACGCCGCGCCCGGTCTGGGGTTGGCCGCCCCCCAGGTGGGCCGCCTGCATCGCCTCATCGTCTTTGACGTAACTCACCGGGATGGCGGGCCCCAGGATCTTAAAGTCATTATCAATCCCTGCATCACCCAGGCGGAAGGGGAACTGACCCGCGAGGAGGGTTGTCTCTCGGTGGCGGACTTTAGCGCCGAGGTGCGGCGCCACGCCCGGGTGACCGTGAAGGGCCTGGACCGGGAAGGCAAACCCTTGAGCATTACCGGAGAAGGCTTGTTGGCCGTAGTGCTCCAGCACGAAGTGGATCATCTGGACGGCATTCTCTTCATTGACCGGATCAGCCGACTGAAAAGGGGGCTCTATTTAAGGCGACTCAAGAAACAGGCGGCGGCCAGGTGAAGCAAGGCCCCTGGCGCCTGATCTTCATGGGCACCCCCCAGTTTGCCCTGCCTTCCCTGGAGGCCCTGTTGAGCAGCGGGGAAGAGGTCCTGGCGGTGGTCACCCAGCCTGACCGGCCCCGGGGACGCGGGCAGCAGGTCAGCCCCGCACCGGTGAAGGAACTGGCCCTCGCCTGGAACCTGCCGGTGCTGCAGCCCCAGCGCCTCAAAGATCCTGCCCTGGTGCAGCGCCTGGCGGACTTGCAGCCGGAGCTCCTGGTGGTGGTGGCCTATGGGCGGATACTCACCCAGGAACTCCTGGCCCTGCCCTCGGTGGGTCCTCTGAATGTCCATGCTTCCCTCCTGCCGCGGCACCGGGGCGCGGCCCCCATCAATTGGGCCTTGATCCGGGGAGACCGGGAAACCGGAGTCAGCCTGCAGTGGATGGAGCCTGAACTCGATGCCGGGGCGATATTTCTTCAAGAGAGGGTGCCCATTCTAGAGGAAGACAGTGCCGGCACCTTGTTGGTGAAACTGGCGGAGCACGGCGCCACGCTGTTGGTGCAGGCCCTGGAAAAATTGCGCCGGGGTGAGGCCATCAGAAAGCCTCAGCCCCAGGAAGGCGTTACCTACGCGCCGCCCATCACCCGGGAGATGCGCCGCCTCAACTGGCAGCAGCCGGCCCGGGAAGTGGCCGGCTGGATCCGGGGCCTGGATCCAACCCCCGGAGCCTATGCCTTATGGCAGGGAAAGGTCTTGAAATTATTCGAAGCCCGGCTGAAAAAATCGGCCGGAAAATTGGCGGCCCCGGGCACGGTTCTGGGCCTAGTCAACCAGGGCGTGGAAATCGCCTGCGGTCAGGGCAGCGTCCTGGTGAAAGAATTGCAACTGGCCGGGCATAAACGTCTGACAGCCGCGGAATTCTTGCGGGGGCAGGCGCTGGCGAAACAGGTCTTAGATTAAAGCGGCTTATTTTTGCCTTTAAGAGGCAATAACCATTCGATATAAGCTTGATAAAAGAGGAAAATATTATTGGATGAAGTTTTGAAGTGAAATTTTGGGGTTTACTAGAAGATCATCTGGCAAAATTCATTGACGCCCTGCCGAAATTGATTTGAAATTAACCAAGTTGACAGGAAATCTGTCTAACACATCATTGAAGCTGATTTTGGTATTCCTGGTTAATTTTAATGAAAACTGAAAACCAAAAACCGGAAACGGTATTAATGGACGAACCTGAAAAAATCATGAACGGCGGCAACAACTTGAGGCCCCAGAAGCGGATCTTCCTGGGGTTGCTGGTCGTCACCTGCCTGTTGTTCACCATCCTGCTGGCGGTGTTGTGGTACGTCCCCTATGTGGGGCTCACCAGCCTGCATCCCCGGCTGCCCCTGATTTTGGGGGTGGTTTTCTTTGGACTGCTGCTCTCAGTTATCGGCGCCCTGGTACTGCTGGCCCTGACGGTGCTGTTGGGCCGGGACCTGTTCTTTTCCCGGAAGCTTCGGGGCGCGGTCATCAAGCTGCTGCTGCCCATGATGAGCGGCGTGGGCAAACTCTGCGGCGTCTCCAAGGATCAGGTGCGCCGCTCCTTTATCGAAATCAACAACCAACTGGTGCTGGCCCAGCACTACCGCACCACCCCGGACAAGCTGCTGCTCCTCATGCCCCATTGCCTCCAGTTCCACGAATGCGAGTTCCGCATCACCGGCAGCACGGTACACTGCAAGCGCTGCGGCAAATGCCCCATCAAGGGGTTGGTGGGACTCTCCGAGAAGTACGGGGTGGGGCTGGCGGTGGCCACCGGCGGCACCCTGGCCCGGCGCATCATCGTGGACCGCCGGCCCCGGCTCATCATCGCCGTGGCCTGTGAAAGGGACCTGAGCAGCGGCATCCAGGACAGCTACCCCCTGCCGGTCTTCGGGGTGCTCAATTCCCGGCCCCACGGCCCCTGCTACGACACTTTGGTGGATCTGGAGAAGGTGGAAGAGGCCTTGAAGACCTTCCTGGTGCCGGAGTATGCCAACCCGGCGCCACAGGCCCCGGCCACCGACCTTTCCGCCCCCGATTAACCACCGCGGCCCTATCTTTGCTGGTGGCGGTTGCTTCGCCTCCAGGCCCTTCTTTGTCTTGACAAAGCTTATACAAGTCGTAAAGTAGGCTGACTTTCATTAATTGCGCATCACCAGGTTAAGAGGGAAAAAAGATGGAACCCCTGGCGCCGATAAGTTTTTCCCAAGTCCTGATCCTGATGGCGATTTTTTTAGCCGCCATGGTGGTGATGTTCATCGTTTTGGTCCTGGTCTTACGCCGGCGTCAGAGTAAGGCAGTTAAATTTGAAGCCATTCACATTAATGACTTAATCAAATTGATCCTTTCCATGGGTTCGTTTGTCATGGTTCTAATTACCCTGGTTTTCCTGGTTTTTCAAAACCGTATTATCGTGACCCAAACCAGGTATGCCGCGCAATCGGTGGAAAGCAATGTCTACAGCACCGTGACCAGCCAGAACCTGGGAACGGACGAATTGTTTCTCAAATATCCGGAACTACGGCCTTACTTTTATGGGGGAAAGCAGCTGAATGAGGACGATCCTCACTTCGCCATGGCCCTGGCCGCGGCGGAGTACCTCCTGGACAATTACGACGCGCAGATGATGCAGTTAAAGAAGTACCCCGGTTTGTGGCGCTCTGAGAAGGGCTCCTGGGAGGCCAACATCAGCGACATGTTCGCCTGGAGCCCATTGTTATGCCGCTTTCTGGAAGCCCATGCGGCCTGGTACGGCGATGACCTCATAGCCCTGAAAACCGCCGGGGAAAAGAAACGGGATAACGGCGGGCGCCAGCAAATCTTGCCCCGGCAACAACCGCAGACCCCCTGACGGAGATTGCGACCCTTGGGTAAAAAACCTAAAGCCGACCAGGTCCGCAGCGCTCGGTCCCTGGCTCTGGACATCCTGGCTGCGGCAGCGCGGCAAGGACGGTCGGTGGAAGATCTTTTGTCCGCCACCCTCAAGCGGCACCGCCAATTGCTGCGGCCGGAACGGGCCTTCTTGCTGGAGCTGGTCCAGGGAGTGAAGCGCTGGGAGCTGCAGTTGGACTACCTCATTTCCCAGGCCTCCGCCATCCCGTTAAGGAAACTGCACCCCATGGTCTTGTTGATCCTGCGCCTGGCCGCGTATCAGATTCTGAGGCTGGACCGGGTCCCGGCCCGGGCCGCGGTATTCGAGGCCGGCATGGAGGCCAAGGCCCGGCGGTTGCCGCCGGCTTACGGGGGCTTCATCAACGCGGTGCTGCGCCGCCTGGCGACGGAAGACTTCCCGTTGCCGGACCGGGAAACCGATGCGGTGCAGGCCTTAAGTCTGGAGCATTCACATCCTCCCTGGCTGGTGCGGCGCTGGCTGGAGCGCTGGGGCCTGGAGCAAACCGCGGCCAGGTTAGCCGCCAATAACCGCATTGCCCCTTTGACCATCCGGGTCAACACCTTGAAGACCGACGCCGAGACCCTCAGGCTACGGCTGGCCCGGGAAGGGGTGGTAGCCGCTCCCTGCCGGTTCTCCCCGGTGGGTCTGCACCTCTCCGAACTCACTGCCTCGCCGGTGGAACTCCCCTCTTATCAGGAAGGCTGGTGGCTTTTTCAGGACGAGGCGGCGCAACTGGTCACCTTCCTGCTGCCCCTGGAGAAGGGAGGTTGCTGGCTGGAATTAGGGGCGGGCCGCGGCGGCAAGACTACTCATCTGGCCGAAAAGCTGGCGGGCGGCGGTCTGCTCCTGGCCCTGGATCTGCACCAGGGGCGCCTGCGCGAACTGCAACTCAATCTCCGCCGCTGGGGCGCGGCCACAGTCCAATCCCTCAGAGCCGACGGAGTCTTGGCCCTGCCGGTGAGAGAAAAGGCCGTGGCGGCGGCGGTGCTGGACGCGCCCTGTTCCGCCTTGGGAATTCTCCGGCGCCACCCGGAGATAAAGACCCGCCTTCAGGAAACTGATCTGGACACCTTCCCGCCCCGGCAGCGGGCCCTGCTGACTGCCGCCGCGGCGGCGCTGCGGCCCGGCGGCCGCCTCCTCTATATCACCTGCACCACCGAACCCGCCGAAAATGAAGAGCTGATCGAGTCCTTCCTCGCGGCCCACCAGGAATTCCACCTGGCGACCAACCCCCAACTCCTGCCGGCCCCGGCCCGCATCCTGGTGCAGCCGCCGGGCTATTTTCGCTCCTCCCCGGCCGAGCACGACCTGGACGGCTTCTTCGCGGCGCTCCTGGCCAGGGAAGGGTAGAGGGAGAGGTTATCTATAAAATACTAGCTACTTTTTGGCAGGCTAAAAGCGCGCATAAATAGCAGTTAGCCGCCACTTTCCAGCAGAACTAATAATGAGAAAATAGCTACTGCAAGCCACCCACTTCCGCCTTAATCTCCCAAAAGCAGAGAAAACGGGGCAAGTGGCAGGGGGCCTTGATAGAGTTCAGCGGAATCAGTACCGACACTTATATAAGGGTCATTTCCTATCACCAGGATCTGGCCATTGTGCAGCACGGTGGCCGTGTGCTCCATACGGGCGGTGTTCATAGAACCGGTAGAGGTCCACTGCCCCGTAACTGGGTCAAAAAGTACCGCTCTGCTCAACAAAGAGGATTGGTTTTGGCCACCTGCCACCAAAACCTGGCCATTGCGCAGCACGGTGGCCGTGTGAAAAGCACAGGGGCTCGATAGAGAGCTAGTAGCGGTCCAGGTACCGGAGACCGGATCGTAAAGCTCGGCGCTATCCAGTAACCCGCTTAAGTTGCTATCATTATTCTCCATCCCCCCTACTACCAGGACCTTGCCGTTGCCTAGCAGCGTGGCCGTATGCACCATGCGGGGGACAATGAGATCACCGGTGTATGTCCAGGTTCCGGTAGATGGGTCGTAAAGCTCGCAAAACGGCATGGCCTTACCGCTTCCATAAACGGGATTCATTCCCCCTGCCACCAGGACCTTGCCATTAGGCAGTAGACATAATGGTTAAAAGTTAAAGGCCTGCGAACCTTGCAACGTGGGTTAAGCTGTGAGCCGCTAGGACTAACAGCACAGAGCCACAACCAAGGAGGCAGGCCATGGGAAAAAGTGTACTGTATGTTGGGTTGGATGTC
>JAPLJC010000233.1 GCA_026388765.1 Deltaproteobacteria bacterium
ACATGCCTGTGTTCTCCTTTGGATCGACTTTCGCAGGTCGTCTGTAGGAGACCGCATGTCCACTCTTTTGTCAAAAAGTACGCTTATTCCGGATGAACCACTTTTTTCAGGTCCCGGCACAATATGGCCCCTATGGGCTGCTTTTTTCGACCCGAAGCCCCGGCAAAACAGGACGCTAATCCAAAAAAACCAGGAATATAGGATAGTTAGCTGATGCACAATTTTTCTTACCCTAAGTTGCACTTGAGATTAGCTTTTTCGCCGCCGACCCCAGCCTGGCCCCCATTTTTGCTCCCAGGTGCAACCATTGAACAACTATCATTGATGTTTTTTTCTCGATTCCAAGTTAAACTTGGGGACGAAAATAGCGCTTGTAGTATTTGTAGGGCGGGCAAGCGCCGCGCCTCCCGCCATTTCCACTGACCCCTAATCCCTGACCCCTGGCCCCTAACCATGCTCTATAACCAATGCGCCGCAGTAAATGAGGAATTTTGGCAAGACCTGCGTGCCGCCGACCCGGAGGACATTGCCCGGCGCACCGGCATCCGGCGCGATGAGAATGTCTTCCGCTTCCTTTTTTTTAACCAGGAAGCCGTGGTGGATTTGGATCAACAACGGGTGTTTCGGGCGGCCGCGCCGGAAGAGGAACCGGGTTTCCGCCTCTGCCTGATTTCCTTACTTTACCTACTTTATGTCGATACCGCGGCGCTGGGGCCGCCCCTCAGTCCCCTGGAACTGCCCGGCGCCACCACCTTTTTCCAAAGCAAAGGGCCACATGCTATTCCCAGCGCCCCCCTGGAAGAGCGCTTCGGCCGGGATCTGACCGGCTTCTTCCAGGTTGGCGCCCTCCTGGGGGCGGAAAGGCGCACCAGCGGTGACGGCGCCCTGGCCTTCCAGGTCTTTCCGAGGCTGCCCGTAGAAGTGATCCTCTGGGAGGCTGATGAGGAATTTCCGGCCCAGGCATCCTTCACCGTGCCGTCGCATCTGGATCGCTTCTGGCAACTGGACGCGGTCCTGGGCCTCATGGGACTGGTGGTGAAGGAAATGCTCCGGGCAGGAAGTCCAGTAGCCGGATAGTTTTTTTCTCGTTCCCGAGTTGCACTTGGGAACGAGAAAAAAATGCCTTTACTGACCACTGATTACTGATCACCAACGCTAGCCCCTGACCCCCCTTTTTTCCCCCCTAAGCCCCGGCCCCTCAAGGCGGGCGCCCTGACAGGGCGCCCGCCAGGAAATTTCGCTAATTGCCGAACCCAACCTTCACTTGCGGCGGGTATTTCTTCAGCACTTCCTGGTAGCGGGTTGCCTCCGCCCCCAGCGGCACCATCATCGGGATATGCCGGATCCCGCTGTTGACGTCTTCCTGGGGATCGGTGTACAGGTTGACCATCAGCACCCCGCCGGTCTGGGTGACCACCTCGCCGCTGAAGCCCGCCTGGAAGCCCCGGGGAAAGATGGCTTTCTCCAACTCCACCGCCATCAGGGCCTTGAATTCATCGATGCGGACGCCGGAGAAGAACTGATTGAGGGTGTAAATCCGGCTGCGCCGGTTGGCCTGGCCGTTATCGGCAACCCAAAAAGAGGCCTGGTCGATGCCATCGACATAGCGGTCTTTGGGGAGGTACTTGGTGACCGCAGCTCCGGGCGCGCCGGCCAGCGAGGCGCAGGTGTTAAAGAGATCGGCCAGATCGAAGAGACCGTCGCACCGGCGGGGCTTGATCATGCCTTGCCAATAGACGAAGGTCGGGACCCTGACGCCGCCCTCCCAGGAGGACCCTTTGAAGCCGCGGAAGGGGGAACGCCCATGGGGCGGGACTTCACCCTCCGGGCCGTTGTCGGAAGTGAAAAAGATGAGGGTGTTCTCCAGTTGGCCGGTTTCTTCCAGCGCCTTCACCAGCCGGCCCAAGATGTCATCAGCCTCCACCATGCCATCGCTGTAAACTGTGCGCGCCGGTGATTTGCCGGCGAACTCATGGTTCGGATAGTTGTCGAAATGGCAGGCCCGGGTGGCGTGGTAGAGGAACCAGGGCTTTTTGCCTCCGGCCATTTTTTTGATAAACTTCTCGCTGTACTTACACCAATCCTGATCCAGATTAGGGATGGTGGTCAGGTTGATCTCATAGACTTTTTCAACTCCCTTTTTGCCCTTGACGCAATGGACGTTGTTATGGTCGAACCCGAGTTTCTCCATCATCTGGAAGCGGGCGGGACTGAGGGCCACTTCGGGGTTGAAGTAAATGTCCCGCCATTCGGTGTACATGTCGGACACCCCGAGGAACCCGTAATAATCATCATAACCGACGTTTTGGGGCAGGGAGCCTTCGTTTTCGCCCATGTGCCACTTGCCGACTCCCTGGGTCACGTAGCCTAACTTTTGGAGAATGGCCGGCAGGGTGACCGCACCATCGAGACCCCCCGGCTCGCCGTACATGGGCGGGCGGAGCAGGCCGTGGTGCAGCGGGTTCTGACCCGTGTGAATAGTGGCGCGCGTCGGGGTGCAACTGGGAGTCGAGTAGGCCGAAGTCAGGATTAACCCGTCGTGGGCCAGGCGGTCCATATTGGGCGTCGGATTTCCCACCGCCTCGCCGCCGCCGTTGAAACCCGGATCCAGCCAGCCCACGTCGTCGGTGATGAAGATCAGGATGTTGGGTTTCTGGCCGAAGCGCTTCTCCAGCGCGGCCAGCTTCTCTCTGGCCGCCTGGTCCTGTTCGGGATGCTGGATGACCGGCTCCATATTGTCGGCAATCTGGACCGGCTTGACGTGCATATACTGATTGGGATGGTCATAGCCCTTGGCCTGGGTCTGGCCGGTGACCGCACCACGGGTAATTTCTTCAGTTTTTCCAGGTCCGGGTTGCTTCTCAGAGGCCAGAGCACCTCTCGGCATAACCAGGAGGAAAGTAAACAATAGCGCGCCTAATAAGAGTACCCCGACGGCAGTAAAGCGTTTGGTCATTCTCCCTCCTTGGTGCCAGGTTTTGTTCTTACCGTCAAGCTTTCACCAGGTTCCGGCACTTCACCCGGCCTCAACTCCTTGCCAGGCCGCTTCAACTGGAGCCAGCCGGAACGGCCGGGGGTTTGGCCTGCCACCCCTCCGACCACCAGCAAGTTTCCTCTAATTACCACAGATAAACGTGGATATCAAAGTTTACTGGCGCTCTCTTGAGACCAGAGGCCAGCGATACGCTTAGGACTTCCAGAGGCTCTCATTATTAAATTTTTTGCTAACATCTGATTATTGCTTATTTTTAAGCCAATCCTCTTCCCCTTCTTTGCCAATCCGGCTATAATCCCCCTTGATGAACAAGCGCACTAGCCTGGAGCATATCTTAGCGGCCAGCCTCTCCGGCCTCCTCCTGGCCGCGGGGTTTCCGAAGTGGGACCTGACCTGGCTGCTGTTTGCCGCCCTGATTCCGTTATACTGGGCCTTACAGGGAAAACCGCTAAAATCCGCTTTCTTTCTGGGCCTGATCAGCGGCCTGGCCCACTATCTGGCCCTGCTCTACTGGATCGTCTTCGTCACCCACGTCTTCGGCAAACTGCCTCTGCCGCTGGCCATCGGCATCTTGTTCCTGCTGGCCGGCTACCTGAGCCTCTACGCCGCCGTGTGGGCCCTGGGGGTCAACTGGGGCGCGGCCCGGGGCCTGAGCCCGCTGTGGTGGGGGCCGGTCCTTTGGGTCACCCTGGAGTTCGGCCAGACCTACATCATCAGCGGCTTTCCCTGGGAGCTGCTGGGCTACGGCCTCTACCTCCACCCAAGGTTGTTGCAGGTGACAGATATTACCGGGGTTTACGGCCTCTCTTTCCTGGTGGTCCTGATCAATAGCGGCCTGTTTTTATTCCTGTCCCCGCCCCGGGCGTGGCGGGGCCGGCGCTGGCGCCACTTGCCGGCACTCTGCCTGATCCTGGTCCTCTGGCTGGGCTATGGCTATTACCGCCTGGGCGAAGTGCAAGGGCTGGAGGCCAAGAGCCCCAAAATCAAGGTGGCCGTGGTTCAGGGCAACATCAAGCAGGGCGAGAAGTGGAAGAAGGAGATGGCGACCGCCACCCTGGAGCGCTATGCCGAACTGACCCGCAAGGTCAAAGGGGCCCAGCTCGTCGTCTGGCCCGAGACCTCGGCGCCCTTCTTCTTTCTGCGCACCCAGGACCTGTCCGCCCAGGTTCAGGCCATTGCCAAAGAGAGCGGCGGCGCCCTCCTTTTCGGCTCGCCCGCCTGGGAACTCGTCGGCGGCGAGGACCGCTATTTCAACCGGGCCTTTCTCCTCTCCCCCCAGGGCGAGGTCTTGGGGTACTACGACAAGGCCCACCTGGTGCCCTTTGGCGAATACGTCCCCCTGCGGCGCTACCCTCCCTTCTCCTTAGTCGGCAAGATGGTGCCCATGGTGGGGGATTTTGCCGAAGGGCCGGTGGGGGCCACGGTAAGTCTGCCGGATAACGGCGCCGTGGGGCCTTTGGTCTGCTATGAGTCCATCTTTCCGAATCTCAGCCGGGCCCAGGTGAAAAACGGCGCCCGGTTGCTGGTCAACATCACCAACGACGCCTGGTTCGGCAAGACCGCGGCGGCTTACCAGCACATGTCCATGGCGGTGCTGCGCTGCGTGGAGAACCACGTCTCCCTGGCCCGGGCCGCCAACACCGGCATCAGTTGCTTCATCGACGCCCGGGGCCAAATCCTCTGGCAGTCGGCCATCGATGTCCCCGAGGCCCACACCCTGGAACTGCCCCTGATGCCCGGCGGCAGCCTCTATACCAAAATCGGCGACGTCTTCGCCTGGGCCTGCGTCATCCTGGCCGGCCTGCTCCTCATCTTCGCCCGGCGGCGGCGGTAAGAGTGGCCTTGGCATCCAACCGGCCCTTTCCTGAATCCGCCGGTAATGCCAGAAAACCACAGTATCTTATCAAAGCCTCATCAACCAGAGGCAAATTCGGGCGATAATCCCTTCTCCAGTTTTTTTCGCACCATCTCTGCGGCTTCTGCCTTCGTGACGATGCCGTCTTTGTTAAGGTCAAGCCCTTTGTTTTGGCTGTATAGTTTAGGATGTTTGGGGTCATCCCTTCTGAATAAGACATAATCGGAGGGTTTACCCACGGCTACCGGCCAGAGTATCGCCATATAAACATCCTCGAGCGATTTCAGCTTGCCTTTGTGGGGCTTGAAGTACTCTTCAACGTAATCTAATTGCTCCTCTGCGGTCATAGACGCCAATTCCTCGCTAGAGGTCCCCAAGTCTTGGGCGGTGCTCGGCATGAATTGGATGAGGCCTATGGCGCCACTCCCCGCCTCATTTTCCTTGGAAGGGCTAAATGTCTCACCGGATTCAAATGCCATACACGCCATGAGATAGTTCGGGTCGGTACCGAGAGAATCGGCGATCTCTCTTACCCTTTCACAAAACTCCTCCGACACCTTTTTGCCCCAAGCCAGCATATGTCCTCCTATGATATTGCCCAGTTAAGGGATGAAAACCTCACGGTACCGTGGCTGCGGCGATGAGGCCCAGCACCCAGCCTTTCTCAACTTTGGTGCCGGGACAAGTCTTATGGGCATCCGGCTCTTGACGATGGAAAAGAATAGTTTCTTCATTGGCTTCGATGCCCAGCCAACCGAGTAGGGCGCGCACGACCGCAGCCGCATTTTGCCAACAGGCGAGACCCCGGCCGCTATGCGGGTCTTCGGAGTCGTAACTGCCGAGAACCTCGATGCCAATGGCAAAACGGTTAAAACTTTTGGCATGAACTCCTTTTTTGCGCAAATCGCACATGCCAAAAATCTGGTCCTCGTCCACGAAGAGATGCGGTCCGGCGCTCCACCCTAGTTCATTGATGTAATAGTCCCGAGTGTTCTCGATGTAACTGAGCGTGAGCCCGTTAGGAAAATCCGCCAGGGAAGGGTCGGCAGTATTATGCAAAGTAATGGCTTCGCACCAATCCGGTTTTTCGATGGTAGTCAAATATTGGGTGAAAGATTCCAGGGTCCAGACCCGGCCAACGTTTTCGTATCCCATAACTTTTTCCTCCTTGTTAAAGTTAAGTAAATTGGCCTCCCATCTCCTATTTCGCCCGGTAGGCCTCCACCACAGCCAGCTTTCCGCCCGTCACCATTACTCCTTCCCAAAACGAAGGTTTTTTTGCATTGTCCGGCACTTCCTGCCCCTTTTCTATTAGTATCAATTCCTTTACATCTGTAGGCTCATCATAATGTTTGAAGGTGACCAAGTTTACCGCCTCGCCTTCTTCATAGGCAATCTTACTATCCAGGAATTCATAATCGTGATCTTCCTGGAAGGAAATAATTTCATTTATTTTCGCGAGATTGTTATCTCCCGCAATGGGATATCGCAGGGTTTCCATGAGAAATGCCTCCTTTCAAAAAACCATAAAGTCGCTCAATTAATGCTGACACTAGCGGCCTTAAGAGCGTTTAGAATTTCAACGTCATTTGTCGCGTCCCATAACCCATGAAGGTACTTGATGATTTCCTTGTCCGGTGGAATATCTGCATCTGCCTTTCCTAAGTTCTTCAGCGCTTTCTTGAGTTTGTCAATTTCCTTCACCTGGTCTTTGTGATATTCCAGGTATTTTTTTGCGAAGTAGGCTTTAAGTATTGTATGAGCGGCTTTCTGCTCCGGGGTCGGCATGGTAAGCCTACGATTGACAACTTTCTGTTCTTCCTCCTTTTTACCCGCATCCACCTGGATGGATTGAATGGCGCCGGCAAAGGTTCCTGCGATGTAATAGTTGTTGAGGTCGACGACAGCCTTACCCAACGGATATTGCTTAATATCCTTTTGCATGCCTTCCAGTATCGGGGTTAACGCTTTCTGCCGCTCGGCGTTCATTTGGGCGACGAGGGCCGGAATGGTTTTTTCGAAGTAATAGTTTTTATCGATCACCTCCTTTGTGCCAGCCACGCCGGCTGATACGCTGGCGAGGATTTTAGTCGTCTGGGCCAGTGGCACCATAGAGCCGGCAAGACCAAGCCCCATTGCAGTAATCGCAGTAGCCGAATCCAGCAGCTGACGTTCGGAAGTCAAGTTGCGGATGAACTTAAGGTAACGCAAGTTCATCAGGGTAAGGCGGCCGACTATGAACTCATCGCGCGCTTGCTCACTGGGATTTCCGTAGAATTTAGTGATGGAGGTGCTCCCCTCGAAACAAAGGCTGAGCTCCTTGATATCATCATTGATATTAAACGACGGTTCCGGGGCGCCAGCATAGCGCATGGTGGCGCATCCCGCCAGCAGGCTGATAGCAGTGGCCAAAACCATACCTGTAATTACCACGGAGCGGGGTAAGCGACCCTTCATGGTTCCTCCCATAGTGGCCCTTCTGACTTCTCAGTCGAGGTTAAGCTAAAATATTCCTGATATCCTATGGTTTCCCTATCGTGGGACGGACTATAGCAAAAAATAAATTAAAAAAATATCAAAATATCTTTTTAGCACCAGAAAAAAATCAAATTTAGCTTGAGAGTCGAGAATATAAAGGGATTACTTATCCCAACGGCACTTAGCGGGGCGGGAAAATGCTGAATCATAGAAGGAAACTTGCGAACTTTTGCCAATATTGATGAATAAACGGAGATGAATCGCTTATAATAGGGTATGTCTGAAGCCTTCAAATGCGGCTACATTGCTCTCATCGGCTATCCCAATGTGGGGAAGTCCACCCTGTTGAACCGGCTGGTGGGGGGGAAGCTCGCCATCACCTCGCCCAAGCCCCAGACCACCCGCTTTCGGTTGTTGGGCATTGTCAACCTGCCGGAGGCCCAGATGCTCTTTCTGGACACCCCCGGCGTCATCGACCCGAGGGGGGCCTTGAACGAATCCCTGGTGCAGGCGGCCCTCACCGCCCTGGCCGAAGCCGACGTGGTGGTCTGGCTCAACGAGCCCCGGCCCCCGGACCGGCAGGATACCGTGCTCCTGCCCCATTTGCGGCAGATTAAGCGGCCCTTGATCGTGGCTATCAATAAGGTCGACAGTGTCCCCAAGCCCAAGCTGTTGCCCCTGATCCAGGCCTACCATGATCAGTTTCCCGACTCGCCCATCATCCCCATCAGCGCCCTGCTGGGTGACGGCATGGCTGACCTGCTGGCCGAGATCACCAAACGGTTGCCGGCGGGACCCCCCTTTTACCCCCCGGACCAGGACACCGAGGCCACCGAGCGCTTCCTGGCGGGAGAGCTCATCCGGGAACGGGTCCTGCACCACGCCAAGGAAGAGGTGCCCCACGCCGTGGCCGTGGTGGTGGAGGAGTTCGACGAGTCCCGGCGGCCCGAGCTGGTGCGCATCCAGGCGATAATCTACGTGGAGCGGGACTCCCAGAAGGCCATCATCATCGGCAAGCAGGGCCGCTTGCTCAAGTCCATCGGCGCCGAGGCCCGGAAGGAAATCGAAGCCCTGCTGGACGCCCACGTCTATCTTGACCTCTGGGTCAAGGTCTGGAAGAATTGGCGCAAGGACCCCCGGGCCCTGCGCACTTTGGGCTACCGGGGGTAAAAATAGTTCAAGGTTCAAGGTTCAAAGTTCAAGGTTCAAAGTTTTTCACTTACAAGTGGTCTCCTGAACTTTGAACCTTGAACTCATTGACAATTTCCCCAGGTATGCTCAGAATAGAAGCAAGTGAGGCTAACCGCATGAGGCGCTCCCCGGCCGTCATCTTCGCAGTTTTCGCCCTGCTGCTGCTGGCACCGCCAGGCGTCCTGGCCTTCAGCTTCGAATGGCCCACCGAAGGTTCTTACGTACATCAGACCGCCCATATCCTGTTCGGCGCGGCGATGCTCTTCTTCATCCGGGAAATCTATCAGACCGGCTTGCAGAGGTTTCGCGGCTTTCACTGCCTCGTTTGGGCCTGGGGGTTTCTGGCCCTGTGGAACCTCGACGCTTTTATCGGCCATTGGACCGAGTGGACCCTGCTCAACCCGGTAATCATGGGGCAGGGGTTCTCCCGGCAGCTCCTCATGTCAGACGCCCACACCTGGTTGTTCTACGTTACCAAAATCGACCACTTCGTGCTGCTGCTGCCGGCCTTTTACCTCTTCTACCGCGGCCTCAAGGCCCTGGCCAAAGAGCCGCGCTCCGAAGAGTTCGAGGGGCGATGATGTCCTTATATCTTGCGCCCCTGTGGATCCTGGAATATGCCGCCTCGGTAAGCGTCATTATTCTTACCTGCCTGGCCCTGAGACAGAGCCGTATCCTGGTGGCCCGTGACCCGGAAAACGCCCTGTGGCTCTTCCTCAACTGGCTGGCCATCGTCTTCGTGATCTTCGGCTTTACGCATCTTATTTCCCATGGCCTGCAGGATCTCATCGGCTACTGGGATCATCCCCAATTGGGCGAGGTGCGCCGGATCTTCGGCGGCTTCGATACCATCATTTACGTCACCGTGGCGACCATCACCTTTTTCTTCCACCGCATCCAGCGCATGTACCGGCGCATGGAGGCGGACCACCACCACATGGAAGAGACCAGCCACGAGATCCTGGCCCTAAACCGGGAGATGGAGGCCCTGGTGATGGAGCGCACCATGTCGGAGATGGCCTTGGGCATGGCCCACGGCATCCGCAACCCCCTGCATGTGATCGGCGGCTTCAGCCACCGCCTGCTCAGAAAGACCGACGTATCTGACCCCAGCCGGGCCTGGGCCACGGCCATCGCCGAGGAGGCCAAGCGCATCGAGCACATGGTGGAGCGCTTCGAGACCCTGGCCCAGCGCAAGACCTCTTTTTTTGCGCAAGAAGATTTGAACGTTATCGTCCAGGCCACCCTGGACCTGCTGCGGCCGGAACTCAGGGCCAAGAACCTCAACCTGGTGAGCGAATTTTCCCCCGAACCCCTGGTGGGGCGCTTGAATAAACATCTGTTGAAAGTGGCTCTGGCTCACCTGCTGCGCAACGCGGTGGAAGCCACCCACCCCGGCGGCACCATCATGATCCACACTGCCATGGATAAGGATTTCGTGGTTTTGGTGATCCAGGACACCGGCCGGGGGATGGCCCCGGAGGTGGTGGACAAGGTCTTTGTGCCCTTTTACACCACCAAACTTGGGGGCACCGGTTTGGGGATGGTCTTTGTGCGCCAGATCGTGGATGAGCACCGGGGCACCATCACCCTGGACAGCAAGCTGGGCCGAGGCACCATGGTGACCATCCGCATTCCCCATCGTTTTAGTGAGGCTGCCGGGGTCTCCGAGGAAGAAGGTCCTACCGGGGAACCCGACCCGGCGCCCCCGGGCCCGGAGCGCGTCCAATAAAGGGTTTCAGTCCGAAACGACTTGCGTCGAAAAAGAACACCATATTATTGAGGCATGAGAGCCTCTCTTATTTCCTCAGTGGTTTTTTAAAAGGATTACTGGGCTTGCTTATCCGCCTCGGCAGGTCGTGGCCGCGGCACCTTCGGTTAAGCCCGGTTGCCGCCGCAGGTCCCAGACGGCGGTCATGCCCATAGTGATGCCTAACTATTATTCGTTGCCGGTCCGAACGAATTTGGTGCTAGGCTTTACACCCACACTTCTTGCCTCTCCACGAGTTAACCCCCAGGCTTGGCCGTTTAATCCCCAGACTTTCCCGGATTAACCACGAAAATTTGTGGCATGGAAAATGCTTTTTAAAGCGATTAAATGATGAGTTTTCTGGTGGCACAGGCGTCTCGCCTGGGCGGCGCCGGTTCTTTGCCAGGCCTGCAGCTACCAAAAACCACCGTTTAATGGCGAATCGGTCTAACGGGGGCAAAGAAAGGAAGGCGGGTCATGAGGAAATTGCTGTTTCTGCTGGTGTTCTTGATCATTTTTACTGGAGAGATGAAGGCGCATGCCTGGGTTTTCGTGCCCGATAACGGCGATACGGGTTGGCAAACCTACGTCTATCAAACCGGCCCGGCCGGGTTTACCGGTACGGCGGGATTCGTCGTGAGCAACGTCATTGACGACTCGGCCTATTCGGAGCTGCTGTTGGACAACCTGAGCCATGGTGGCGGCTCATTAAACCGCGATTTCGAACTGGGAGATTACTCCGGCTATGCCCTCTTGGGGGAGAGTTGCGCCGAGGTGACTACTACGGTCACTGCCTCAAGCGGTGAGGTATATACCGCCACCCAGGGTGAATACTTTTCCCACCAGCTCTGCCTGGGCACAGGGGTCGGCACCGAGACCTTTCAAAATGCCAGCCATCAGGCGGGCACCACCGGTTGCATCCTGGAAACCCCCATCTCCCTGCCTCCGGAGAGCAGATTCACTTTTAACTGGGCCTTCCTGGCCGGGGACCAGAGCCCCTGGAATGACTTTGCCCTCTTCTATCTGAAGGATACTGACGGCAAAATTGTTTTTTCCGAAGGCTTGGCCCAGATAGGCAAGCCACCGGCACCGGTGTCGCCTGCCATTCTCCTGCTGCTGGAGGCGGAATTTTAGGCCGGAAAATGGAGAGCAGGCGCCCTCGCCTGCGAAAGCGCAGCCGAGGGCGGCTGTTCTCCATAAAAACACTTCTGAATAATTCGGGATAAGCCCCCCAGGGGACGGCTCAGGTTTGTCCATGGGTGGTCAGGAGGTGAGTTGGAGGATGATTTAACCGCAGGTGAGGCTAAAAGGAGTCCTCTCCGGACTGCCCCTCGCCGCTGGCCATGGCCTCTTCCACCAACTGGTCCACATCGTCGGCGGTATCCTCACCCATCTCCTGGGTCATTTTTTTGAGCATCTTAGCCATGCTCTTGGGGTCGTTTTCATCCACCCCACCCCAGGCTCCGGGGTCAGCCAGCCGCTCCAGGCGGGTTTCCTCCGACAGGCGCACGTGCACCCGGGACAGAACCCGGGTCAGGGAGTGGCTGCCGCATCTGGGGCAGACAGGAGTGAAAGGCTCTTTGAGGTTCATGATCAAAAAACCGGAAACCCGGCGGCATTCCTGGCACTGATATTCATAAATGGGCATAGCCGGGCTCCCTGATGCCGTTAGCTCGGAAATTGCCTCACTCCCGCAGGCTGCCGGGGGGCAATGCCAAGCTCAGTCGCGTACCTTGACCTTCATCTTTTCCAGCCGGACCACTTGCTGCCGCACTTCGGCATAGCGGCCATCCCCCGGCGACAGGTTCTTTAAGGCCTTCTGAAAATGGAACAGGGCCGTGGGCATGGCCTTGACCTTGAGGCTATGAAATCCCAAATAATAGTGGGCCAGGCCCAATTGTCCCTTTTCGCCGTAGAGGATGCCCAAGTTGTAGTAAACTTCGCTGAAGGTGGGATTCAGCTTGTGAACCTTCTCGAATAGGGGCAAGGCCTGATCGGTCTGCTTGCGTTCCTGGCAGACGCGCCCCAGATAATAAAGCACAACATCATCCTGGGGATATCGTTGCGACAGCCGCTGTAAAATCGGCTGGGCTTCGGCGTAACGGTTCAAATGGAAATAAAAAATGGCTAAGTCTCTATTGATTAACGGATTATCAGGGGCAACCTGCAAAGCCTGCTGAAAAGCTGCCAGGACTTCCTCATGCTTTTCCAGCTTGGCCAGAGCCAGGGCTTTACCGTATGGGAAAGCGGCATTCTTCGGGTCACGAATAGCTTCTTGGGTCATACGCCGTAAAAGTTGATTGGGGTTGCCGCAGATGGACTCCAGCTTGATCTGGAAATATTGGAAATCAGGATTGTTTTTTTCCGCCGGCACCTCGCTTGGATGCATGGCCAATTGGTGGGAGAGCTCCACGATGCGATCGTCGGTGTAAGGGTGAGTGCGCAGGTAGATAGGCACCTTACCCCCCTCGAACCACCGCTGCTTGTTCATCTTGCTGAACATGCTCACCATGTCCCGGGGATTATAGCCGGCCTTGACCATCCATTTGAACCCCATACCGTCAGCCTCAGCTTCATTGTCCCGGCTGTATTTCAGCATGGCGCTTTCGCCCGCGCCCATGGCACCCATGATCAGGGGCTGCGCCAAGGCTCCACCCACAAATACCGACGCCAAGGTGGCGAGTAAGGTGGCGACGGTGACCACCCTGGATTTTTCCATCATCTTGGCCATGTGTCGGCAATAGACGTGGGAAATTTCGTGGGCTATAACCCCGGCCAGTTCACCTTCCCGCTCGGCCATCCGAATCATGCCGGTATGGATAAAGATATAACCGCCCGGCACGGCAAAGGCATTCATCGTGGGATCATTCACCAGGAAAAACTTGTAATGAAAAGGCTGGGTTCCCATCTGGGACGCCAGTTTTTGGCCAATTTGATTTAAATAAGAGGTCAGGAACGCATCTTCGATGAGAGGGACTTGTTGTTGGATCTCTAAGAGAAACTCTTGACCTATCTGCTTCTCTTTCTCGGCGGTTAAACTCTGAAATTCTTCGAAAATCGCCCAGGCGGGGCGCATCGGCGCCAGGAGCACGCAGGCGCCCAGAAAGATGATTAGCGCCGGCTTCCTGAAGAATAAGAGAAAATTATTCATGACCGGAGGACTCGGATTCCCCAGGGTTCTCTACCGGTTCCGGCACGCCGGTGGTGGGAGACATGGCCGCAGGAGGCGGCGTGATCTCGATCTGGAGAGCATCGGCCCACAGACCTTCCAAATCGTAAAAATGCCGCAGTTCCTGGAAAAAGATGTGGACCACCAGGGTATTGTAATCCATCAAGACCCAGAGACCTTCCTGGAGCCCTTCCACCCCCAGGGGCTTGACCCTGACCTTGGCCAGCTCTTCTTGCAGGTGCTCCGCCAGGGCCAGTACCTGGCGCTTGGAGGCGCCGGAGCAGATGATGAAAAAATCCGCGAAAGAGCAATGTTCTTTCACCTCAAGGAGTACCGGCTCCAGGGCCTGGTGATCCGCCAGGATTTTGAGGGCCAGCTCCGCCAGGGCTGGCGAGGTGAGGGGGGCTGAAGGCGCCGTGTAATATTCTCCTTATCGGTATAGTCCTTGATTAATTATATATCCTCGCACCGGCTCGGGCAAGAGGTAACGGATGGAACGCCCCTGGTGCACCAGGCGGCGGATGCCGGTGGCGGAAATATCCAGCAGCGTGGTCTGCTGCCATAATACCTTATAACCCGAAAGATGCTGAAATCCGGCGCCGCCCTCAAGGGCTTGAAACTGCGGTTGGACATTCCGGGTGAGCATTTCCTCGAGGCGACTGCGGTCATAGCCCGGCCGGTCCAGGACTACGAAATGGCACAGCTCAAAAAGCTGGGCATAGTCCTTCCAGGTCCGGATCTCCAGCATGGCGTCCAGTCCCAGGATGAAGTAAAGCTCCCAGGTGGGACCAACCTCCTCCCGGAGTAGGCGCAGGGTCTCGATGGAGTACGACATGCCGGGACGGCGCCCCTCGAGGTCGGAAACCGCCATGACCGGATGATTCCCCACCGCCAGCCGGATCATCTCCAGGCGCACCTCGAAGGGGGTAAGAACCTGGGGCGCCTTGTGGGGCGGGTGGGCCGCGGGGATGAACCAGAGGTGGTGCAACGCCAGGGCCTCGCAGACCTCTTCCGCGGCCCGCAGGTGGCCGAAGTGGATGGGGTTGAAGGTCCCCCCGAAGAGACCCAGCCTTGGTCGGCGCTCAGTAGATGATTGCATAAATACGGTGACGTTTTAACCCCCCCCCTCACCCCAGCCCTCTCTCCCCGCCGGGGGGGAGGGCGTATTACCGGAACTCTTCTTTAGCCCCTCTCCCCCAAGGGGGGAAAGGGTTAGGGTGAGGGGGAATTAAATCAGTTATCGCTGCCGTTAATCAACCTGCTCCGGAATTATGAACCACTGCCCTTATTCTCAGGTCCTGATCTGGCCGTCGCCATAAACGATGAACTTGGTGGTGGTGAGTTCTTCCAGGCCCATGGGCCCGAAGGCATGCAGCTTGGAGGTGTTGATGCCGATCTCCGCCCCCAGGCCCAGTTCACCGCCGTCGTTGAAACGGGTGGAGGCGTTCACCAGGACCACGGAAGAGTCCACTTCCTTCAAAAAGCGCTGGGCCCGCCCGTAATCCCGGGTGATGATGGCCTCGGTGTGGTTGGAGCTGTAGCGGGCAATGTGGTCCAGGGCCGCGTCCAGGTCCGGCACCACCTTCACCGCCAGGATCAGGTCGAGAAACTCGAAGCCCCAGTCCGCCTCATTGGCCGGGACGACCTCAGGGGCAATCTCCCGGGTGCGGGGGCAGCCGCGGATTTCCACCCCGGCCGCCCGGAAGCGGGCCAACATCCGGGGCAGAAACTCCGCGGCAGCTTGCTCGTGCACCAGCATGGTCTCCATGGCGTTGCAGACCCCGGGGCGCTGCACCTTGGCGTTGAAGCAGACGGTTTCGGCCATCGTAAGGTCTGCGCCCGCGTCCACGAAGATGTGGCACACCCCCTTGTAGTGCTTCAAGACCGGGATGCGGGAGTGCTCCGCCACAAAGCGAATCAGGCCCTCGCCGCCCCGGGGGATGATGAGGTCCACCAGTTCGTCCTGTTTCAGCAGCTCCAGGGTGGCCTCCCGGGCGATACTGGGGATGACCTGCACCGCCGCCTGGGGCGCCCCGGCCTCCGACAGGGCCTCCTGCATCAGCTCGGTCAGGGCCATGTTGGAGTGGATCGATTCCTTGCCGCCTTTCAAGATCACGGCGTTACCGCTTTTGAGACAGAGGGCGGCGGCGTCCACCGTGACGTTGGGCCGGGACTCGTAAATAAAGCCGATCACCCCGAGGGGGATGCGCTGGCGGCCGACTTTTAAGCCGTTGGGGCGCACCCACATGCCGGTCACCGCGCCCACCGGGTCCGGCAGGGCCGCCACTTCTTGCAAGCCCTTGATCATGGAGCCGATGGTTTTATCCGATAGGGTGAGGCGGTCGAGGAAGGCCGCCGGGTAGTTCTGGGCCACCGCCGCGTCCAGATCCCGGCGGTTTTCCGCTTGAATGGCGGTGCGGCGTTCCTCCAGAAGTTCCGCCACCCGCAGGATGACCCGGTCCTTGACGGCGCGGGAAAGATTGCCCACCTGCCGGGCCGCGGCCCTGGCCTCCACGGCCAGATTGCGAACCATATCCGGAATGTCCATGTTGGTTTCCTATAGTTTGGTCAAATTTTGATCTGTGGTTTTTCCATTATCTGGTCAGGCCTTCCCTTGATTGATGCCAACCAACTGTCAAAACCATCTTTTTCCTTTGCCTGGGGATTCTCCCGATCCAGGTGCCAGCACTGCGGATTATTGACGATGTATTCTCTATATACGGTTCAATGATTCATCGTCACGAATCACATGTTCATAATAACCTCTTTGCCAGACGGCCGCCCCAGCCGCTTTCCTCAATGCATTAATTCTATTGGTAGATTGATATTTATAATACCCCATAATCTGGCCCAAGGCCGGCGGTTTTTGTAGGGGCGGGGTCTCCCCGCCCGTCTTGGCCCCGGTGATGATGATGATCCCATGCACATGGTTAGGCATTACCGTGGAGGCATCTAATTTTATCGCGGGATTATAGGAAGATAAATCATCCCAGGTGGCGGCCACGATTTTGCCAAACTCATTTAAATTCATCTCGTTATCGACAATGTTGCCGAATAAGTATTTCCGCTCTTTAACGCAAATGGTAATAAAATACGCTCCTTCCTGGGAATAATCAAAATCTGGAAGGCGGAGGGAAACGCGGCGAGGCGGGTTCGGGGTCATTCCTGTTTTTGCCTCAGATTATTAGACGCCGAGTCTCTAAAAGGGCGGGGAGACCCCGCCCCCACAACTTCAAAACCACTCTTTCCCAAGCTTCACTCTGAGGATTCGTCCGGGACTGCCTCCATGTCCTTGAGGATCTCCCGGGCCCGGGCTTCGTCCTCCCGGTAGACCAGGAGGCGGACCCCCCGGATGAACTGGAGCATGGGGTAGGCGCCGCCGGCGTCGTCGGCCATGACCATGGCCTCGACGCCCTCGGACTCCAGCAAGCCCGCGGCCATCTCCGCCTCAATACGGCTGGCAAAGGTTTCCAATACTATGGCGTCGTCGAGGTTCACGGTTTACGTCCTTAAGGTTTTTACGGGTAAACCCAAATCGCTTCTTTTTCCAACGTTTGAAAAAACTTCCGCTGCTCTTTTAGAGATAACCATTCTTCTTGAGTATAAACCAGAATATCCACCGGTACAGGTAGTTCTAAGGTATCAAATTCACTCGCCCGCCTTTCAAAGGGCCGGTCGGAGTTCTCCAGGATGACAATCAGGTCCAAATCGCTGCCCACGCCCCAGTCCCTCCGGGCATAGGAGCCGAAGTAGCCGATGCGCATGATGTCCGGCCGGTTGGTAATTACTTTTTCAACCCACCGCTTCAGGGCCTGGACTACCTTTTGGGCGTCAGGCCATTTGAGCACGGGCGAAGTCAATGATCTCACGGGCATAAGACAGGGCCGCCTCGCTTTGCAGGGGTCCGTAATGTTCAAATGGCGCTCCCTCGGGATGGCTGTTGGGGTAGCGGGCCGGGATATAAAAATTGTCCAGCACCCGGGCTTTCTCTAACAAATTTTCCGACACCTGCACCGATTCTGGCAATTCTTGGAGCAATTTGGCAATAACGTGCCCCCAGGCCTCCTGCGCCAGGTGCAGGTGCAGGGCCTTCACGGCCTTTTCGGCCGCCTGTTGGGCCGCAAAGCAGGCCCATTCGTGGCGTCCGGCCTTTTGGGAGTCCTGGGCCTGCTCCAGGTCCCTGACCGCCTGGTTGAACCAATCACGGGCGCGGTTGGGCATTATGCTTTACCCCTTCATTGTCATAGGTAACTTTGCACTATTGGGAACTGCTTGCATGAGTTGGCGAAGCTTGCTTGTCGATATCGATTTCTGCCCATTGCTTTGCTCGTTCCCGGCCTTATTCCAAGCTAGTTCTCCGGGACCATTATATATTTCTTCCGGCAAACCATCACGAGTAATCCGAAGCACAATTAAGTGCTCTGGATTATGCCGGATTCCAACACGTTTGCCCTGCGTAGCTTTTATTTGAACAAATTTCCCACTCTTTGATTTCGCGTCATGACATTCTGTGGAACAGGGAATTCAAGGTCATAGAGGTGAGCTGCCAAAACTTCTCCCAGGCTTCCAACGAGATGGCCATCGAGTGTAAACGGTCTATTAGGAAATAATATTTCTAGTTCGGAAACAATACGGTAAAGTTTTTTGATAAGGTCAGGAATTTTTTTAATTTTTTCTATCAATTACCGCGCCTATATATACATAGGGTGTGCCGTGCACGCCAGATCTATATCGTCATATCTCCGGGAAAATCACCAAGTTATCTCTATGTATGACTTCGTCGTAGCCCTTTTGGCCCAGGAATTGTTCGATATCCTTGGTCTGGCGGCCCTGGATGCGGCCGATGTCCCGGGCCGAGTAGTTGGTCAGGCCGATGGCGAAGGGGCGGCCTTCCGGGTCCATGAGCTGCACGGCGGCGCCCTTGCCGAAGCCGCCGAAGACCGCGACGATGCCGGCGGGCAGCAGGCTTTTCTGCCGCTTGGCCAGGGCCTCCCAGGCCCCCTGGTCCACCAGGATGGCGCCCTTGGGGTTGACGTTGTAGGCCAGCCAGTATTGGCGGCTTTTCAGTTTTTGGGCCTGGGGCAGGAATAAGGTGCCCACTTCCTCGCCGGCAAAGATTTTGGTCAGGATGCCGGGAGTCAGGCCGTTGGCGATGATGGTGGGGAGGCCGGCGGCCGCCGCCTTTTTGGCGGCCTGAAGCTTGCTGCCCATGCCGCCCTGGCCCAGGGCCCCGGCCCGGCTCGAGGCGGCCTTCTCGAGCTTGGCGTCGAAGGACTCCACCAGGGGCACCAGCTTAGCGTCGCGGTGTTCCCGGGGGTCTTGATCGAAGAGGCCGTCGGTGTCGGTTAGGAGGATGAGCAGGTCGGCGCCCACCAGGTTGCAGATGAGGGCGGCCAGGTTGTCATTGTCGCCGAACTTGAGCTCATGGGTGGCGACGGAGTCGTTTTCGTTGATAATGGGCACCACCCGCCACTGCAGCAGGGTGAGGATGGTGTTGCGGGCATTGAGGAAGCGCTGGCGGGACTCCAGGTCGTCGTGGGTCAGGAGGATCTGGGCCACCTTGAGGCCGATTTGGGCGAAGGCCTCTTCATAGACCTGCATCAGGGCGCTCTGGCCGGCGGCGGCCACCGCCTGCTGCTGGGGAATGCCGCTGGGGCGGCTGCTCAGGCCCAGCTTGCGGCAGCCCGCGGCAATGGCCCCGGAAGAGACGATGATGAACTCCCGCTCGCCGCCCCGCAGCGAGCCGCTCTCCGCCACCAGCCGCTCGATCAGGGGCCGGTTGAGGCCGTCGGGCGCGGTCAAGACGGCGCTCCCCAGCTTGAGCACCACTCTCCGGGTCTTACTCAGGTATGGTTGCCGCATCGAGGTCATGGCCGTCGCGGCTGAACTCCTCCCAGATGGCGTCGCTCAAGGCGTCAAGCCCCTGGCCCGCCTTGGCGGAAACCATGAGGCAGCGCCAGCCGGCCGTGAGGTAAGCCTCGAGCACCTGCTGCCGGGGAAAATCCGGCGGCAACAGGTCGATTTTATTTAACGCGATCAGCCGCGGTTTGTCCAGCAACTTAGGGTCGAAGGCCCGAAATTCTTTTTCCAATTCCTGTAACAGGGCCAGGGGCTGGGCCGGGTCCACGACGCTCAGGTCGATGACCTGCACCAGCAGCCGGGTCCGCCTAATGTGGCGCAAAAACTGGTGCCCCAGGCCCTTGCCCAGGTGCGCCCCGGGGATCAGGCCGGGGATCTCCGCCAGAATCAAGGGCTCCCGATCATCCACCGGGACCAGGACGCCAAGCTGCGGGGTCAGGGTAGTGAAAGGAAAGACGTCCACCCGGGCCTGGGAGGCGGTTAGGGCTTTGAGGAGAGAAGTCTTGCCGACGTTGGGGGGGCCCACCAGGCCGACGTCGGCCAGGATTTGCAGCTCCAGGTGGATCTGGCGCTCCTGGCCCGGTTCCCCGGGCTGGGCGAAGCGGGGCGAGCGCATCCGGGAAGAGGTGAAATGGGCGTTGCCTTTGCCGCCCCGGCCGCCTTTGGCCACCACCAGGCGTTCACCCGGGGTGACCAGGTCGCGCCACAGCCGGCCGTCGGCATTAAAGACCCGGGTCCCGAGGGGGACCGGAATGACCAGGGTGGCGCCGGCCTTGCCGTGACAGTCCCGGCCCCGACCGCGCTTGCCGTTTTCGGCCTGGAAGACGCGGCGGCGCCGGAAATCGGCGAGGGTGCGCAGGCGGGGAGAGGTCTCCAGGATGACGTCGGCCCCGGCCCCGCCGTTGCCACCGTCGGGGCGGCCCACGGGCTGGAACCGGGCCCGGAGGAAGCTGACGCAGCCCGGGCCGCCGTTGCCGGCCCGGACCGTGATGGAAACCTCGTCAGGGAAGGATTTCAAGTCTGGGGATAAACGCTGACCCGCTTGCGATCTTTGCCGAAGGCCTCATAGGCCACCACCCCGTCGATCTTGGTGAACAGAGTGTAATCCTTGCCCAGGCCCACGTTGTTCCCGGGATGGATGCGGGTGCCCACCTGGCGCACCAGGATGGTGCCGGCCTTGACGATCTGCCCGGCGAAGCGCTTGACGCCCCGGCGCTGTCCGGCGCTGTCCCGGCCGTTGCGGGAACTGCCGCCGGCTTTTTTATGTGCCATGGTAAATACTCCTCTACTTGGAGCCAGGCGAGGGCGAAGACAAGATTCGCCCCTACAGCCAATTAGACGGTAATTTCTTGGATTTGCACGGCGGTAAACAACTGCCGGTGCCCTTGCCGGCGGCGGTAGCCCTTGCGGCGTTTCTTTTTGAAGACCAGGATCTTTTTCGCCTTGCCTTGCCGCAAAATCTGGCCCTTAACGCTGGCGTTTTCCACCAGTGGGGTGCCCACCCGGACCTCGCCGCCGTCGCTGGTCACCAGGAGCACCTGGTCCAGCTGCACTTCGTCGCCGCGTTCGCCCGGCAAGCGCTCCACCCGGAGCACGTCGCCGGGGGCAACCCGATATTGTTTCCCACCCGTTTGGATGATGGCGTACACGTATGCCTCCAATTCAAAACTTTAGAAGGTTTAGTTTATCGGCTTTTTATATCTTGTCAAGGGGCAAGGCCCCTCGGTAGTGGCCATTTTGAAATCGAGGCATAAAAAGGCGACCCTGGGTCCGCCAGGGAATGGTTAGTCTTGGCTGATTAATTTTTTATCAATATGATTAGCGCATTTAGTGAACTTCGAAGCGCTTTTTTATTTCGAGGAAGAACGATAGCTTACCCTCTACTTTAGACCATCGTTCTAATTCTTCCAGGTTTACCTTTTTATCTTTGGCAACCAACACTGCTTGCTCTAAACTCTGTTGGTCGCCCCAATGATAATACGCGGCAAGTCTATCTTTAACACAATCAGTTGGGGAAATAATTCTTAATTCACCCGTAGGGAAATTCAACGTAATAACTTCTTTTACCGGTTCTTCCCCTACAGTTAGCGGCCCTGGCGGAAATTCTAAGAAAAAATCTGTTTCACCATTTCTAAAATACCTATTTTCTTCATAAAAGCCTATTTCCAAAAGGACCTTTTTTAATTTTCTTCTGGCAATATAATTAAATTCAATAAAATCCAAATCAAGAGAAGCATATTTATTTTCAGTATAAATTGAGACGCAACTTCCCCCCGATAAGACAACATCAATACCATTGCGTTTGAGATGACTGCTTATAAATGCTGCTAATTCTCCAATTGACATATCTTTGATTAGCTTCACAATGGCTTACCGCTTCTTCTCGGCCTGCGTCTATTCAATAAAAGCGCTTCACGCTCATTTGAGGGATAAAAAGTTAAAGCCTTTTTGAGAAGGTTTTCGATCTCTGGCTTAAAGGCGTATCTTGGATTGAATGAATATAGACGAGTTCTCCCGGCAAGACGGCTAGATAAAATTCCACCGGCTTCAAACCTTTCCAGCTTCTTCTGGATTGGAGTCAAATCTGTATTGAAAAATCTCGCTATCTCGCGGCCGTACCCTTCTTTTCTCGCAAAAATGAAAAGTAGAGCTCTCTCGCCACTGATTGATCCGAGCAGGGACGCTAACATTTTAACAGACCTCTTATATAGTTCAGAAAAACCATAAAGTAGTTCATATGACCTCTTTATGGGGTCAATATAATTCGTCTTCCAACAAAATGCAAGGGGAAAATAGACTTCCTGTCCTTAAAAATTAATTTTAATTATTCTACAAGCTTGGCTAGATCTTCCAACCTCCACACACGTTCTAAACCTCACGCCTTCGTCGTCGGGGTCACTCTCACGGTCGGGTGGATTCTGGCGAAGTTGTCTTACATGAAATTCAGTGAGACATCGGTGACTTCTGTGGCATCTTTTAATACCTGAAGATCAAATCGGGCCCCACCCCTCCCGTCCTTTTGCTGCCCTTTAGTTGACGGAATCGGCCGGCCGGATTAATATGCAGCAAGATTATATTAAGCAGGAGACTTGATGGATCAATTACCGGCCAAGACCGGACCTTTGGGATACGTGGTCATCCACGGCCATTTCTACCAGCCGCCCCGGGAGAACCCCTGGATCGAGCAGATCGAAGTGGAGACCAGCGCCCATCCCTATCACGATTGGAACACCCGCATCAACGCCGAATGTTACAGCCCCAACGCCGCGGCCCGCATCTACGACGGCCAGCGGCGCATCCTGGATATCATCAACAACTACGAACATATCAGCTTCAACTTTGGCCCCACTCTGATCAGTTGGCTGGCGGCGATGGCCCCGGCAACTTATGGAAAAATCCTGGAAGCGGACCGCCGGAGCCTGACGGCGCTCGGGCACGGCAACGCCATCGCCCAGGCTTACAGCCACGCCATC
Source organism: Deltaproteobacteria bacterium (assembly GCA_026388765.1). GTDB lineage: Bacteria > Desulfobacterota > Desulfobaccia > Desulfobaccales > 0-14-0-80-60-11 > JAPLJC01. The sequence continues at coordinate 22,771 of JAPLJC010000233.1, forward strand.
CTGCCCCTGTGCCGCGCACGCGACCGGGAGACCCAGATCGTCTGGGGTCTCAAGGACTTTGAGCAGCGCTTTCAGCGGCCGGCTGCGGCCATGTGGCTGCCGGAGACCGCGGTAAATTACCCCACCCTGGCGGCCCTGGCGGACCACGGGATGAAGTTCGTCATCCTCTCCCCCTACCAGGCCAGACGAGTGCGGCCCTTGACCGGGGGCGACTGGACCTTGGTGACGGGTCAGAGCCTGGACAGCACCCAGCCTTACCGCTGCTTCCTGCCTCAGGCCCCGGGGGAGACCGGCAAACGGCGTTATCTCGACGTCTTTTTCTACAACGGCAATGTGGCGGCGGACCTGAGCTTTGGCGATCTGCTCAGCGACAGCTACCGCTTCGCCGGCCGCCTGGTGGAGGGCTTCACCGCCGGCCGCCCGCGGCTCCAACTCCTGAGCGTGGCCACGGACGGGGAAAATTACGGCCATCACAAAAAATTCGGCGACCTGGCCCTGGCCCACGCCCTGTCCCTGGTGCTGCCCCAGAAGGGCTTTCAGCTCACCAATTACGCCGCCTTTCTGGAGATGTCCCCCCCGGCCCGGGAGGTGGAACTTTATCTGGGGCAGGAGGGGGAAGGCAGTTCCTGGAGCTGCGCCCATGGGGTCGGCCGCTGGAAGGAAAACTGCGGTTGCTCCACCGGCGGCCAGCCGGGCTGGAACCAGCGCTGGCGTACCCCGCTGCGGGAGGCCTTGGATTTTTTGAACGAGCGCCTGGCCCAGATCTTCGCAGAGAAAGGGCAGCAATACTTACAAGACCCCCGGGCGGCCCAGGGGTCTGGGAAGTATTTCTGTCCCTCCGCCGCGAAAATCCGGGCCAGACGCTCGCTTAAAAAATCGAAGGCCTCCCTAAGGGGCGCGCGCCAACGCTGGTTCCAGCCGGGTTGGCCGCCGGTGGAGCAGCCGCAGTTCTCCTTCCAGCGCCCCACCCCGTGGGCGCAGCTCCAGGAGCTGCCTTCGCCCTCGGGTCCCAAATAGCGTTCGACCTCCCGGGCGGGCGGGGCCATCTCCAAAAAAGCGGCGTAATTGGTGAGCTGATAGCCCTTCTGGGGCAATACCTGGGTCAGGGCGTGGGCCAGGGCCAGGTCGCCGAATTTTTTGTGATGCCCGTAATTCTCCCCGTCCGTGGCCACGTTCAGGAGCTGGAGACGGGGGCGGTCGGCGGAGAAGCCCTCCACCAGGCGGCTGGAAAAGCGGTAGCTATCGCTGAGCAGGTCGCCGAAACTCAGGTCCGCGGCCACATTGCCATTGTAGAAAAAAACGTCGATATAGCGCCGTTTGCCGGTCTCCCCCGGCTCCAGGGGAAGGAAGCAGCGGTAAGGCTGGGTGCTGTCGAAACTGTGGCCCTGGACCGTGGTCCAGTCCCCGCCGGTCAACGGTCGCACCCGTTTGGCCTGGTAGGGGGACAGGATGACGAACTGCATGCCGTGGTCGATCAGGGCCGCCAGGGTGGGGTAATTCACCGCGGTCTCCGGCAGCCACAGGGATACGGCCGGGCGCTGAAAGCGGTGCTCGAAGTCCTTGAGGCCCCAAATAATCTGGGTTTCCCGGTCCCGGGCGTTGCACAGGGGCAGGATGGCGTGGCTGTAAGCCTGGGCAATGGCGTTGCCGTGCCCCAGGGCCGTCAGGCTCTGGCGGTCCGCCTCCAGGATCTTTGCATAGGTTTCCGGGGCCTTGTCCGCCATCCAGCTAATCAGGGTGGGGCCGAAGTTGAAGCTGATATGCGCGTAGTTGTTGATAATATCCAGGATGCGGTGCTGGCCGTCATAAATCCGGGCCGCAGCGTTGGGGCTGTAACATTCGGTATTGATGCGGGCGTTCCAATCGTGATAGGGATGGGCGCTGGCCTCCACCTCGATCTGCTCGATCCAGGGGTTCTCCCGGGGCGGCTGGTA
>JAPLJC010000015.1 GCA_026388765.1 Deltaproteobacteria bacterium
GTGGGGTTTTGCTTTTGCAAGGATTGCGGTCTAAGGCTTGATTATGACCATGGAGTCGGTAGGCCTACCCCACGCGAAGCGTTTAGTTCATGATCCGCATAGTGAAACCCTTCAAAATGATCTTTAGGAGCGCATCAATAGCAGCTATTTGCTATCCTATCGTGCCAATAACCTCATTTCCGATGAAGGTCTGATATTATCAACAACTAACATCGCTACATAAATAATAATTTCGACCATAACAGGTTGGGGCGGCCGTATCTGGCCGCCCCAATTGGCAGGCATGGAGGACCACCCCACCAGGAATCATGCCTGGGTCAGCGCCTCGGCCACGTAGGCGTCGGTGATCAGAACGTTGAAGTACTTGCCCTTCAGGCAGGCCTGGATGGCCTCTTGCTTCTCCACGCCGCCGGCCACCGCCACCACGTAGCGGTCGGCCCGGGCGGCCCTTTCCCGTAATTCCGTGGCCCCCACCCCGATGACCCGCCGGGTGAGCCTGGCCAGGTCCGGGTCATCATTCAGCATGGGTTCGCCTTGGGCATCGATGGGAATATGGTTGATCTCCCCCACCATGCCTTTGGCCTTCAGCTCGGCCGCGGAGATGGCTAGCTCCTGCTGGGCCAGGGCCTGGAACCCCGGCAGCGGACCGGTGAGGTAGCCCACCCCCAGGACCATGATGTCCACGTCCCAGATCTCCCGATAGGTCTTGAGGAGCTCCGGATTGCCGGCCATCTGCTTTTCATAGTACTCCCGGGAGCTTCTCGGGATGGTGGGCAGGTTAAAGGCGGTGGCGTCGGGGTACTTGGTGCTCATCATGCCCACCAGGGCGTTGGCAGTGAGGCCGGGCATGGTGAGAATGCCCGTCAGGGTCAGAGGGTAGAGCTGCAGCCCGGTGAGGCGCTCAGGCTCCAGATAGGTGATCATGTAATAGAGGGTCTTGCCGCCGGCCAGGCCGATCCTGGCCCCGGAGGTGGCGATTTCCTCGAGGTAGTAGGCCGCTTCCCGGGCCACGGTCTTCTGGATGGCGTCCAGGTCCTTGATGCCCGGGTCTATCACCCGTAGTTCCCTCAGGTGCGGATAGCGCTGCTTGAGCTGCTCTTCCAGGTCGCTGCGCCGGGGGATGGCCGATTTCTCGAAGATAAAGGCCATCACCTGGGGCAGGGTGGTGTATTCCATTTCGTGGAGGCCCAGGCGATGCGGCTCGAAGGGACCATGGCGCCGCATGTAGTTGGCCACCCGATTGGCCTCCTTGCGAGCCTCGTCAAAGGCCACGTCGGCGAACATGTCCATGGGGCCCAGGAGCTTGCCGTCAGTGAGCTGGTAGCCGGCGCAGATGACCCGAGGGGGTCCGTCGAAGCGGCTGGGGATGGCGTCCTTGAAGGCCACCGGCATCAGGGGCCCGTGGTGCGAGCCCCGCATCCAGCCCTCCACCAGGTGTGGGAAGGCAAAGGGCTCCAGAACCTCGCCCACCGCCGGGAACCCCGACTGGCAGCGGATGATCATCACCGGATCGTCCTTGCCCACGTAGCGCCCGGCAATGAGCCCCAGCTTCTGGGAGGAAGCCGCCGCCACCACCTCGTTGTCTTTCTTGCGGTAAATATTTTCGATGAGGTAGCGGCTCGGGGTGCCGATCAACACCAGTAGATCGTACATGTCTTCCGGACATGACAGAATCCATTCCTTACGTTCGATGGCGTCGATCACCCGAAAGCGGAAGCCCCGGTGCATGTTGGGGTCGATGACCAGGCCGACGGTGTTGAAGGGGTCGCCGAAGATGCGGAAGAGCGGCAGGTTCCAGGCCCCGGGCGAGGTCTTGTCCGCCATGAAGATGAGGATGGGTTCGCTTTTGCGCTCCGCGAAGACCAGTTCCGCCACCCCGGGCCCCATACCCTTGACATTGCCGGAAAAGGCGTCGCCCAGCATATCCTGGCCGGCCCCATAGAGCTTCATCTTTTTGGCCAGGGCGGTGAGCTCCATGAAGGTGTCCCAGGCGAACTTGTGGATCTCCGCGTCCTCTTCGCCCCGCTCGTGGGTCATGATGAGCTCGACGTCATCACCCACATTGAGTACCTTACCGTCTAGCAGGAGTCCCCGGTCCACCGCCTTTTGGACGATTTCCCGGGCCAGTGCCAGCATGTCCGGATGGCAGGTGCTGTGCCCGACCCAACCACCCACATCAGCCTTAATTACCGATAACGTAATCTTGCCCGCGGTCCCCATAAAACCTCCTTTCCATAAGTGACCGGTTAATTGGTTGGCAGTGGATGACTGATTGTGGTAATCAGATGGTCATGTGGATTAGAAAGTTCACCTCCTCGGGTCTCATGACGGCCCTAACTATGGCTTTCAGGCCCAGCGAGTCTTCCTCCACTCCACAACCCGCTAGTAAATTGCCGCAAGGTCAGCGGTAGCGGCGCCCATGATTAATATTAACCATCTCCAAGAGGAAAACAAGAAAGCCTAAGTTTGTATAAGTTCTCGGGAAGGATTGGCGTGGGTTCATAAGTGGTATAATTTTAATCAGATTTAGGTTTTCGGGCGCTTTCCTCCAGTCGAACGAGAGCCTAAACGCGAGCATTGTTATCTTGCCAGGGTCTATAGTTATCGCTTGAGTGGGAAAAATTTCAGGTATAGTATGGATATGGGAAGTCCTTGTCTAAAAGGTGAGAGTCGAGATGGAAGGATATTTAGTGTTTCAATAACAAGGTTTTGATGTGATCGAGATATTCCAAGATTTGGTTGGCCTTTGGGTCCAGGTAATCAACCAACTCCTGCGGTGGTTCGCCAAACCCCCGCAGGTACTTGCCCGTCATCTCCAGGACATCCACCCAGAGGATATAGCAATGTCCCCGGATGGTTTTGGCGATGTCCTGGGGACTTGCCTCCAGATGCAGATCATCCAGTAATTCCTTAATGATGCGCCGGATTCCGGCAATATCGGCCAGCAATTTTACCCGCACCTGGGAATCAAGGGTGTTCTTCTCGATGTAAAGGACGGAACGAACTTCCCGTCCCTGGGCCCACTCCTCGAATTTAACCAGAGCCTCATCCAAAAGCGTGAGTGTTATCCTTATCCGGCTTCGGTGGCCTTCTCCCAGATATGGGAATAATCCTCCATGCATGCCGAAACGTCCTGTAGCCTCTTGCATCAGGAGGCAATAGCTATTCCGAGTTTGATCCGATGGTTATCCAAGCATGGGATTGCCAAAGACCGCGTCCTTGCATAGATCAGCTTCAATTTCCAATAGTCGGTTGTACTTGGCGATGCGCTCACTCCGGCAAACCGAGCCGGTCTTGATCTGGCCGCCGCCCATGGCCACGGCGAAGTCGGCGATAAAGGGGTCTTCCGTCTCCCCCGAGCGATGGGAAATGACGAAGCCCCAACCCGCCTGGCGGCAAAGGTGGATGGCTTCCATGGTTTCGGTCACGGTGCCGATCTGGTTGAGCTTGATTAGCACGGCGTTGGTGGATTTTTCGGCAATCCCCCGGGCGATGAACCGGGTGTTGGTCACGTAGTTGTCATCCCCCACGATCTGGATCTTATCCCCCAGGGCCACAGTAAGCTCTTTGAACCCCTGCCAATCATTTTCCGCCAGGCCGTCTTCGATGGAGACTATGGGGTATTTTCCTACCCAGGCCTCATAAAGATCGACCATCTCGGCACTGATCTTCTGTCCCTGCCCGGATTTGCTGAGGTTATAGACGCTCTCCACGAAGAAGGAGCTGGCCGCCGGATCCAGGGCAATGGCCAGGTCCCGGCCCGGCTGGTATCCCGCCGCGGAGATGGCCGCCAGGATCACCTCGCAGGCTTCCTCATTGCTTTTTAAATCCGGGGCGAACCCGCCTTCATCGCCCACGTTGGTGGCGTAACCCTTTTTCTTGAGAATGGCCTTCAAGGCATGAAAGGTCTCGGAGCAGTAGCGCAAGGCTTCAGTGAACCTGGGAGCCCCGATGGGCACAATCATAAATTCCTGGAAGTCGATGCTGTTGTCGGCATGCTTGCCGCCGTTGATCACGTTCATCTGGGGCATAGGCAAGCGCACCGCTCCAGGGCCCCCCAGGTATTGATAGAGTGGCAACCTGGCGGAGATAGCCGCGGCCCGGGCCACCGCCATGGACACCCCCAAGATGGCATTGGCCCCCAGGTTGCCTTTATTGGGGGTGCCGTCCAGGTCGATCATCAGGCGGTCGATTTCACCCTGGCGAGCGGGGTCATGGCCGACGAGATGGGTAGCGATGACCGTGTTGACGTTCTCCACGGCCTGCAACACGCCTTTGCCGCCATAGCGCTTCTTATCCCCGTCACGCAACTCCACGGCTTCGTTTTCCCCGGTGGAGGCGCCTGAAGGCACGGACGCTGCGGCGGTGACCCCATTGTCCAGGGAGACGTAAGCCTTAAGCGTCGGGTTGCCCCGGGAATCCAGGATTTCCACGGCCCGGACGGACACGATTTTATCACTCATGGCTGCTCCTTTTTACAAGTTTAACCGAGTTGCTTAACGGCCTTGAACTTGATGCTGGCCACTTTCCCCTGAACCGCGGCCAAGTCTTCTGGGGCAGGAGCGGGGGTGAATTCTTCACCGGGACAACAGGCCATGGCTGCCAATTCCACCGTGGTCAGCAGGTGGCGGGCCACCATCTGAATCCGGGCAAAGCCCGCATTTGCAAATATCTGCAGGTAGTCTGCTTCAATAATTGCCCCTCCCAGGCAGCCTGGCCAGGTGGATTGGAAACGCTCTTGCAGTTCGGGATCGATAGCCTGGCTGAGGACGATATCGGAAATAGCAATCCGCCCCCCGGATTTCAAAATCCGGCTGGCTTCTCGATACACTGCCTCCTTATCGGGGATCAAGTTAATGACGCAGTTGGATATCACCACATCCACCGAGCTATTTGGAAGCTCGGTTTTATCCAAGTCCGCGATCACAAATTCAATGTTCCTGTGCAAGCCTGCTGCAGCCACCGCTTGCCGGGCTCGCTCGATCATCTGAGGGGCGAAATCTATGCCTATTACTCTTCCCTCCGGTCCGACCTTATTGGCCGCCAGGATGACGTCGATTCCGCCTCCGCAGCCGAAATCCGCCGCCACCTCGCCGCGCTGAATATTGGCGAAACCAGTAGGGTTGCCGCAACCCCGGGAGAGGTTAAGAGCCACCTCGGGCACCAAGGCAAGCTCTTCCGGGCTGTAGAGATGCTGCTCCACTGCGTAGCCCGAACCGGGCTGTATCTTGCTGGGTCAGCAGGGGTCCTTGCGGCCACCCGCCTCGGCGAATTTGCCGTATCGACCCTTGACTATTTCCTCAATTCTCATAACCCTCTCCTTTTCTTCAGGTGCTTGGGTGTGTTCTCATTCTTGGCCAATATTCTATCCACTTCATCTCTCACCATCTTGGCCTGGTGCTGGACGAGGGTACCCAGGAATTGGCGGGCTTCCGGGGTGTCGATCTCTCCCAGGGCCTGGACTGCCGCCCTGGCGATATAGACATCTTCAGTCTTTTTGACCAACTCAATTAAGGGTAGGACCGCCCGGGAGTCCTTGAGTTGCCCCAGCAGCCAGGCCGCCCGAATGGGGGTTTCCTTTTCCGGATGTTCCAGGGCGATGATCAGTTTTTCCACGTAGTCCCTGGACTTCCAAAATTCCCGGATATCCAGGCCACAATGGGGGCATATCGTCACATCTTTAGCAAAGTCCCGCCAGCAGCGGGGGCAGTAGAACCTCATGGCTTATGCCGATTTGATACCCCAAGTCCCTGCACCATATTAAAAATCCACAAAAGCGCCCCGCTTCATACCCCGGAGGTGGCAGGCATCGTTAATGGAGGTGATATACCAGGTCTTGCCCACCCATTGGGGATCTTCCACCAGGTGAAAGCGGTTGATACAGGTAGTATCCTGGGCGATGCGCCAGAAATGGGAATTGTCCAGGCCGATTAAGCCGACAATGATAATCTTGTTCACTGCCCGATGGCCCACGAGCAGCACGGTTTGGTCCGGATGACGCTGCACGGCGTCTTCCACCGCCGCCAGGGCGCGGGTGCGCAATTCTTCCAGGGTTTCGCCGTTGGGAAAGCGCACGGTGTGGGGGGCTGCTTCCCACTGACGGTAGAGATCGGCATATTTGACCTTGACCTCCTTCAGGGGCACCCCTTCCCAGTCGCCATAGCTCAGGTCGGCGAGGCCGGGCAGATCCAGCACTTCCAGATTATGGTGGCGGGCGATGGCGATCGCCGTGTCCCTGGACCGGGAAAGAGGAGAAGTGTAGGCGGCATGGATGGTTTCGTCCTTCAGCCATTCCGCCAAAGCCCAGGCCTCTTCCCGGCCTTGGTCGTCCAAAGGGATATCCTTTGAACCGCGAAAGATTTTGTCTTTGTTCCAAGGGGTGTTGCCGTGCCGCGCCAGGATGATTTGGGTCATTGCGCCCTCCCTTGTTTCGCAAAAGGTTTGCTGACCATAAAGAAAAACCCGGATCGTAAGATACCCCCAATCCGGGTTTGCCAGAGCTTAATCTTTGACGATGTCCCAGTTAAGCGCAAAGGTGTTATCGTAAAGCGTATATTCATAGCCCATCATCCTTCCAACTCCGGGAGGTGTTCCCTCCTGCACTTTCCAGAAGAGGAGATAAATGCATGGTACCATGCGGGGTTCGCTGGTTTGGGGGTCGGGATCTATATTCCGCCAAATCTCCTTTTTTTCCATGACTCTCCATAGAGTGCCGTATTTCTTGCTGCGCACCGTCTGCCCTACGCTGGGCAGACCCTTTTCCCGGATGATTTCCTCGAACTCCTTCATGACCGCCTCCTCTTGAGCGAGATTAGATCTCAACAAACATAGGTTCAATCTTGGCGGAATCAAGTCATCATTACTTTCAAATATCTGCACAGACCTGCGGATGGTTAAGGCGCCGCCGTTTCGATGCGTTGCTTCAAAGCCAGTAGTTGCGATTCAGCCTTCAGGATGGCGTCCAGACTCTGATCCAGTTGTCCCGCCCGGGCCGCGGCAGACTGAGCGCTGCTCTGCTTTTGAGCCCGGGCCCGCTCCAGGGCCTGGCGGATGCTCTGGGTGGTGTCGTCAATCTTGGAGATCCAGGTCTGACGGAAGTCCCGGGCAATCTCCTGGAGGCGCTGGTGAAAATCGTAGCGCAGCCGCCCGCAATGCTTATCCACCAACTCGGTGACATTTTCCAACAGCTTTTTCAGGAGCAAGCCCTTGGTCAAGGCCCGGGGCAAGAGGGAGGTCACGGTCATTTGCAAGATCTCCAGCCCCACCGGTTCTTCCTTGAACCTAAACCAGAAATGCCTCAACTCCGTGAAAGCTTCCTCCACTGCGAAGCCGCGCAGAGAAAAATCGAAGATGCGGGCGGTCAACTGGGTCAACCGTTCCAGGATGGCATTAATGCGGCCAGCGAAGTCTTGATGGGTGTCGGCCAATGCCTGGGAGAGCTTCTCAATCTCCTGGCGCCGCCAGGTGGTGAAGACATCTCGCAGCGCCGCAAAAAGATAGTCTTCCATCTCCTTTCGCAGATCCAGGGCGGCCCGACTTTTTTGGTGGAAGGTCGCCTCCACCTCCCGGCGCAGGCGGGCGGTGGTCTCTTTTCTAAAAGCCCCCAAGTCGGCGTCCAGTTCCGTAATCACGCCCTTGACCCGGCCATCCAGCAGGAGCAGAGACATCTCCCGCTCTTTCTCCAACCCCTGCAACTCCAGGTCAAAGCGGGCGATCTTTTCTTCCAACTCTTTTAGAGGAAGGCCGCTGGCCTGGCGCTCCACTTTGAGACCCAGGGTGGAGTCGGTGATGGTCTTTAAGGCGCCGCTAAGGCAAGAAATCAGCAAGACCCGACCTTTTTCCTTATAGAGAAACTGCCGCAGATGGTCTTCAAACTCGGGAAGCCGGCTGGCTTCCAGGTACTCCGGGTGTCCGTTGGTCTTGCTATCTATGGCCAATTTGGCGGAAATGGGGAAGATCATTATCCGATCGGTTGCCAGGTTGGTCTGCAAGACCTGGACGGTGAAATCCAGCGCCTCCTGCCGTTCGGCCGCCTCCACGTAATCGATTTTATTTAGGACAAAAAAGACCTTGTGGACGTACTCCCGGATATCCTGCAAAAACTCCTGCTCCGCGGCGGATAGGGGCGGGTCCACGGTGACCACGAAGATGGCGGCATCCACCTGGGGCAGATAATTATAAGCCACGTCGGTATTGTGGGTATAAACCGAGCCCACCCCGGGGGTGTCGATGATGCGCACGCCATCCTTGAGGTAGTCGGAAGGGTAAGCGATCTCCACCTCCCGCACCCCTTTACGGTTTTGGGGATTACCCCTTTCCGTAATGTAGTTCACTAACTCCTCTTTGCCGATTTCTCGCGTCTCGCCGTTCTGAAAGTGAACCTGAATACTGAGTCGATCTCCATACCCCAAGATGGTGACCACGGAAGTCAAAGGCACGATGGCGGCGGGCAACACCGCTTCGCCCAACAAGGCGTTGATTAAGGTGCTCTTGCCCCGTTTGAACGCGCCCAGCACCACCAGGTTGAAGCGGTTGCTGCGCAACTTCTCAATGAGACGCTGGAGGTTGGGGCCTTTAAGTTCCGGCAACTGTGCCAACTGCTGGAGCTGCCGCTCCAAGGCCTCTTGAAGTTCTCGATAGGTTCCCATGGCTTTCCCCCTATTCAACGGGCCAAAAAAAACTTCTGCCCGACATTTGGACAGAAGTCATTAGCCCTCGCCCTGCGGGCGGAGCGTTTAAGGCGGACTTCATCACCTACTAAATATTTAATCGGGTTATAATTAAAAAGTCAATAATTTTATAGACTTTGTAACGTTTGTTATAAATTTTATGTCCAAAGAATTTTGAGATCAAAAGATCGAACTTTTGGGGCGTCGGTCTTAGCGGCATGAAAATATCCTGGACAAGTCGGGGCAGGACTATATTACAGCCACCACCCGGCTCCCGGGTGGCCCCGGAAGCCGGATGGGCTTGGTTAAACCACCTCCAGGCTCTCGGGCCTGGGGTGAGAAACCTTCATTTAGAACACCCCGGTGGGCTTGCCGGTCTTGACATTCACATCTACCTTCCGGAAGGCCGGGCTGGAGCTGGTGCCGGGCATCAGGCTGATGGTGCCGGTGCACGGGCAGATGTACTTGGCGCCGCTGTACAGCAGGAAGTCCCTGACCGCCAGCTGCCAGCCCTTAGGCACGCCCTTTACCTTGGGATCGTGGGTCAGGGACAGGTGCGTCTTCACCATCATGGTGTGGTAGTCTTTGAACTGCGGGTCGGCTTCGAATTTCTTCGCCTTGGCCTCGGCCTCGGGCGTATAGACCACCCCGTCGGCGCCATAGACTTCCCGGGCGATGGTTTCTATCCGCTGGCGCAGCGGCATCTCAGTGGGATAGAGAAGCTTGAAGTCCGATTTCTCTTTGCAGGCATCCAGCACCGCGTCGGCATACTCCAGGGCGCCGTCGCCGCCGTACTGCCAGTGCTGGGAGACGGGGGCCCGGACCCCCTCTGCCTCCGCAGCCCGGCGCACCATCTTGACCTCTTCATCGGTGTCGGTGTGGAAGCGGTTGATGCAGATTACCGGCTTGATGCCGGACTTTTTGATGATGTTGATGTTATGGATCATGTTACACATGCCGTCTTCCAGCCAGGCCAGGGTCTGGGGGGTGGAGGTGTAATACTCCTTGGGGAGGGGTTTCCCCGCCGGGCAGGGCAGGGCCCCGGCGTTGACCCCGTGGCTCTTCAGGCCCCGGATAGTGGTGGTCATCACCGCCACATTGGGTTTCAGACCGCTGGCGCGGCATTTGATGTTCCAGAACTTCTCGAAGCCCAGGTCGCAGCCGAAACCGGACTCGGTGACGTGGTAGTCGAAGAGCTTGAGACCGATCTGGTCGGCGACGATGGAGGACTGGGCCACGGCGATGTTGCCGAAGGGCCCGGCGTGCACGAGGACGGGCTGATATTCCACGGTGGCGCACAGGGTGGGGTTGATGGAGGGCAGCATCCAGGCGGTCATGGCCCCGCCGCACTCCAGGTCCTCGGTGGTGACGGGGTTGCCTTTCTTGTCATAGGCCACGGTGATCTCGCCCAGGCGTTTGCGCAAATCCGCCAGGTCGCTGAACATCGACAGGCAGGCCATCACTTCCGAGGCGACAGCGATGCAGAAGCTGGAGTCCATCTCGAAGCCGTCCATCTTGGTGCCCCGGCCGATGGTGATGTTGCGCAGGGCCTGGGCGCACAGGTCAAAGCACCATTTCATCAGCACATTTTTGGGATCGATGTTCAGGCGTTTGAGGGGAATCTTGGCCAGTTGCTCGTCGTCGTAGTTGAATTCATGCTGCAGCCGGGAGGTCATCGCCACCATGGCCAGGTTATTGGCGATCATGACATTGTTGATGTCCCCGGTGAGGCCCAGGGAGAACTCGGTTAAGGGGATGAGCTGGGAGATGCCGCCGCCGGCGGCGGAGCCCTTGATGTTCATGGTGGGGCCGCCGGAGGGCTGGCGGATGGCGCCGCCCACATTTACCCCGCGCTTGCCCAAGCCCTCGATGAGGCCCATGGTGCAGGTGGTCTTGCCTTCCCCTAGAGGAGTGGGGGTGATGGCGGTGACATCGATATAGACGCCATCCTTCTTACCCTTGAGGCGCTCCTTGATCTTCATGTATTCCACCCGGCCGATTTTCCGGCCCATCGGGATGCGCTCTTCGGGCAATATGCCGATCTTATCGCACTGCGCATTAAAATCCAGGTCCTCTTCCGCGATCTCCGAGATTTGCCAGTCTTCCTGTTTGGTGGGGTCATACTTGGCCATAATACTATCCCTCCTGAATGTTGTGATTTAATTCACAATTCCCGGCATCATTGAGTAACCGGGGTAATCACCCAGACAACTGCGACCATACGGTTATCTTTTGGTTACATCTTTCAATATTGCTTGCTTATAAATCATGTGTTCCTATCTTATTTAACACCGTTACACAGTAAGTCCCCCAATCCCTCCATCTTACTTCGTCTATTTCGCCTCTTTCAAACGCCCACCTGGAGGCGTCATCGATGATAGGGTCGGTGCCACCCGCCGAGAGCCGATACATCTGGTTGATTTCCTTTGCCGCGGCCCGGTAAATGGCCTTCTTGGTTAGGCGGAAGTCTATAACCGTTCCCATCGCTAGACCCCCTTCCTGGTCCCCTGATAAGGGGTTGCCCTGAGGTTGTTTTTCGAGGTTTTAAGGTCTCAATGACGATCATCAGCAACTCTCCAACTCCGGCAGATTCCCTTTAAGCCATCCCTTGGGATGTTAGGGCACGATTTCCCAGTGAAGCGCAAAGGTATTATCATAGAGGGTATAGGTAAACCCCATCATCTTCCCTACGCCGGGCGGCCCTCCCTCCTGGATTCGCCAGTAAGATAAGTAAATGGCAGGAATCATGCGGGGTTCCTTGGTCTGGGGGTCGTCTGCGATTGTTTCCCATACTTCTCTTTTTTCCATTACTCGCCAAAGGGTGCCGTAGTCCTTGCTACGCACCGTCTGCCCCACGCGGGGCAGCCCTTTTTCCTGGATGACTTCCTCAAACTCTTTCATGGCGGTCCCTCCTCTTGGATGAGTCGGGCAGAAAAAAAATGACTTCTGCCCATTGGACAGAAGTCATCGTCTCACACCCCAAGGGCGGAGCGGTTATGGCGGACTTCATCGCCTATCGTGTTTCTATGTAAGTTCTTTTTGCAAAAAGTCAACCTCAATTTTTGGAAAAAATCCTTGCATTCATTTATCGATGTCAGTAATTTGAATTAGGTGATGGAGTCCACCCGGGCGGCAGCGTCCAGCCCGAACTGCGTATAGCTGATGACTCCTGGTCTCACTTCTGGTGAGGGCAGGAGTTTTTTTATTGGCCTTATCTCCAAGCATCTTCAGAGGCGCGTCCTATGGAACTGCACCCTGTGGATTAATCAGAAGAGTGGTCAATCGTTGAGTCAGCATGGCTTATGAAAGGGCCGGGGGCAGCGGTCCTTTTATGGGTCCTCCGGGTCGGTGCCATTATGGTGGGATCGTGGTCACCGGCCTGGGGGAGTTTAGCTTCTTAAAACGGCCTGACTCTGCCTAAAGAAACGGCACTGGAGGTGCAAAATGTATAAGAAAATCTTGGTGGCGTATGATGGCTCGGATGGCGCCAATAAAGCTTTGAAGGCGGGGATTAACCTTGCCAAAGTCCACCAGGCGGAGCTATGTGCCTTGGCGGTGCAGGAGAAATTGCCCAGATTCAGCGGCACCATTGATGAAGTCCAGGAAGAGAAAGAGTTTGCTGATCAACACCATGGCAAGCTCTTGGAAGCGGCGCGCGCCCAGGCGCAAGAGGCTGGAATAGAGCTTAAAACCATCATGTGTCCGGGGCACCCTGCCAAGACGATCGTACAGGTAGCCAAAGAGGGGAAATTTGACCTGATGCTGATAGGCCATACCGGGCTATCGGGCGTCTGGGCGGCTTTCTTGGGTACTACCGCCGAAAAAGTAAGCCGGCACGCCTCCTGCAGCGTTTTGATCGTGCGCTAAAACAACACAGATTAAGGCCACGAATTCTGTGCTTTTCGGAGAAGTCCGCCCTTCCATTTCTGAGCCTTCCCCAACACCCCTTTGATAATAAACATTATGTACAAACAGGATAAAACTGACTCCAACGACATCAACAAAGCCGAAGCCTGGAAATTCATCATCCTGGTTGGGGTGGTCAGCCTTTTTAGCGATATGACTTATGAAGGAGCCCAATCCCCGAGCATCGATAGCTTGCCACTGTATCGGCCCATTCGGACGATTGGCGATATTATCAAGATATCTGGTTAACCTGGGAAGGAAGTGACTTGTAACTCATGACCCAGCTAGCCAAACAGAGCCAGGTTGCCCTAATAAAATAAAGCCTTGGCGCCACCCGCCAAGGCTTATGCTCTTTTCTCTGTGCCCTCTGTGTCTCTAATGTCCGGCCGCAGGATGATCGGACAACTTCAAATTCAGGATTGGGTCGAAGGAAAATTTTAACTGCCGGCAATGCCAGCAGGGTCTAATATACCAATATGATAAGCCTAGCGAATTCGATTATTTTGCTTTAAACGGCGCATACCTAGCCGCTATTCGCCCTTTCTCCCAGGCCCTGGTCGGCTTTATTTTCCTCAACCCGCACCCCGGAAAGATCAGGCCTCCGGCCGGGGTTGGCCCAGGCGCCTGCTTCCAGTTATGAGCGCCTGGACCAGTCTGCGGTCGCAGCCGGAAGAATAGGCGCGGTTGGGGCGCCCGTGAGGTGGCGCGCCGGTCCGGGGCGGACCTGGGTGTTTTATGGAGAACAGCCGCCCTCTGCTGTTCTTTTGCAGGCGAGGGCGCCTGCTCTCCGGTTCTCACCCGCGCCGGTCCACCCCGGCCATAGCCGGCGGCTACCCGGTCACGTGGGAACTGGCGTGTTATGTCTTGGCCACCTTTACGGGCGCCGTTAAAGCCGCGGACTTCGAGGTGTCCGGGGCCGCCTCTAACCGGGCATTTTCATAACCCTTGCGCTTGGCCACCACCCGGTAGGTGAAATGGGCCCTGGAGGCGCCGCCGCGCAATTCCATGACCTCAAACCCGGTAGCCTGCCGCTGGACGTAGACCCCGTTGCAGTCATCGCTGAGCTGCACAAAGACCTTCATGGGGTGCTGGTCGTCAATGGTGACGGTTTCGAGGAAAAGGGGGTCCAGGTCGATGTGGGCCAGGCCCCCGGCGAGCTGCCCTTCGCCGAAGTCTTCAAACCAGACCTCCGGACTCTCTTGGCAGCTGAGTGTCCTGTTGCCTTGGGAGGTGGCGACAACGGCATGCTTGTTCCCATCGACGTATAAACTTCCTTCGATGTATGTAAGTCCTACCGATTTAGGATTAAAGGGGGATGCAACATATAAATTGCCCACACAATATACTCCATATCCACTCGGGTTTGTGCTGGATCCCATTACACCCTTACCGTAATCAGATATGTTCTCACCTTTCACCCCTACCGCTCCACCAGAACCATACACTCCGATGGACCCACCAGCACCACTAATGCCTATGTAAGAGCTAAATCCCTGGACCCCGACACCAGTCCCGCTAGTGGAAGAGCTAACTCCCTGGACCCCGATACCATTTCCGGTAGTGGCAGAGCTATTCCCATAAACTCCATTTCCGCCAGGCAGGGTATTTTCTCCATAGACCCCAGGGCCAGAAGATAATGTATTATTATATCCCTTGACCCCGGGACCGGTACCCCTGCTTTCCCCATAAATCCCGATGGCAGCTCCACCGCCATTAGCTACACCAGCAACCGCAGAAGTATCGGAAGTTGTTGAACTTGTGACACCAACCACTGCATTAGTGGCTCCTGAAGTGGCATTGCTCCACGCATAAAGACAAGCTGCGTTTGAGTCGTTGGAGACATTTATCGACGGGTTTATGCTGTTATTATTGTAAATTGACAAGAGTGACTTGGGGTTACTATTGCCGATGCCCACGTTGCCGGCCGTGTAGTAGGTGTTGGCGCCACTGAGTCCCCAGGGAGAGGCGCCGGCGGGTCCCTGAATCCCTTGCAGTCCCTGGGCCCCGGTGGCCCCGGTTAATCCGGTGTCACCCTTGAGCCCCTGGGCCCCGGTGGCCCCGGTCAATCCGATGGGCCCCTGGATTCCCTGCGGCCCCTGGGCCCCGGTAGCCCCGGTATCGCCCTTCTGGGCCAGCATGGTCAAGTAGTTGGGCGAGATATCAGGGAAATGGTCCAGATTGTTCCCGGCCAGGCTAAACCAGCTGGAACCCTTATAGAACACGATGTCCTTGGCGTTGTAAGTAGCGGCGCCGTCCCAGTTGCCTTTAAAGGTCCCCGTGCTGGCCGCGATTACGTAGAAACCGTCATCACCACATAAATGGCCGGCCGTTCCTAATAACGCGGCGGTGCACAACATAACTCCCAGGAGCGCCAAGCAAATTCTCTTTTTCATGGTCATCTTTTTCTCCCTTTAGCTTTTTGAAGGACCCCCCCCCTGCCCTGGGGGTGGGCTCCTTTATCCAGAGCCGCCCGGCTCCCGTCCGCAGGCCTCCTGGATGGCGGCCTTAATCATAGATTAAGCCAGTCTTAAATTGGTTGTCTGAAAAGGTTTGGAACTCTATCCTTAAGGGAAATACCGGAAGCTCCCCGCAGAACTCCGGGAAGAAACCCGAGAAATCTGAGGGATCGGCTGACTGGGGAGTTACCGCGAAACGGGCGGAGCCCGCGGTCCCGAAACCAAAAACTTCGAGTTGGTGATGATAGAAGTGAGGCTGATAACGGCAGCTAATCGAACCTGGGTAGCGCAGTCCGCAAGCTGGGGCAAGGAACAGAAGCCATAATCCTGAAAGCTTGAAGCCCCCCGGCAGATGGGACAGGTGTTACTGTCGTGGTAAGGCTCCTGCGGTTTTTCAGGATAGGTCCCGATAGCCAAAGGTCCGGCTCTGGGAACCCCCTGAAAGGCAGGCAGGAAGGCCGCGGTCAGGTGGCTGTAATAGAC
>JAPLJC010000072.1 GCA_026388765.1 Deltaproteobacteria bacterium
ACGTGATCTGGCCCGGGCCCAGGCCGATACGGCCAAGGCCCAGGCTAATTTGGGGCTGGCGCAAAGCAACTACCAGCGGGACCTGGAGGTCTTCAAGCCCGGCTATATCTCCAAGGCGGCCTTTGATACCACCAGGGCCCAACTAAAGGTCGCCGAAAGCGAGGTCGCGGCTACCAAGGCCACGGTGACGGCCCTGGAGGCCGCAGTCAAACAGGCGGAATCGGAAACTCACGCCGCCGCGGCGCTCCATAACTATACGCGCATTGTGGCCCCCATGGACGGCTTGATCACCGTGCGCAAGGCAGAAATAGGAAGTATGATAGCCCCCGGCACTCCCATCTTTCAAATGGTGGACCTGGAGAAAATTTGGGTGGCCGCGTGGATTGACCAGGCCCAAGTAGCCCAACTGCGGGAAGGCCAGAAAGCCGCTATCAAACTGCGCTCCGGGAGGACTTTCCTGGGCGAGGTGGTTCGCCTCAACCAAGAGGCCGACACCGTCACCCGGGAACTGGAAGTGGATGTGAAGTTTGATCAACTGCCTCACCCCCTGGTCATGGGGGAGGAAGCCGAAGTGGATATTGATGCCGGCCGCCAGACGGCAACTGCGGTGCCATTATCTGCCGTGCTCACCAAGAACGGCTCCACGGGCGTCCTGGTCGTGGATAGGGGCTTGGTGCGTTTACAGCAGGTTTCCCTGGGGCTTAACGACGGCAAGCAGAGCGCGGTGCTGGAAGGTCTGAAAGAGGGGCAATTGGTAGTCGTTAACCCTGGCAGTATTATGCCCGGTCAGAAAATCAAACCGGAAGTCAAGCAAACCGCTCAGAGGGACTGATGGACTTAGCTATTTATGACCTCAAGATCCATAAATGGCGATTCATCGCCACCATCATCGGCGTGTGTCTGCTCTTCGCCGTTGTCCTGTCCTTTAATGGCATCTACCGGGGTTTCCTGCTGGAAGGGCTTTCCTTCATCAAGACCACCAATCCCGACCTTTGGGTGGTGGAGCGCGACCGGGGCGGTCCTATCAATGAGCAGTCCATTCTGCCCGAGTTCTATCATTACAACGTCGCCGCCATTGCCGGTGTAGCCCAGGCCAGCCCCCTCATCTATTATCCCGTGGAAAGAAAAATCATGGGGAAAAAACGGCGCTTCGCCATCGTCGGCTACGATGTTTTCGGTGGCCTGGGAGGGCCCCAGGATATCGTGGCCGGCCACGGCATCGACCAGGCTCATTATGAAATGGTGGCTCACCAAAAATTAGGCGTAAAAGTGGGAGAGATGGTCCGGCTGGGGCTACATACCTATCGGGTGGTGGGGTTGACTTCCCAAGGCAGCGACGTAGATGGAGAACCACTGGTGTATTTATCTTTGCCAGACGCCCAGGAGGTGCTGTTTCAGCGGGATAACGAGGAGATCCGTAACCAGCGGGAGCGATTGTGGCAGAACCTAACGCGATCGGTAGGTCTCTCCAAGTCGGAAGCTGATAAGTACCTGGCCCGTCTACTTCCCGACACCCATCTGATTAACGCCGTCGTGGTGAAATTGGCTCCGGGGGCGGACGTCGGGGCTGTGAGTCGGCAAATTCAAAAATGGCTTTATCTCTCGGTTTATACCACTGACCAGCAGATAAACCTGATGTTGCAGGGACGGTTGGCCAAGCCCAAGGCGCAGACCGTACTCTTCCGGATCATTCTCTTCATCGTCTCCATGGTGATTATCTCCCTGGTCATTTACACCTTCACCATGGAGAAAATTCGCAGCATTGCCGTCATGAAGCTTATCGGCGCCCCCAACTGGGTGATCATCCGCATGGTGCTGGAAGAATCTCTTCTTTTGACCTGCAGCAGCTTTCTTTTCGGCTTGATCCTCATCTCCAACACCTACCAGTTGTTTCCCCGACGAGTCATACTGCTGCCTGGCGATCACGTTACCACTTTCTTAATAGCCCTGCTGGGAGCGATCCTCGCCAGCGGCCTCGGGCTCCGCCAAGCTTTGAAGACCGAACCGGCACTGGCCCTGGGAGGACACTGATGGAAGTCCTGAGGATCGAGGGCCTCAGCAAGGTGTTCGGGTCGGGGAGGCTGGAGGTGCGGGCCCTGGAGGAAATCAATCTCTCGGTATCCGCTGGAGACTTGGTGGCCCTGTTAGGACCCAGCGGCTCCGGCAAGACTACCCTGTTACTGTGCACCAGCTTAATTCTCGACCCCACCGCCGGCAAAATCGTCTTTGACAGCCAGACGATCTTTCAGAAAAACGGCTGGTCCGGAGGAGTGGACATCCGGCGCCTCCGCCGGGAGAAAATGGGCTTCATCTTCCAGTCCCATAATCTCATTCCCTTTCTCAATGCCCGGCAAAACGTCCTGTTTCCTCTGAGCCTGGTGGGCACCAAAGGTGAGTCCGCCGATAACCGGGTCATGGAACTCTTGGAATACATGGAAATCACCGAGCGGGCCGATTACCTGCCGGCGCTGCTCTCAGGTGGCGAACAGCAGCGGGTGGCCATTGCCCGGGCCCTGGCCAATAACCCCAGGCTTATCCTGGCTGACGAACCCACCGCTTCCCTGGACACCGTGCGCGGCAAGAAGGTTATGGAACTGTTAAAGAAAATCGCCAAGGAAAACCAGTCGGCCGTGATCGTGGTCACTCACGATGTGCGGATGATCGAAGGATTTGACCATGTATATCAACTGAAGGACGGTCGACTGAACCTGGGATAGGTAGATGGTTTTGCCGGCAGCAGAGCGAAGAGTGAAAGAAGATAAAAGGATCGGATATGGCAATAAAGTGCGTGACTGGACGTCATGACTTTTTCCTGGCGGCCTGCCTCCTCGGTCTTGCGGTGATCCTGGGGGTCATGTTCCATTGGCCCCTGGTGCAGGCGTCCTTGAGAGGAAACCTGACGACGCTTCTCGATCAGAAGCGGCAGGAACGCCGAGAGGTGCAATTCCAGGGAGTAAAAACTTTAGACTTGGCGCAGGCATTTCAAGCCTGGCAAGAAAAAAAGGCTCTCTTCGTGGACGCCCGCAAGGCCGATGAATATCAGGAGTTGCATGTCCAGGGGGCCATCAATGTGCCGCAGGAAACGTGGGCGGAACTCAATTCTTCGGAATTGATGAAGATGGATAGAATGCGGGAACTGGTGGTCTATTGCAGCCAGGAAAGTTGCGACGACGCCCTCAAATTGGGCAAAAAGCTGCGGGAGGTCGGTTTTGAGCGGGTGCTGGCCTTTACCGGGGGCTTCCGGGCCTGGGACGAAGCCGGCTACCCCGCGGACACCAGTCGATAGCATGATAAAGCGGGGGGGGGAATTTGTCAGCCTCGGTTAAGCGGTTCGTTTTTCCGATCTTAGGCTTGGGACTGGGTGGGGTTTTCGTCTATGCGGGCATCCAGAAGTACCTGGCCCCCTATGAGTTTGCCGAAGCCATCCTGGCGTACCAATTGCTGCCCTTTGGTCTGGTAGGGCTGGTGGCCGCAACCCTGCCCTGGTTGGAGATGGTTTCCGGGTTCTCCCTGGCCTTTGGATACCTCTGGCGAGGCCGGCGATTTTCCAACCCGGTCCCGATGGGAGCCCTTCTCCGGCGTAGCGCCCTTCTGCTGATTTTGGGCCAATCGCTCTTGTTTGTCGCCGTGCTGCTCATTGCCATGGCCCGGGGGCTGAAAATCGACTGCGGCTGCGGCCTTTTTATGGATCGGCAGGTGGGACTGGGAGCCATCCTGGAAGACGCCTTGCTTTTGGGGGTGCTGGGGTGGCTCTACTGGCGGGAATGCCGAGCCGGGGGCCGGGAGCATTAAAGCAAAAGAACCGCGATTGATCTATCCCAGGTGGGATTTCAAGCCCCGGTTTTTCTGCTCCTTCAGGCGTTTGACGAATTTCTTGAGTAGGCGTAAGGCTTCACCCGCATCGCCGTCCAGCACTACGCTCTCCATCTGCTGAAACTCATCCGGTGTTATAGTCAAAACAACAGGGGTCGCCTCGCTCTCTGTTATCATCGTAATCCCTCCGCCGGAATAATTTGCCGAAGTATCTTTATGTGATGAGCGGGGGAGGCAATGAACCTCATCATCATCCCCCCTGGCTTGGGTTAATAAGGACTTCGGCGAACTTCATATTCAGGCTGCGTGGTTATTTTTCGAACGGATTGACCAGGTGGACCGGTATCGTTGAATTGCGAATGACTTTTTCCGCCACGCTGCCGAAGACCGGGCTTTTCTGGTCGATGTCGTCGTGGCCGCGGCCATGGGTGGTGATGACCACCAGGTCGGCCTTTTCTGCCTGAACCGACTTGAGAATTTCGCCGGCGGCGTCACCCTGGACCAGGCGTATCTCCATATTTGGGCAGGCTTTCAGTTCGGTCTCACAGAGGTGTTGCATTTTGCTCTTTGCCTGTTTCAATTCCCATTCCTGAAAATGTTGGAGATGATGTTCGCCGGGGCTGTGGGCATAACCGCCATAGAGGGAGGTTAAGTCCGTTGCCACATACAGCATGATGATTTTTGCCTGGTACTTTTCCGCCAGGGAAACCACGTGCTTGACGGATTTTAGCGAGTTCTTGGACAGATCAGTGGGCCAAAGAATTGTCCGAATCATATGGAACCTCCTAATTTATTTCTTTGGCACGCAGGTCTGCCGGCAGCCGCAGGTCACCGTCCCTTTTCCCTCAGGTTGCCCTTGCTCACCGGCATCAGCCTGGAGC
The DNA here is from genome assembly GCA_026388765.1 of Deltaproteobacteria bacterium. Classification (GTDB taxonomy): domain Bacteria; phylum Desulfobacterota; class Desulfobaccia; order Desulfobaccales; family 0-14-0-80-60-11; genus JAPLJC01. The sequence continues at coordinate 4,695 of JAPLJC010000072.1, forward strand.
CGGCGCACCGCCTCTTTAACCCGGTCGATTTCTTCCCGCTTTAAATTCAAATCTTTGTTTTTCTCAATGCCCAGAGCGGTGATTACCAGGTAGCCCCGCAGGGGCACTTCCGCCTGCTCCAGCACGCCTTTGGCGCAGCCGACCTCGCAGCCATCAATGACCACCAATCCGGGGATATCCTTGGCCGATTGAATAAACCCGCTCAAATGGGCACCTACCCCGGCTAGGCAGGAGAGTTTGCCGAAACCCTCCTGGGTAAGTTCTATGGCAGCCTGGTTGGACAATTGACCAACGTTGGAGCCTCCCGAACAGGCCAGAATCATGGTGGTGACCGTGGGCTGACAACAATCTTTGCCCATAATTTACCCTCCTCAAAGAAAATATCGAATTGGCTCTTGATCTGATATGATAAATTTCTATATAGTAATATAGAAATTTTTCAGGAGAGCAAGTGAAAATTTTACTGAAGTCATTGAAGGCCCTGGCGGACGCTAATCGTCTGCGTATCATCAGGTTGCTGATTGATCGGCCCCGCTGCGTCTGCGAACTCCAGGCCGCTCTGGGGATCGCCCAGCCCACTGTCTCCAAGCACTTGAGCATTCTGGAAGAGGCGGGCTGGGTGGATAAACAGCGTCAGGGAAAAAATTTTATTTTTTACCGCCTGATTGAGGGGTTAGCTCCGGAAGATCATCGCGCTGCGCTGCTGTCACTATTGAGTCGCTGGCTGCTTGAGGACCCAGAACTGGCGACCCTCAGCCGCCTGGCGCAGGATCTCAATCCTCAGGAGATTTTCAAAGCGTCCGAAAAGCCTCAGTCCGGCCTCTGTGGGGAGTGCGGCGCCGAGATTACCCTGAATGAGCGGTAAGACCAAACAAAATCCTAACTTGAGGTGACTTGCCATCATGTTCATTTCTCGCGGCAACAACGGAATCTGCGCGCTGGCGCTGGTTTTGGCCCTGGTCCTGGTAGGCGTCGGCTGGGCCCAAACGATCAAACCCACTTCACCTGACCATGCCATCCTTTATAAGCGAGCGGTCTCGCTTCTGGACCAGGCCCAACAGAAATTAAATACCGGCAATCTTTCCATGGCCAAGTCCCAGGCGAAAGAGGCCAATTCCTTGTTCACCCTCCTTAAAAACCAATACTCCTCAGTGCTGGCGGAGCATGAGCTTACTCCCCAGGAGGAGCAGCAACTGGCCATCAACCAAAAACTGGCCACCGACGCCCACACCCAGGCGGATCGCCTGATGGAAGCAGCTACAACCAAGGATAAGAAAGCCCAAGAGCTTGAGGCTCAGGGACGGGAGGCGGACTCCAGAGCATCCTATCAACAGTCCAAAGATGAATATAATCGTGCCCAAAATCTCTATATCAAGTCATCAATTTACGCCCTGCGTAATCAGCAGAGGGTCTTTCGCTTCCTGGCTCCTTGATTTTAAGAATTTCGGAGCCGTCAACCGAAAGGCACCATGATCAAGTCTCTCAAAGATATTTTCCGGGGCCTTCGGATTTCGAAAGCCCCTAGTTTTCAGTACCTCCAGATGGAAGTGACCACCCGCTGCGATCTCCCCGGCTGCTTGATGTGCCCCCGCCGCGCCTGGCCTGAGCGCTGGTCGCACCATGATCTCTCCTGGTAAAATTTTGAACGGCTCATCCCGGCCCTTAAATTATTCACCCATGTCCATTTGAGCGGCTGGGGTGAACCCCTGTTGCACCCTCGTCTGTGGGATATGGCGCAAGCGGCCCGCTCCCAGGGCTGTACCGTCAGCCTGACTACCAACGGCATGAACTTAACCGAAGCTGTGCAAATTCAGGTCTTGGAGCATCTGGACATGGTAGCGGTATCCCTGGATGGAGCAAGGGCTGAAACTTTTGAGCGACTGAGGCCCGAGGCCGATTTTCAGCGAGTCACCCGACAGGTTGCCGCCCTTTGCGCCAGCAAGCGTGCCTTGGGAAGACCGCGCCCAGAGGTGGTCTTGCTGTTCATGAAGATGCGGCCTAATGTCGCCGAATTACCGGATTTCCTACGCTTGGCGGCCGTACTTGGGGTTGACCGAGTTAATGCCACCAATCTTGATTTTATTCCCAGCCCGGCAATGGCAGGTTTGACCCTGGTGCCCTCCGCACCAGACCCGGAAATTGCGGCTATCTTCGAGCAGGCCCAGCGACAAGCCGAAAAATCTTGCCTCCCTTTTCGGAACGTGGGCTCAACGCCGGTGAGCGATCTGATCGTCTGCGACGCCAACCCTCTTAAGAACTTCTTTATCACTGCTGCTGGGGACCTTGCCCCCTGCGTTTACCTGGGTCTTCCCGTAGCCGGGACTTTTTCCCGGCAATTTTTTCAGGAATCTTATCCTGCCCAAAATTACACCTATGGCAATATCCGTCTGCAGGAATTTTTGGAAATCTTTCAACGACCAGCGTATCAGGAATTTACCGCCTGTTTTCGCCGTCGGGTGCAGGGAGGTTCGAACCTGATTAATGATTTGGTGCCGAATACGATCCCGCAAAATCGGCCTACCTCACAGCGAATTCCTTGGCCGCCTGCTTGCCAGGGTTGCTACAAAACCCTTGGCTTCTAAGCTTTTCGCGTTAGACCCTTTAGTTATCATCCTTTATTGGCTCCTCGGAATTAACCTTCTACAACTTGTTAGACAGTTGCATAAATATGCAAATTTAGGGACAATAATCGTTAAGGATGCATTTAGAACCATTACACTTTTATACTTAAAGGTCGTGCCCAGTATATGCGTATTCTAATGAAACCTGCATGCCTGATCTACGGGTTTATGGCACTGGGCTTGTTCTTGATGATCAGCGGTTGCAGCGGCGACAGCGACAAAGCAGTGGTGGACTTTACCAAGACGGTGCCAGTGGCGCGTCCGGGGGATCAGCCTGCGTCTGCCCACCCGCTGCGGGTGGCCGTGGCGGCCATGATTTCTCCCAAAGAGACCTTTGACCTTTACCGGCAGCTTCTCACCTACCTGGGCCGACGGTTAGGGCAAGACGTGGAGTTCGTCCAGAGGAAAACCTATGGCGAGATTAATGAACTGTTAGGAAAGGGAGAAATCGACCTGGCCTTCATCTGTTCGGGGCCTTTTGTAGCCGGGGAAGACAAATATGGCTTCGTTCCCCTGGCAGTCCCCGAGGTCCAGGGGAGCCACTTTTACCGGTCATATTTGATTGTCAACCAAAACAGCCCTTTTCAACGCCTTGAAGATCTTCGAGGCCACTCCTTTGCCTTTACCGATCCGGATTCCAATACCGGCAGACTGGTTCCCACCTATTGGTTGGCAGAACTCAATTTCAAACCTGAAACCTTTTTCAGCCAGATTATTTATACCTATAGTCATGATAACTCCATCATGGCGGTAGCCCGGGGTCTGGTGGACGGGGCCACGGTGGACGGGTTGGTTTGGGAGTTTTATCAGGCAAAAAATCCTGTCTTCACCTCTAAGACCAGGATTATTAAAAAATCCGAACCCTATGGGATTCCTCCTCTGGTGGCCTCAAGCCACCTGGCCGATGAGGCGCGCCAAAGAATTCAAGCCTTGCTGCTCTCTTTGCACCAGGAGCCGGAAGGGAAAAGGATTCTGGGTGAACTTCTCATCGATCGCTTCGTTCCCGTCCAGAAACAATGGTATGACAATGTGAGAAAGATGCGCCTGGATCTGGCACAAACCAGGTAACCGACCTATGGCTCCAAAGAGTCTCAAAAGTAAAATCCTGATCACCGTCTCGTTACTGGTCATCGCCAGCGGCTTGCTCATTGCCTTATTGGTCACCCAGCGCTATAGCGCCGCCCTCCATCAGGCCATGGTAGGCCAGGCCGAAAACCTGGCCAACGCCATGGCGCTGGATGCCACCGACAAATTGTTGGTCAACGATCTGGTGGGGCTGCAAAGGATGCTGGACCAGCAGAAGCGCAGCCATGCGGCCCTGGGTTACATTTTCATTGTGCGAGACGGGCGAGTTCTGGCGCACACCTTTGAGCGCGGTATCCCCGTGGGCTTGCTGGACGCCAACAGCCTGGCCTCTTCAGAAAAACCCGCCTTTCGCCAGATTGTCTCCCAACAAGGAGAATACTACCTGGATGCCGCCTGGCCCATCTTCGAAGGCAAGGCGGGAGTGCTGCGCCTGGGCTTTTCGGAAAACCCTTACCGCCGCCAGGTTACCAGGCTCTGGGCGGAAATCTGCCTGTTTTCGTTGCTCATTCTCTGCGTGGCCTTGGCTTGCGGCCTCTGGTTTGCCAGGCGGATAACCCGCCCGGTGGCTGCCTTGGTTCAAGCCACTAAAAGGATAGACCAAGGAGAGCCGGACGTGCGGGTGGAGGTTACCGGCCAGGATGAAATCGCCTACTTAGCGTCCTCTTTTAATCAGATGGTCAGCCGGCAGGAGGATTACACCCGGCGCCTGGAAGAGCAAGCGTTAGAATTGGAACAGGCCTACGGACAGACTAAAGCCGCCTGCCAGATCGTCAGAGAAATCAGCGCCCTGAGGACGCTGGAGGAAATGGGCCGTTTCCTGCAAGAACAATTATTAAAGACCCTGGCTTGGGAGAAAAGCATCCTGCTCCTGTTCAATACGGCCAGGGATACAGTGTTTGCCCTGAACGAAAACGGTTTGAATATCCTGAAAGAGCCCAATGCTCTGAAAAATCTAAGGCAACGGATCGAAGGCGTGGCCAGGGCCGGTTCATTAAGCCAAAGCCTTTTGAAATCTCCTTTAATCCCTGGGGACCTGCTTCTTGCCGGCCATTACTGTGTCATTCCCATCAACGATGAGCATCTATACGGGGCCCTGGTCATGGCCTGCTCGACTGAGTCCTGCCTTAGCGGGGAGCAGCGGGAGTGGGTGGACCTGATTTTAAAGCAAAATGCCGGGGCCTTGCACCGGGCGGTTCTCCATGAGGAAGAGGTTCGGGGACTTAAAGGCCGGGTGGAGGCTGCTTCAGGTTTTGGAGATCTGATCGGCAAAGACCCCAAGATGCGGGTCATCTATATGCTGATCGAGGACGTGGCGCCTTCGGACGCCACTGTTCTTATCCAGGGCGAAAGCGGCACCGGCAAGGAACTGGTGGCCCGGGCCATTCACCAGGTCAGCCCGCGCCAGGTGGGGCCTTTTATAGTGATCAACTGTTCGGCCTACCCCGCCACTTTGCTGGAGAGCGAACTCTTCGGCCATGAAAAAGGGGCCTTCACCGGGGCCCTGCGCCAAAAGGCCGGCCGTTTTGAGCAGGCCCACGGGGGCACGGTTTTTCTGGACGAAGTAGGAGATATCCCGCTTCCGGCCCAGATCAAGCTGCTCCGGGTCCTGCAAACCCACAAGTTTGAGCGCATCGGGGGAGAGCAGACCCTCACAGTTGATGTGCGGGTGTTGGCGGCTACCCATAAGGACCTGGTCCAAGAGGTGAAGAACGGGAACTTTCGGGAAGACCTCTTTTATCGGCTCAATGTTATTCCCATATTCCTGCCACCGCTGCGGGATAGAAAAAATGATATCCCTTTGCTGGTCGAACATTTCTTGCAACTTTTTGCCATGCAGAAGGGAAAGGACATCCAAGGGGTCAATTCTGAAGCCTTGCGATTGCTACTCGATTACCCCTGGCCGGGCAATGTCCGGGAACTGGAAAATACTATCGAGCATGCTGTCGTGTTGGCCAAGGCCGGACAGGTGGAAGCCTGGGATTTGCCTGCCGCCATTCAATCTATTTCGCCGGGAGCTTCGCCCACTCTGGCACAGAGGGAGGGCAAGACCCTCCTGGAAATCCTGGAAGAATGCGGCTGGAATAAAAAACTGGCGGCCCAGCGCTTAGGAATAAGCCGCAGCACCCTTTATCTCATGCTGAAGAGGCATAAGATTTCCGGCTCTAAACCCACCACTCATTAAGTCACAACCCCATTCTTAACAGCCATTTGTGTCCGAAGGACCATTTTCGCGTCCGATTTTCGGACATAGTCAATTAGCTGCAATAATTACTTATTTATAAAAGTGTCTGAGAATGTCGTGTCCGATAGGCCTTGTCGGCCGATTGACATCATTCAGTTCGCACAACTTCCGCAAGCAGGTTTCCTCACAATTTCAACCACATAAGGTTTGAGTAAGGAATTTCTGCAAAGCCCTCAAGGTTTGGCCTGAAATATGCTCTTAGGTCATGCAAAGATTACTCACAATAAAGGGACTTGGGGAATCCAGGCATGGGAATGCTCAGGGTGACGGTAATTGATGCTGATGTCCAGTATTGCCGGGAACTCTGCTCCTTGCTGGAGGAAGCCGATGTCCCTGTCGCCCCGCTATATTCCCTGGAAGATTTGCCCGAGCACCTGAAGAAAGAGCAGGTTGCGGTGTTGATCGTTGACCTGGATAACTTGCCCGTCAACAATAACTTTTTTCGAAGCCTTAAAAAGCAATACCCCTACCTGAATATCCTGTGTCTCTCCAGCCGCACGTACCACCCGGGCCTGGAAGAGGCCATGGGATCGCATATATACGCCAGTCTGGCCAAACCCTTGAACTCCGAGGAGCTCCTTTACTGGCTTAAGACCATTTCCGAAATTGAGCCTGTAGACAGCACTTAAAGAACCTTAAAAAGCAAATTTCAGCATGGGCTGAATTCATGGTGGAGCAAACCGAAAAACCCGAATGAAAAGTTTGGTCTTTTAGTGCGGGGAATATGAATGAAGGAGATATAAGCATGGACAGACGTTCTTTTCTGAAGCTTGGCGGTCTCATAGGCGGCGCCCTTGGAGCGGCCGATCTTTTAGTTATTGGAGACGCGCTTGCCAACCCTACTGCTGACCGAATCACCAGCCTGCCCGTGCTTGATCGTGTAAAAGCCGAGCCGGGCGAAGACGTGCTGATTCGCATGCAGCGTGACCTGGTCCGAGCGATGAACAAAGGCATCGAGAAGCGGCGCTGGGGGATGGTCATCGACACGCGCAAGTGCGTCGGGTGCCATTCCTGTAATGTGGGCTGCATCATGGAGAACAAGCTCCCTCCTGGGGTGGTCTATCGCCCGGTGATCGACCAGGAAGTCGGCAGCTATCCCAATGTCGGCCGCAGGTTTCTGCCGCGGCCGTGCATGCAATGCGAAAATCCTCCCTGCGTTCCGGTCTGCCCGGTCAAAGCCACCTGGAAGCGCCCCGACGGCGTGGTGGTGATTGATTATAATGTCTGTATCGGGTGCCGTTACTGCATCACCGCCTGCCCGTACCAGGCGCGGACCTTCGACTTCGGGGAGAACTGGGACAGTAAGGCCGCTTCCGGAAACGATGGCGGCCTGGCGCTGCAGACTTGTCGAAAATATGGGCAGGAGCCTTCTTTTGAGTATGGCGCCATCTGGCGCCGCGGTGAAGGCGTCATCCCCAAAAGTCCGGTCGGTAACGCCCGTAAGTGCACCTTCTGTTTGCACCGGCTTGAGCATCGTCAATTGCCGATGTGCGTAACGACCTGCATCGGGAGGGCGACTTTATTCGGCGATCTCAATGACCCGACGACCCTCGTATCCCAGCAAGCCACACGAAACAACGCCGTGAGCTTGAAGCCAGAGCTTGGTACCAAACCTAAGGTTTCTTACCTGCTTTAAAGCCAAGGAGGTCACAATGGCTGTCTCTTCCGTCTCTTCAATTGGCACTACCAATCTTGTTAGCCGGGCGCGCCTGTTATGGGCCTTGTGGGTTCTGGCGGCTATCATAGGGGGGCTTGGTTTTCTGGAGCGTTTACTCCACGGCGACCAGGCAACGGACTTTTCCAGCTATATCCCCTGGGGTCTTTGGGTTGCCGCTTATATCTACTTTAGCGGCTTGTCGGCCGGAGCGTTCCTGCTTGCAGCCGCCACCTATGTTTTTAGAATCCGGGTGCTCGAACCGATTTGCCGCCTGGCGCTTCTCCTGGCCGCGGTGACTCTTCCCATGGGTTTGTTGATGATTGGCTTTGACCTTGGCCATTTGGAAAGAGCCTACCTGATCATCATTCGTCCCCAGTTTCATTCGATGATGGCCTGGATGGTTTGGCTTTATACCGCCTACCTGATCCTGGTGGTCGCTATGCTGTGGTTGAGTTTTAAGAGCGTTCAGCCCGGCAGGAATCCCGAGGCGGTGACCAATGATCGGGCCAGGGTGCGCGTGCTGGCAATTATTGGCATCCCTCTGGCTATAGGGTTTGCCGGAGGCGTCGGCGCCCTGTTTGCGACCCTCGCAGCACGTGAGTTTTGGCATTCGTCGTTATTTCCTATCTTTTTTCTGGTCGGGGCCCTTACGTCTGGCACGGCCTTGGTGACCGCGGTGGTTTCCTGGCAATGGCCTTCACGTGATGCCGCCTGGAAAGACCTCATGACTTTATTGGGTCGTATGTTATTGGTGTTGATCCTCATCGATTTTATCCTGGAATTGGCGGAGTTTATGACCCCGTCATGGTATCAGATTGGCTCGTTTTACGAGCTCACCAGGTATGTTCTGTTTGGACCTTACTGGTATGTGTTCTGGCTGGTGCACCTGCTGCTGGGCGTCCTCGTGCCGATTCTGCTGCTGGCTAAAACCCGCAGCCCGGTGATCACGGGAGTGGCTGCGGCCCTGGTGGCAGTCACATTCTTTGCGGTGCGGCTGAATCTGGTGATTCCCGGTCTGATCACCCCGGAACTTCGCGGCTTGGAAAAGGCGTATAGCGATCCCATCGGCAACAGGCTCATCTTCGCCTACTTCCCGTCCTGGTTTGAGTGGCAAGTGCTCTTGGGCGCGATTGCTTTCGGGGTTGCCCTTTGGTACGTCGTGATACGCCTATTCCCGTGGGTTTTCCCCAATCCTGCGCAATCCAGTGAGGTGGGCCAATGAACGAGAAACATGAGACGGAAAAAGTGAGCCGGCGGTATTTTGTCACCGCCTGCAGCGCCCTGGCCGGCGGAGTAGCCCTCAGCGTCTGGGGCTGCCAGAGCAATGAACAAAAGGGATTGGACGGCACCAAGCCTGCCCCCTATCCACTGGCTGACGCCGAAAACGTCATCCACACCACCTGCCTGCAATGCAACACGCAGTGCACCCTCAAGGTCAAGCTCCAGGATGGCTTGGTCGTCAAAATAGACGGAAATCCCTATGGCGCTGATACGTTGTACCCGCATTTGCCATTAGAAACGCCACCCAAGGAAGCCGTGGCGGTCGATGCTGCGGTTTGCCCGAAGGGTCAAGCCGGCGTGCAGACACTCTACGACCCCTATCGCGTGCGGAGAGTCCTCAAACGCGCCGGGGCTCGCGGTTCGAACAAATGGCGCGCCGTTTCCTTCGAGCAGGCAATTCAGGAGATCAGCGAGGGCGGCCAACTGTTTGCCGATATTGGTGAAAAACGCGTGGTGCCGGGGTTCAAGGATGTCGTCATGCTTCGGGACGCCCAGTTGGCAAAAGCTCTGGCCGCGGATGTGGAGGCCATCCGGAAGGGTGAGATGACCGTAGAGGCTTTCAAAGCAAAGAACTCCGCTCACCTGGACATGTTGATCGATCCGGATCATCCCGATTTGGGGCCCAAGAACAATCAATTCGTCTTGCAGGGCGGGCGTATCTCTCCGGATCGGGAAATGATCACCAAACGTTTCACTTTCGGCACCCTAGGGTCGGTTAACTGGTTCGGGCACACGACCATTTGCGAACAGGCTCATCATGTGGCCTTCATGTACTCCCTGGCTCAATGGCAGGGAAAAGACGGCAAGTTCTCCTGGGTCAAAGGCCCCAATCACATGAAGCCCGATTATACTCAGGCAGAGTTTGTTATTTTCTGGGGCACCGGCTTCAACGAAGCGAATTTCGGGCCTACCACGATGAGCCCCCGGGTGTCGCAGGCCATTGTCGACGGCAAGCTCAAGATCGCCGTTATCGACCCGCGGCTGTCAAAGAGTGCGGCCAAGGGGTGGTGGATTCCCGTAAATCCAAACGGCAACCTGGCGCTGGCTTTGGCCATGACCCAGTGGATTATCGGCAACCAGCGCTATGACGAAAAGTTCCTGCGGAATGCGAACAAAGCCGCCGCCAATGCCGCCGGTGAGAAGAGCTGGACCAATGCCACCTGGCTGGTGAACACGAAAACAGGTAAATTTCTCCGTGCCGCCGAGGCCAACGTGGGAACCGCGAACCAGTTTGTCGCGCATGTTGGGGGAACACCGGTAGCCGTAGACCCTTCGGACCCCAAGGCCGCGGTAGTGGGCGACCTGGATGTGGCGGCAACTATTAACGGAATTCCTGTCTCTTCAAGCTTTAGACTGCTCAAGGAGGCGGCAGCCGTCAAAAGTCTTGATGAATACGCAGAAATTGCCGGACTGACAGCAACTCAGGTTGAAGCTTTGGCACAGGAGTTCACCAGTCACGGGAAAAAGGCCGCCATTGACTTTTACCGCGGTCCCATTAAAACGACTTATGGCTACTATACCGCGCAAGCGATCATCATCCTAAACTTCCTCATCGGCAATGTGGACCATGTTGGCGGATTCATGAAAGGAGGCGGCGCCTGGGATGGCACCGGCGGTAAGCCAGGCCAACCGTTCCCGGTGGTTAAGCTTCATCCGAACGCGCTTACGCCATTCGGAATCAAGCTTACGCGTGAAAGCTCAGGTCCGTACGAAACCTGTACCCTTTTCAAGCGAGACGGCTATCCGGCGAAGCGGCCCTGGTTTCCCTTTACCGATGATGTGTATCAGGAGATCATCCCTGCCGCCAACACCGGCTACCCGTATTCGATCAAGATACTCTGGATTCATTACGGCACCCCGGTGATGGCAACGCCCGCCGGGCAGCTCCAGATCAAAATGCTCCAGGATACCGGCAAGATTCCACTCCTCATCGCCACGGACATAGTGATCGGCGAGACGAGCATGTACGCCGACTACATCTTCCCGGACCTGTCGTATCTGGAGCGCTGGTCCAACCCGCTTGGCACCAGCCCCGTTGTCCTCACTCAGATCAGCAAATTCAGACAACCGGTCGCGGCGCCGATCACTGAGATCGTCACTATCGACGGGGAGGAAATGCCGATTAGCAATGAGGCAACCATGATCGCACTGGCCAAAAAGCTGGGTGTATCCGGATTTGGCAAAGACGCTTTCGGACCCGGGCAAGACCTGAACCGGTCCGAGGATTTTCACCTCAAGATGATCGCCAATCTTGCCGCCGGCGATAAGCCCGGTGACGGGGTGCCTGAGGCCGACGCTGCCGAGATGGAGTTATTTCGCCAAGCCAGGCGGCATCTGCCCAAGGCCGTTTTTGACGAGGAGAAATGGCGGGCCGCCGTTGGCAGCTATTGGCCGCAGGTGGTCTATCTGCTCAACCGCGGCGGACGATTCGAGGCTAAATCGGGCGCCTACGAAGGAGGCTTTGCCAAGCACCCCTGGGCGAACCAACTGAACATTTATATCGAGCCTGTCAGTTCAGGCATCCACGCCGTGCAGGGCAAGCGGTTTTCGGGCGTGCCCATCTATCAAGAGTTGGAATCCTTCGACGGGAAGCCGGTATCTTTCCCGGATGAGTTCAACCTGGCGCTGATCACCTATAAGGAAATTCATGGCTGTGAATCCCGCACGATTGGCAATTACGCGGCGCAGATGGCGATTATGCCGGAGAATTTCGTCAACTTGAATGAAATCGACGCGAAGCGCCTGGGCCTGGTTGACGGCGACACAGTGAGGGTCGAGACCGCGGGTTTCAAAGGTAGCTTCGAACTGGGGCCGGGCCAGGCGCCAAGTAAAGTGGAAGGCAAGGTCCACGTTTTCCAAGGGCTTCGGCCGGGGGTCGTCAGTGTCTCTTTTCATTATGGCCACTGGGCCTACGGGTCTCGTGATGTGGAAATAGATGGCCAGCGGATCTCCGGAGAGCCGAGGCGCGGTAGAGGGCTTGCGCCCAATGCAGCGATGGCCGTCGATGGTTACCTTAAGGATGTGTGCCTTACGGACCCGATTGCCGGAGACAGCGCTTTCACCGGCACACGGGTAAAGCTGGTCAAGATTGCATAGGCGCTCGCCTGGGGGCGGTAGCCCTTCATCAGGATGCCATAGACCGCATTCTAATCGGTGGCGCGTAGCCTTACAGGAGCCTAATGAGATGGAGCAAGCCGTAAATACTAAGACCTCGGTGCAAACCTTTGAGGAGTTGCTTGCCGGTTCGGTAGCGGCCCATGGTCATCTCTGTCCGGGCCAAATCGTGGGCGTGCGGATGGCCATGCTGGGCCTGCGTCTCCTGGATTTCGAAGCGCCCCCGACGTATCCCCAACTAAAGCAGCTTATCGTCTTCGTGGAGATGGACCGCTGTACCGGCGACGCCGTGGCTTACGTGAGCAACGCCAAGCTGGGGCGGCGGTCCCTCAAGTTCGTTGATTACGGTATCATGGCGGCCACCTTCGTGAATCTGGAAAGCGGCCAGGCCTTCCGGGTCATCTCTACTGAGGAATCCCGGGACTTGGCCCTGGTGTATGCCCCCCTGGAGACAGATAAGCGAGCGGCGCAGTTGGCTGCCTACCGGATTATGCCGGATAGCGTCCTTTTCCGGGTGCAGCAGGTGCAGGTTGACCTGACCCCCTTTGATCTGCCAGGGCCAACCCGCCGCAAAGTTACCTGCGTGCAATGCGGCCAGGTGGTGCGGGATAACCGAGAGGTGGTCAAAGATGGCCTGTCTTACTGCCGGCCTTGCGCCGGTGGGGGATATTTTACGGCGGCCAGAGAGATTGCCTGGGAAGAAATGAACTGGGCGCCGATATCGCCGGGCCCGAAAAAAGCTGGTTTATCGATCGCAAATGAGTCGGCCGCCGCGGGCCGCCAGTAGTCATGAGGTCATCGAGATGATTAAAACCATAAAGCTGGAAGAAGCTGTCGGGACCGAGCTGGCACATGACATCACCGAGATTCGACCGGGAGAATTCAAAGGTCCCGCCTTCCGCAAGGGCCACACCGTCTGTCAGGACGATATCTGCCGCATGCAGCGCCTGGGGAAGAATCACCTTTACGTTATCGATCTCGAAGCAGATGAAATTCACGAGAACGAAGCCGCGGCCATCTTAGCCGGCGTCCTGGCCGGCGAGGGCGTTGCCTGGGAGAATAATCCCCGGGAAGGAAAAATCAATCTCTATGCCGATCGGGACGGCTTGCTTCAGGTGGACGTCCAGGCTTTGGCGGCCTTTAACCTGGTGGATGAGGTCATGTGCGCCACCCTCCACAACCACACTCTGGTTAAGCAAGGCGAACTGTTGGGAGGCACCCGGGCCTTGCCCCTGATCATGAAGCGTGCCGCCATCGAGCGAGCCGCGGCCATCGCTCGCCAGCACGGCGCGGTGCTGGCGGTGCGGCCTCTGGCCCACGCCAGAGCCGGATTGGTCATTACCGGCAACGAAGTTTATCACGGCCTCATCCAGGACCGCTTCGCCCCCACCTTAACGGCGAAAATCGAAGCCCTGGGCTCGGAGGTAGCAGCCCTGGAATTTGCTCCGGATGAGGCCGCGGCCATTGCTCAAGCGATTAGCGCCCATCTGGAGCGGGGCTGCAACTTGCTGCTGCTGAGCGGCGGCATGAGCGTCGATCCGGACGACGTCACCCGCCACGGCATCCGTCTGGCCGGGGCCACGGAGATGCACTACGGCGCCGCGGTGCTGCCCGGCGCCATGTTCCTGGTAGCTTATCTGGGAGCAGTGCCCCTGCTGGGGGTGCCGGCTTGCGCCTTGCATCATCGCATTACGGCGCTGGACCTGGTGCTGCCCCGAATTCTGGCGGGAGAGCGGATCGGCAAGACGGAACTGGCCTTGCTGGGCCACGGCGGCCTCTGCCGCGATTGCCCGGAATGCAGCTACCCGCATTGTTCCTTTGGGAAAGGCATATGAGCCATGGAACCAAGCACTCCCCGGGAAATCAACTACTTGCGGCTGTCCATCACGGACCGTTGCCAACTCCGCTGCTGCTATTGCACCTATTGGCAGGATTGGCAGCAACTGCCCTCCGGGGAAATTCTCAGCTATGAAGAATTGTTGCGACTGGCCGGGATTGCCGCCAGCCTGGGTATTCGTAAGGTTCGGGTCACCGGCGGCGAGCCTCTGGTGCGCCGGGGAGTGGTGAACTTTCTTCATAGTCTGCAGCGGACGCCTGGGATTGAGGAAGTCTGTCTGACCACCAATGGCGTACTGCTGGCGAACCTGGCCTCGGCCCTCTATGAGACCGGCCTCCGCCACCTCAACCTCAGCCTGGACACCCTGCGCCGGGAGCGCTACCGGCAGATCACTGGCCGGGATAATTTGGGGGAGGTTCTGGCCGGACTGGAGCGGGCCGTCGCCCTGGGCTTTGGACCTTTGAAAATCAACTGTGTGGTGCTGGCCGGCATCAATGACGATGAACTGGTGGATCTGGCCCTCCTGGCCCGGGATCACCCCTTTCAGGTGCGTTTCATCGAGCTGATGCCCACGGTTTCGCCCCGGCAGTGGCAGCAGAACTTTCTGCCCATGACGGAGGTCCGCCGCCGCCTGGCCGTTCTGGGCCCCATGACCGCATTGGGCCGCGGGACTACGGACGGTCCAGCCCAGATCTTTCGTTTACCCGGCTTTCAGGGAGAACTGGGGTTTATCACCCCAATCAGTTCCCATCACTGCCGCACCTGCAATCGCCTGCGTCTTACCGCAGCTGGCGCCTTGCGGCCCTGTCTCTTTGGCGACGCCGAAATTGAGGTAAAAACCCCTTTGCGGCAAGGGGCCTCCGAGGTTAGGCTGGCTTCCCTTTTTGCCGAGGCCATCATTCAAAAATCCGCCAGATTCTCCTTGCCACCCTCTCCTTTCCCCCTGCACAGCTCCTCCATGGTCAGCATCGGCGGCTAATTATTAGAAAGTTGGCCTTAGCCCTGACAATATCTCCTTAGATTCGCTCTGCTGAACTGGTTGATAACTTGCCACTGTACGTAATAAAAAGGTGATTGACGGGAGATAGATTCCCAGGTCATCATCTACCTGTTTTTTCTGAGGAAAAGGAGGTAGTGATGACCGTTGAGCATGTTCCTCAAGAGAAGTCTCAGCCCTGTCGGCC
>JAPLJC010000003.1 GCA_026388765.1 Deltaproteobacteria bacterium
AGAACCCTGGGATCGGCAGATCGATGGGCCTGAGCTTGACGTGGTCCTCAAGAAAATACCCATCCGAGGTCCTGGGCAGGCGAAAGATCATGCCCAGATCTTCCGATGACTCCTCATCGGCTACCAAGCCGGTACTTAGAGCCAGACAGTCTGCGGAGATTTTTACTTCCCGGCCCAAAATCAGGTCGGTAAAGCTAACGCTCACCCCGGCGCCATCGGCCTCGACCACCGGTTTATTGTCTAGTTCATAGGCGGAAAAAATGACCCCTTGCTCCCGGGCCTTCCGGTAATAGTCTTCCTCAAAGCCCGGCGTGCGCATATCGCGATAGAGCACGAAAATCTTGGCTTCGGGATTCAGGTCACGGATATGCAGGGCGTTTTTGACGGCAGCCTGGCAGCACACGCGGGAACAGTTGGGATTTTCGGGAATGCGTGAACCGACGCATTGAATCATGACGACGTTCTGCCAGTCCTTGGCAGCTTCCGGGTTGTCTGCCAGCAGGCCCTCGAGATCGAGTTGCGTCGTTACCGCCTGATGCCGTCCCAAGAGGTATGCCGCGGGACGGTTGGGTAGAGCCCCGGTGGCCAGGATCGTGATGCCATGGCGGATTTCCCGATAGAACATCTGGGGCCCCACCTGGATTCCGGTCTTGAACATCCCAGCCAGGCCCGAGTGGTCCACCACCATCGCTTGCTTCCAAACCTGAATACGATCGTGCCCTTCCGTTCTCTTGACGAGATCGGCGACATGGGCCTGCACGTCTTCTCCCTCGATGGTCCTGCGAACCTTCTTCGCCACCCCGCCGAGTTCCTTGGAGCGTTCCACCAGGTGGACTTTGTAGCCCAGGTCGGCAAGTCTCAGCGCGGCCGTCATACCCGCAATGCCGCCGCCCACGACCAGGACATCCTTGTTCATCGGCAGAGTCTGGTCGGCCAACGGGCGGGCGAGACGCACCGCCGACACTGCCATGCGCATCAGTTCGTTGGCCTTTTCGGCGGCATTAACCGGGAGGTCCCGATGGACCCAGGTGTCCTGATCCCTCAGGTTGGCGATTTCCACGAGGTACTTATTCAAGCCCGCCTTGCGGACGGTTTCCTGAAATAGTCCTTCATGCGTCCTGGGCGAGCAGGCTCCCACCACCACCCGATTGAGGTTCATCGTGCGGATGGTGTCCTGGATATGCTCCAGGGATTCGAGACTGCAGCCATGTCCTATGGTTTCGGATACGACCACCTGGGGCAGAAGGCCCGCATTTTCGGCGACCTTCTCCACGCTGATCACCCCGCCGATGTTGACACCACAGTCGCACACAAAGACCCCGATCCTCGGCTCTTCACCCGCAACGCTGCGCTCCGGGGGCAGCTCCTCCTGCCATTCCGCCACGACCCGCAAGGGCGTGAGATCCCGCGAGGCATTGGAAGCCGCGGCGCTGGCCTGGACCATGGTGGCGGGAATGTCTTTGGGGCTTTGGAACATCCCGCAGACATAGATTCCGGGCTTTGAGGTGGCCACCGGATCGAAGCTTCCCGTGCTGGCGAAACCAGGTTCGTTTAAGTCAATGCCGATCCTTGCGGCCAGCTCCTTGGTTTCCGGGGAAACCCGGAACCCGGTCGCCAGGACCACCAGGGCGAAGACCTCCGTCTGGAAGGAACCGCCGCCCTCAGAGGGATATCTGATCTGGAGGTCTCCTGAAGGTGTCCCGGCCTCAATGATCGGTTCGACGGTATGGGGACGGCTGCGCACTAAGCGAACGCCGTAATCGTTTATGGCCCGCTGGAGGTAGAGCTCGTAATCTTTTCCCGACGTTCTCATATCCATGTAGAATAGGGTCGTTTCCATATCCTCAGAGAAGCGCTCCCGGGTGACAATCGCTTCCTTGAGGGCGAACATGCAGCAGGCGCTCGAGCAATACGGGACCGAGCCCTCCTGAATACCCCGGGACCCGACGCATTGAATCCAGGCGATCTTGCGCGGCTTTTTGCCATCGGAGGGACGCACGAGCTCACCCCTGGTCGGTCCGGAGGCGGATAAAATCCGTTCATATTCCAGGCTGGTGACGACATTCGGATTAACGCCATAGCCGTACGTGTCCAGAACCTGGGGATTGAAGACATCCGCCCCGGGCGCCAGGATGACGGCCCCGATGTCAATTTCCTGCACTTTTTCGGCGTCGTCGGGAAGAATCGCCCCGGCCGGGCAGCTCTTGGCCAGCCCCTCAAAGTCGGTGCGCTCATTTTTAATGATGGAATAGGCATACGGGGTTCCCTGGGGGTACCGCATGCAGGTCGGCGCCCGATGATCGAGGCCGGGCGTAAAGCGCACCGACTCGGGAAATTTGCGGGCGCACTCGCCGCAGCCCGTGCATTTCAGCAGATCGATGTAACGGGGCTGGGTCTTGAGGGTAGCCTTGAAATGGCCTGCCTCCCCGGTAAGGCTGCTCAACTGCGTCATGGTCATCAGCTGGATGTGCAGCTTGCGGCCGCTTTCCGATAGATGGGGTGACAGGGTGCAGAGATCGCAATTATTGGTGGGAAAGGTCCGGTCGAGCTGGGTCATGAGACCGCCGATGGCAAAGTCTTTGTCGATCAGCACCACGTCCCGGCCCGTTTCGGCCAGATCCAGAGCGGCCCTGATGCCGCCCATGCCCCCACCGACCACAAGCACCTTGTTGCTGGATTGGAATTTTTTTGGCTCTGGCATGTGTAACCTATTCTTCTCTTAAGGTTTCAGTAAGGCTGCGGGCGGTATTAAAGGCCGGCATAGTCCAGGATTGCGGGAAGCCGGTGCTCCCAACCAAGGGTGATGATCCGCACTCCCTGCGCCAACTCCTTGAGAGCGCCGGCGGTCTCTCCGGCCACCCGGATACATTCCATTTCCCGGTCGGACGCTTTGCGAATCCGCCGGATCAACTCCTCCGAAAGGCCCGAAGCCGGTTCGGTGCTGGCGATGTAGCGGGCCGATCCCACTGATTTCAGCAGGAATACGGTGGCGATGATCGGCACCCCCAATCCCTTGGCCCGCTCCATGAATGATCTGAAAAGGTTCAGGTCGTAGACCGCAGGAGTGACTACGAACCCCGCCCCAGCTTCCACCTTCTTTCTGGTGGCCTCAAGCTCGCGGTCCAGAGCCGGCTCATCAGCCCATTGCTCCATCGTGCAGCCCACGATGAAACTCGGGGTGCCATTGAGTTCCAGGCCCGCCAAATCGACTCCCCGCTCCAGGGAACGAATCGCGCCTATCAGGCCGAGCTCGTCAAGGTCGTTGACGGTCTTCATATCCTGATGATCGCAAAAGGCGACGTCTTCGCTGCCCACCACGATCAGATTCTGAATGCCCAGGCCGTAGGCCGCCAGCATATCGCCCTGTAGCGCCATCCGATTCCGGTCTCGGCAGTAGACATGAATGATCGACTCAATCCCCTGCTGATTCAGCAGCACCCCCCCGGCTAAAGCGCTCATCCGCATGATGCCGTTGTCCATATCCGGCACGGTGACTGCATCAACCCGCCCTTTGAGCCGGCGCGCCTGGGACACCAGC
>JAPLJC010000032.1 GCA_026388765.1 Deltaproteobacteria bacterium
GCCCGGTGGGCCAGGTTCTGGCTGCGGGTGCCATTCCGTATTTCAATGAGCGTGGCCATTAGCTCTGCAGCGGTCAAGGGCCCCTTGGGATTCGCAGTTTCGGCCGCCGCCTGATTTTTCGCCGTTGGCCTGGCAGCCAACGCTACCGCCTGAATTTGCGGCTTATCGGGCCCGGCTTTAGCCGGGGCCGCAACGATTACCGGGGCAGCCGGCTCCTTGGAGGCCGCGGATTGAGGCTGCGGCCCCGCCGCCAACGCTTTGGCATTAACGGCCGGCGGCGACTCTGCCAACCTTTCTCCGGTTAACCGGGTCATGACCCGGGGCTGATTCAATAAATCCTGTCCCAGTAAGACCTTGATAGCTGCCCCATTTTTGAGCGTGGCACTCTGTTCCAACTTGGCCTCGGGGAAAATCTCAAAGTTCAGCGCCTGGGCCAGCTTTTCGGCGCCAGCCCGGTAATAGATCACCGTGGCTTCCGCGCCGAAATCGATGTGGTTGCCGATCTGGGTGACGTTGAAGCCTTCCTGTGACAACAGGGCCCGGGTGAGGTGAGCCAGGTTTTTGGTGCGAGTGCCGTTCCGGACTTCGATGCCGGCTGCTCTCTCCGCGACAGTCAGGGGCGCCGGGCGAGTAGCCGGTTTGGCTGCTGGTTGCAACTCCGCCTTTGGCGGGGCGGCCACCGGCTGGGCCGGAGCTGGAGCCTTCACTGGCGTTTTCGCCTCAGCCACCACAGATTTAGGCGGAGACGCAGGAATTACCCGGGTCGCCGGCTTTGGAGGGGCTGCCGCCTGGGGTAGTGGGGCCGGTTTGGGCTCCGGGGTCTTGGCGGCCACCTGCAACTCCGTCTTGGGCGGTGCGGCTACTGGTAGGGCTGAAGCCGGAGCCTTCACTGGCGCTTTGGCCTCTGCCACCACGGGTTTGGCCGGAGAAGCGGGAGTTACCGGGACAACCGGCTTTTGAGGGGCTGCCGCCTGGGTTGGCGGCGCTGGTTTCGACTCCGTGGCTTTGGCATAACGGGCCGGCGGGCTCTTCCCCAGAAATGCCAGGGCCTGATTCAACCGGTTTTGGGCAGCCCCGGTCCCTTCCGTTTCCTCCCAGAGACGTTGCGCTTCCGCCAGCTTACCCTGGCGACACCATAACAGCCCCAGATTGTTCCGGGCCGCGGCATTGCCGGGATCTCGGGTCAGGGCCTCCTTGAAGCAGGATTCAGCTTTGGCCAGATCGCCCTGGAGGTAAAAGGAAAAGCACCAATTGTTCTGCAAGGCCAGATTGGAACCTTGCCGGGCCAGGGCCTCCTGGTACAGCTCCTGAGCCCGTTGGAATTGTCCCAGTTCTTGATAAGTCTGGGCCAGGGTATCCACAATTTTAAGATTATCCGGGTCCTGTCGGTACGCCTGTTCCATTTCCTTTAAGGATGCTTCAGGTCGTCCCATTAACTTATAATAATGGGCGTTCTGCAACAACCTCGTAGTTTCCATGGCTGGCGCTCTGACTCGGAGTTCCCCCGAACCCCCACTTTTAAACCACGAAGCACTGCATCCCGCGCCCAATAGGAGCACCCCCGCCATTGCGGCCATGACCAAAAACTGAGCCACACCGCGCCGGGGGGTTGTCCCTCCAGCCTCTTGCCATCCTTGGCTGAGCCCTTGTGACACCATGATTATTACCCCCTGTCACTCCCCTTCTTTGCGGCCGGTTGCCGCGTTTAATAAGATATCTTCATTTCCGCGGGCTTCTTTTCTTCGCCCTTGAAAGTCTTGTCATAATGCTCCTTCTCGTTCACCGCGGCGGTGGGCGAAAGCCCCACCGCGGGGGTGTCGTTCAGGCCGGCCCGGGGGTTGAGGATCGACTGGGCCACATTGCTGCGCACCGAGTTGCCGTAATCCTGCTCCAGGGCGCTGGGGCCGTTCCAGGAGCAGCCCCCCAGCCAGCAAACCCCGGCCAGGCACAACAGGAGCGTGCCGACTTTCGATCTCTGGTCTTCGGTCTTCTTCATCCCCTTGCTCCCCGCTAGTCTAATTTTTGATTCCCGAAGCCCGCAGGCATATTCTGGGCCGGCGCTTGGACTTTAGCCGGCGCGTCATTTTTGGCCCGCCCCTGGGTCTCGCCCAGGAGATAGCTCTCGAAGTCGCTGGGCGCCACCCACTTATCGTCAGGCAGCCGGGCCGTGCCCGGGGTCAGGGGTTTCGCCAGGTGCGGCGTCACCAGCACCACCAGCTCCGATTGGTCATGCTGGAAGTTGGAGGACCGGAACAGGGTCCCCAGGATGGGAATCTCCCCCAAGACCGGATACTTGTTGACGATATTGCGGTCCTCGTCCTTGATCAGTCCGGCCATGGCAAAGGTCTGGCCGTCTTTGACCTCCAGGTGGGTGGACATGCGCCGGGTCCGCAAACCAGGAATAGTGAAGCCATTTATCTGCACCCCGTTGGTGTAGTCCAACTCCGAAACCTCCGGGTTCACCCGCATGGCTATCTTGCCTTCGTCCAGCACCGTGGGGGTGAAGACCAGCTGCACCCCGAATTTCTTGTATTCGATGGTGACGGTGGTGCCGCCTCCCACCCCGCTCTGGGGCACCGGCACCGGATACTCGCCCCCGGCCAGGAAGGAGGCCTCCTGGCCGCTGGTGGTCACCAGATTGGGCTCGGCCAGCACCCTGCCCAAGTCATTCTTCTTGAGCAAATCAAAAAACATGGTCCACAAGACCCCACCGGCCTTAAAGCCACCCAAGGCCGTCAGGGTGGGCGTCAGACCCTGGGTAAAGACGGTGCCCGGCGCCCCGGCCGAGCCCTGGGCGGGAATCTGCGACGGGTTGATGGTCCGTAGCAGCCCGGTGAAAGCGGCCAACTGGTTTATCTGGCTGACCCCGAAATTGCCGCTGGGGCTGATGCCGTGAAAATTGACCCCGACGTGGTCCAGCACCGTCCGGGCAATCTCCGCCAGACGCACCTCCACCAGCACCTGCTGCACCCCGCCGACGTGCATCAGGTTGACCACCTTCTCCTTCTTGCCCCCGGCATAGGGCGCAGCCAAAGAGATGGCGGTGTCCTGGGACACCGGCCCGCTCACCTCCCCGGACAACACAATGGTGTCGCCCGCAGTCTCCACCCCGATCTTCTCCTTGGGCAAAATCTGGTGCAGTTTCTCCTTCAGGAGGCTGACGTCCGCCTCCACCGTCACCGTGGCGCTGGTGAACCGGGATTTGCCCCACAGACTCAGGTTGGTTACCCCCGGGGCCAGGCCGTTGACATAAATCTCTTTCTCAGAAATCAGGATGATGTCGGCAATCTCCGGATCCGCCACCGAGATACGCGTTATGGGAAAAGCGGTGCGCAAAACCTTGGAGTGGCCCACCCGGAGACGCAACACCTGGGCAATCTCCTGGTTCTTGACTCGCTCCAGCAGGTCCGCCCCGGCGGCGCTGCCCCCCAGCAAACCGCACAGCACCCCCAAGGACAGCAACCACCCCCCCCATCTGGTTGCCCTGGGGCGCAGGTTGCTTCTTTGGCGATACTTTTTCCCTAATTTTTCCATCCCCGTTACACCCAATCCCCTTTTAACTAAATGCCGGTTGCGGTGCGGCCAAGAAAGAGCCGGGAAGCGCCGATTTTCTTTCTACGATACTTCAGGGTCTAACAGGCAAAGGCGACATCTGACCCGATAGACCCCTGATTTGCACAAGTTACCATTAAAGAGTGGTCTTGGTGCGCTCTAATCCTTTGATAACCTCCACGGTCCGTTCTTCTTTCTGAGGTTGAACTTTAGGAGATTCCTGTTTCTTTACCACTCCGGTGAAGAGCTGTGAGGTGGCCACCCCCCTGGTCTCCACGATAGTCTCATTGCGGCGGCTCCTGAGGGCCAGACGAATCTTCCCCTCGCTGCTGGCCAGGTTGAGGATCTCCGCTTGCTCCGGGGTCACTTCCAGGGTGACGGTATTCACCACTATGGGTTTGTTTTCCTTCTGTTCCCAGGTCTGGCCGATGGTCAATACCGTGATGTTTTGCAAGATGGTCTTGGAAAAGCTGTCATTCATGTCATGTATCTTCATATCCACCAGGACATCCACTTTGTCTCGGGGATGAACAAAACCGGCCACTCCGGAAACATCATCCACCCGCACCGCCAAGGCCCTTTTGTTCGCGTCCAACAGACCGCTCAAGCCAGCCTCGGTGCCCAACGGGGCCAGTTTGCTGAACAGGACAGGCTCCCCGGTGGAAATCTGCATCACCGCCACCCGGCCTTCCACCTGTTGCAGAGCGGAGGCGGACTGGGGCGGGACGAGTTCACGCGGCCAGGAGACTATCTTGACGGAACCGGCGGCCAGGGCAATACCCGGAGAGATGTCGGCGGTCGCCACGGCCACCTGACCGGTGCTCACCGGGGCAACATAGGTCTTATGGGCCACATAACGTTGAATGCCGAAGGTGGCCAGGAGACCAGACACCACCGCAATGCCCATATAAATGATCCCTTTCGGTATGTTTGGCATGATATGCCCTCACTCCATTCTCATATTAGTTGCAACTTGTATGGTATATTATGCATATTCAGTCCGGGTATCAGAGTGCCCAGGGCAGACCAGATTTTGATGGCGAACTCCACCGCCACCACCCCTTCGGTGTCGGAAAATCTTCTCAGGTGCAATCTTAGCATGGATTTCATAAGCTCACCCTGACCCGGCTCCGGTCACCAGCAGCATACCCATGCCCAGGGCGATGGCCACCCCGTAAGGTATCCCCTTAATTATCTGCCTGGGCGGAGAGGCCACGATTTTGCCACGGCAGTGCCACAGCAACAGGTTCAGCAGGTGGTTCCAACCCCGCCGGATCTTTTGCCAAAGAATGCCTTTGCCGATCAACACCGCCAGTGAAATAAGCCCCCCGGCGATGGCCATGTAGCAAAACAGATACAGGGTCCCGGCGGGTCCCAGCCAGGCCCCCAGAGCCGCCAGGGCCTTAACATCTCCGGCGCCCATGCCGCCCAAAATGTAGGGAAGGATTAAGAAAGCCACACCGAGGAGCAGTCCCAGCAACCCATCCCCCAGGCCACCCCAGCCGGCAACGGCCAGATTATAAGCCAGGCCGGCCAGGGCGGCACCGAAGGTCAGGTAATTGGGAATTTTCCTGGTTCTGAGGTCCTCATAGGAAATCCAGAGCGCGATGAGGAAGGGAGGAATCAGGTTCAGATGAGCAACGAGCCATGCGGGAGTTGCGGTCCAAAGCATTTGCACTGTCGGCCTCCTTCTAATCGGCTCGTGGGGAAAGACCTCTCAGGCACGCGCTATCCTCCCCAGCTCCGGGGAGACCTCCACCTTGGAATCAACCCCCGTATAACTCACACAACCCTCTTGACATAGTGGGAGAAGGCGCCAAACAGGCCCGCGATCACCAAAAGCGGCATTAAGAACATCGTTTCCATGGCGATTGCCCCCTTTCTCTCCGGCCGGTGATCTTTGGCTGCTGATTAATGCCGCCGGCCGGGCCTTTGCTGGAACCCGCCGGGCCCCAGAAACTGGGGCCCCCGGGTAGTTTTTCAGGTCTTCTACGGGGTGAAGAGTTTGAGGGTCAAGTCATAAAAACTACTAATGACCACGCCGCCAAAAGTTTGGATCACACCAATGAGGCCTAGGACTATCAGGCTCATCAGCAGCCCATACTCCACTGCGTTGGTGCCGCTCTCTCCTTTAAGAAGTTCTTTTAACAACTTCCCATTCCCCGCTCAGGTGAGGGGCCTTAGCCCCTCACGGGTTTTTTGCTGGTCGGTCTTCGCCTTTAGCTGGCGGCGATTGTCCCGGAGGCGGTGGTGAACACACCAGCAATATTGGTACCCAAGGCCGTGACCGAGATGATGATAGCACAGGCAATCAAGGCCACCAGCAGGCCATACTCAACGGCGCTGGCGCCGGACTCATCCTTAAAAAAATTTCTGATCTTTTCCATTTTATTTCCCTCCAAGTGTTTTAGTTCCAAGTGTTTTGGTTCCAAGTGTGTTAGTGCCAAGTTTACCTTGCTGCATTTCAGATTTTTGGTTTTTCTCTTTGGGTTAAATTACGCGGTTGCATCCTTTACCATGGCTAACCTTGGTCTGATATCCGGATCGGTTCCTCCTTGGCTTAAATTTGGTTGCCCCGTTAATGCTTCGTTGGTTCTTCTGTTTGTTGAATGCACTATCTGACATCTGTGGAAGAAGATATATAGGGGTTGTCCTGATTTTCTTCTTCGATAAACCTGAAATCCCTGCGGCGAAATGGCTGAATCCAGAAAAAGAAACGCCTCGGCAAGTTTATCAGCCGCTTCAAACCCCGGGCGCCTGCCACAGGTCAGGCTGAGCGGCGCGCAGAATCTTGCCTTTTGATAAAATTTAGAGCCGGTGCGGCGCTGCGGGTGATCGCCAAGACCAGCTTCGCCAGGTCTTGTCTGGGTTCGGTGGGTTTTGCCGGGCCAAAATTATTGGCAAACAATTGAGCCTCTTGCAAAAGTCTCCATGCCTGTCATTCTGAAGGAGCGAAGCGATTGAAGAATCTCGTCTTTTGGTGACACAGCCTTTCCGGGCTGTGCGAAATCCCGCACAGGCTAGAAAGCCTGTGCCACCAAACCCTGAGATCCTTCGCTTCGCTCAGGATGACAAAACGGCTTTTTGCAAGAGGCTCAATTTTTTCAGCGAAGTTGTGCTATAATATCTTCAAGAGAATTTCTCCCTAATCCCGGTAAGATTTGACAAGCTGTTATGTCGGATTCGCTAGTTTCCTATAGTGCTAAAACGTTACGGCAGAGAGCTCTCGGTAAAGGAGGCTTTGCCAATACCGACCAGGGCGATTATCGCAGTGACGCCACGGCCTGGGCCATCCTGGCGCTAGTCGCGGCCGGTGATGGCAATGATAAAGAACTCCTGAGCCTGGCTCGCACCCGCCTGGCCGCCGGCCAACTCTCTGATGGGCGAGTCAGCCTCTCTCCCGAGCATCCGGAGGTCTATTGGCCGACCCCGCTGGCCATCCTGGCCTGGCACCAAGCACCGGCCCACCAGGCAGAGTTGTCTCGGGCGGCAAATTTTTTGCTCAAGAGTTCCGGTCGCCATTGGCAAACGCCGCCGGAAGAAGTGGTGAAGCTTGACAATACCCTCCGGGGCTGGCCCTGGGTGGACGCCACTTCTTCCTGGGTGGCTCCCACCGCCCTGGGGATAATGGCCCTCAAGACCGCCGGCTATGGCAACCAGCCGCGGGTGGCGGAGGCCCAACGGCTGCTCCTGGATAGGGAATGCCTCCATGGGGGCTGGAATTACGGGAATAGATCGGTATTCGGCGCGGAATTACGACCGATGCCGGAGGACACCGGTATGGCCCTCGACGCCCTGCAGGATGCAACTTCCAGGTCGAGCCTGGAACCAAGTTTGGCCTATCTCAAGTCGGCGGTTAAGATTTTGCGGACCCCGGTGGCCCTGGCGTGGAGTCTCCTGGGCCTGGGCGCCTGGGGCGAGCGTCCGGCGGCGGCCCCCGCCTGGCTGTCAGAGTGCTTAACGCGCCAGGAACGCTATGGGGTCTATGACACGACTTCCCTCTCGTTGCTTATTTTGGCTTCCCGCTCCTCCGGGGGGCTGGAGAAAATATTTAATCCGGACCCGGCCTTACCCCAAGGCTAACCTTTATAGGGAAGAAAACGGATGGGTTTTACTCGCCGCGAGTTTCTGAAGGCTGGTATCGCCGGCGCCGTTCTGGCCGCCTCCGGCCTCTATCTCTTTAGAAGATTAGTCAGACCAAGATGGCTTGAGAAGACTTTTATTGCCAAGGTCTCCGATTATCAGGCTGACCTGGCTGCGGCTATTCTCACCGGCCTGCGTGAACTGGGGATGTCTGCCGAAGTAATCAAGGGCAAAAGGATTTTGTTGAAACCGAATCTGGTGGAGACTAATCCCCGCAGCATCCATATCAATACCCACCCCTTGGTAGTGCGCGGGGCGGCCGAGGCCTTTCTCAAGAGCGGCGCGTCCCAGGTTCTGGTCGCCGAAGGCCCGGGGCATTGCCGGGATACGCTGCGGGTGTTCGAAGAGTCCGGCTTGAGCGACGTGCTCTGGGAGGATAGAATTCCCTTCATTGACCTGAATTACCAGGATGGTTATGCTCTGCCTAATGCCGGCAGGTTTAGCCGCTTAACCAGTTTGACTTTCCCGGCGACTCTGCGACAAGTGGACCTGATCGTCTCCCTGGCCAAGCTTAAGACCCATCATTGGGCCGGCGTTACCCTGTCCATGAAGAATTTATTCGGGGTCATGCCCGGAAGTTATTATGGCTGGCCGAAAAATGTGCTGCACTATGCCGGCATAGAATCCGCCATCCTGGATATCACCGCGACCTTGCGGCCCCATCTGGCCATTGTGGACGGCATTGTGGGCATGGAGGGTGATGGGCCCATTATGGGGGATCCCAAGCCGGTGGGGGCCTTGGTCATGGGTCGTAATTTTCCGGCGGTGGATGCCACCTGTGCCCGCATCATGAGAATTAACCCAGACCGGGTCAATTATCTGCGGCAGAGCGAAACTTATCTGGGCCCGATTCAGGAGGCCGATATTATGCAGGTTGGTGAGACCATTGCTTCGGTCGCCACCGAGTTTAAATTATTGGAACAAATTCCTGCCCATCGGGGATTGCGCTTGTAATTTCTGCCTAGCAGTCTCAGTGCCCCGGGATCTTGCTTGAATCCGCCTGCCTTATTCCTATTATAATAAATAAACTGCAAAATCTGACCAACTGCATGGCCGCGTGTCACCGGGAATTCAAGTAATAATCCGTTTTTAAAGATGGGCGTTAAATTACTGGTTGAACCTGATGCGCTCCAGGGCCATAGCGCCCAGGTGGGCGATGGTGTCGATCACTACCTGGTTCTCGGGGGGCAGGGTTTTCTCGGGGCCGTCAAACTTTATGGCCAGCACCCCTAAGACGTTGTCCGCGGTAATCATGGGAAAATAAGAGGACTTGGCCTCGGGAATGGTGCCGGTGAAGCGGCCGGCGGGTTGTTTATTGAGCAGAACCCAGGTGGCCACGCCCATGACTTTCGGGTTGACCTCAAAGCTCGGGGTCTTGGCTTTAACTTCGAGTTTCTCCTCTGTCGTCGGCAGAAAGATGGCCAGTTCTCCGGAAAATATCTGCCTGGTATGGCGCACCAGGAGGTGCAGCACCTGGTCCACCCGGTGCGCCGTAACCAGGTCCAGACTGAGACCGTATAAGGCGGTGCTCCTGGCCTCGCTCTCCTTGAGCAGTTCCACCTTGCCGCGCAGCCCGTGGGCCAGGTTGCTGATCAACACCGCCACCGCGGCATAGATCACGAAGGAGAGAAAATATTCCAGGTCGGCCACTGCGAAGGTGAAATAAGGCGGGACCAGGAGATAATCAAAGGTCAGGATGCTGATGATGGTGGCAAAGACGGAGGGGCCGCGCCCCAGGTAAAAAGCGCTCCCGGCGATGGGCAGCAGAAAGAGGATGATCAGGTTGGCCCGGCTCAGGAGTTCGCTCAGGGAATAGGCCAGGGCGGAGATTGCCGCCACCGCCAAGAGGCTGACCAGATAATTGACGGGATGAGGCAGCCTAAAGCGTTTCTTAGGCAAGGGCGCGGCCCCGAGCTTTTCAGCTTTGGCATCCAACAGGTAGATGTCGATGTTGGCAGTTTGGGTCAGGAGGCGCTGGGGGATGGTGGCAAACAGCCAGAAGCGCCGGGGTTTGCCGTTGGCCAGATCTAAGGCCTTGTTAAGCCAGGTTCTTTCCTGTTCCGAAAATCGCCTGGCCTTTTCCGTCTCGGCATGAAAGGCAATCCACTCGGCATGCAGTTCCGTGGCCATGCGAAAGGCGGAGCGCACCAGCTTCTCGGCATAGGGGCTGGCGAAGATACCCACCAGAATCCGCTCATGCACCGGCCACAAGCCGGCAATGGCATGGGCCTCCATGTAATGCAGCATGCGCCTATCGACACTGTCCGCCACCAGACGCAGGGCAATTTCGCGCAGCGCCAGGAGATTGCCGGGACGGAAAAAGTTTTCTACGGCGACCCCGACGATACCCTTGACGTAAACCTTACCCTCATGCAACCTCTTGATGAGTTCTTCGGGGGGCAGATCGATGAGCTTGATCTCGTCGGCGCCCTGGAGCACCGTGTCCGGGACGGTCTCCCGCACCTTGATGCCGGTGATCTGATAGACAATGTCATTCAGGCTTTCCAGGTGCTGCACGTTGACGGTGGTATAGACGTCAATCCCGGCGTTAATCAGCTCTTCCACGTCCTGATAGCGCTTGGCGTGGCGGGAGCCGGGTCCGTTGGTATGGGCCAGTTCGTCCACCAGCACCAGCTGAGGTTTGCGCTTGATGACGGCGTTGAGGTCCACCTCCTGCAGCTGCATGCCTTCATAGTCAATGGCCTTGGGCGGAATGATCTCCAGTCCGGTTAGGAGAGCCTCGGTCTCGGCGCGGCCATGGGTCGCCACATAGGCCACTACGACGTCGGTCCCCTCCTGGCGGCGCAGTTGGGCATCGGCCAACATGCCGAAGGTCTTGCCGACGCCCGGGGCGGCCCCGAAATAGATGGTCAGGTTCCCCCGGACTTTATGGTCCTCTTCCTTTTTCGCCAAGGCCAGCATGGCTTCAGGAGTAGGCCGTTTGAATTCTTCTTGGCTCATTGGTTTATTTTATGCCACTCCTTAGGGGCGAACACAAGGTTCGCCCCTACGGCTATTTTAGGTTATCCAACGCCAGATTCAGCTTCACCACATTGACCCGGTCCACCCCCAGGAACCCCAACTGGCGCCCTTCCGCCTGTTCCTGCACCAGTCGGCGCAGCCGGTCTTCTTGCAGGCCGCGCCCCCCGGCCACCCGGTATACCTGGAGCAGGGCGGTCTCCAGTCTGATGTGGGGATCAAGCCCGCTGCCCGAGGCCATCACCAGATCGGCCGGCGCCGGTCCCGGCAGCCCGGAGGCCTTGAGGGCGGCAACCCGGTCCGCCACCTGCTTGAGGAGGTCCGGGTTGGTGGGCCCCAGGTTGGAGCCGCCGGAGGCCAGGGGATTATAGGGGAAGTCGGAGGTGGCCGACGGCCGGGACCAGAAATATTTGGGGTCCGAGAACGGCTGCCCGATCAAGAGGGAGCCGGCGGGCGAACCGTCCGCCTTTTGCACCAGGTTTCCCATGGCCTGCCGGGGAAAGGCCAGTTGCCCGATGAGTGTGACGACCCCGGGATAGATGACTCCTGCCGTCACCGTCAGGCAAATAAAAAGCAACATCGCAGTCCGGATAGCTTTCATGGACGATTCTCCTCAGATGAGGTTCACCAGCAAGTCGATCAACTTGATGCCCACGAAGGGGGCAATCAAGCCGCCGACGCCGTAAATCAAAAGATTGTAAATGAGCAGCTTTTCCGCCGGCATGGGGCGATACTTGGTGCCCTTGAGCGCCAGAGGGATTAAGAGCGGGATGATGAGGGCATTGAAGATCACCGCGCTCATGATGGCGCTGTGAGGGCTGGCCAGGTGCATGAGGTTGAGAATCCCCAATTGCGGATAGATGGAAATCAAGGCCGCGGGGACGATGGCAAAGTATTTGGCGATGTCGTTGGCGATGCTGAAGGTGGTGAGATTGCCCCGGGTCATGAGGATCTGCTTGCCGATCTCCACGATATCCAGGAGCTTGGTGGGGTTGCTGTCCAGATCGATGATGTTGGCCGCTTCCCGGGCCGCCTGGGTGCCGGTGTTCATGGCCACCGCCACGTCGGCCTGGGCCAGGGCCGGGGCGTCGTTGGTGCCGTCGCCGGTCATGGCCACCATGTAACCCTGCTCCTGGTGCTCCCGGATCAGCCGGAGTTTGTCTTCCGGCTTGGCCTGGGCCAGGAAATCGTCCACCTGGGCCTCCGCGGCAATGGCCGCGGCGGTCAGGGGATTGTCGCCGGTGATCATCACC
The DNA here is from genome assembly GCA_026388765.1 of Deltaproteobacteria bacterium. Lineage (GTDB taxonomy): Bacteria > Desulfobacterota > Desulfobaccia > Desulfobaccales > 0-14-0-80-60-11 > JAPLJC01. Next base: position 11,928 of record JAPLJC010000032.1, read on the forward strand.
GTCCGGATGCCCATGCTGCGCAGTTGCAGAAACCGTTCTTTAATGCCGCCTTTGAGGATGTCCTTGAGGTTGATCACCCCTAAGATGTCGGCGTTGCTGCTCACCACCAGCGGAGTGCCGCCGGATTTGGCGATCTCGGTGACCAGGCCCTCCAGGTCCGGGGGGATGACGCCCCCCTGCCCGGCCACGATCTGCACCATGGCATCCGCCGCACCTTTGCGGTAGGATCGAGATTCAATGTTGACCCCGCTGACCCGGGTTTCGGCACTGAAGGGGATGGATTCGGCATGGGGCGGCAATTCCTTCATCCGCAGCTGATATTCCTTTTTGGCCAGCACCACGATGCTGCGGCCCTCCGGGGTCTCGTCGGTGAGGGAGGCCATGAGCGCCGCTTCCGCCACTTCCGCCTCGGTATGGCCCGCTACCGGGATAAAGGCCGCGGCCTGGCGGTTGCCCAGGGTGATGGTGCCGGTCTTATCCAACAACAGGACGTTGACGTCGCCGGCTGCCTCAATGGCCCGGCCGGACATGGCGATGACGTTTCTTTGGAAGAGGCGGTCCATGCCGGCAATGCCGATGGCCGACAGCAGGGCGGCGATGGTGGTGGGCGCCAAGCAGACAAACAAGGCGATGATCACGGTAAGGGTCACCGGCTGCCCCTGTCCCGCGGCCCTGGCGCTATAAATGGAGACCGGGCTCAGGTTCAGCACCACCAGCAGGAAGACCAGGGTCAGGGCGATCAGGAGCACTTCCAGGGCAATCTCATTGGGGGTCTTGCGGCGCTTGGCGCCTTCCACCAGGGCAATCATCCGGTCCAGGAAGGTCTCCCCCGGGTTGGCCGTAATCCGCACCACAATGGAGTTGGCGATGACCCGGGTGCCGCCGGTGACGGCGCTGCGGTCGCCGCCGGATTCCCGCACCACCGGGGCAGATTCGCCGGTAACCGCGGATTCATCCACCAGGGCCGCGCCCACAATGACTTCACCGTCGCCGGGCATCATGTCATTGGCTTCCACCAGGATGACGTCGCCCTTGCGCAACAACTGTCCGGAGACCAGGTCATAAGGGCTGTCCAATTCCGGCTTCTTCAGCTTTTTGGCCTGGATCTCGGTACGGGTTTTGCGCAGGTCCTCGGCCCGGGCCCGGCCCCGGCCTTCGGCGATAGCTTCGGCAAAGGTGGCAAAGAGCACGGTTAACCACAGCCAAAAGGTGACGATGCCCGTAAACCAGGCGGGGTCCCCCTTGCCGCTGATCAGGGCGTAGGCAAAATTGACCGAGGTGATGACGCTGCCCGCTTCCACGCACAGCATGACCGGGTTGCTCCACAAGATTCGGGGGTCGAGTTTCTTGAAGGATTCTTTCAAGGCCCCCTTGAGCAGCCGGGGGTCGAAGATTCCTTTGCTGGCTTTGGTGGAGGTAGCCATGTTTATAGACCTCCCCGCATGATCAGATGCTCGACGATGGGCCCCATGGCCAGGACCGGGAAGAAGGTGAGGGCGCCGACAATGACGATGACTATCACCAGCCAGATGATAAAGGGGGCCTGGTCGGTGGGCAGGGTGCCCAGACTGGGCGGCACATATTTCTTGCGCACCAGGGAGCCGGCCATGGCCAGCACCGCCACCTTGGGGGCGAACCTGCCTAAGACCATGGCCGCGGCGCACATCAGGTTGTAGAACCCCGTGTTGGCGTTAAGCCCGGCAAAGGCGCTGCCGTTGTTGTTGGCGGTGGAGGCGAAGGCGTAGAGGACCTCGCTCAGGCCGTGGGCCCCTGGGTTGGCCATGGCCTTGACGGCCTCCGGGACCAGCAGGGCTACACTCACAAACACCAGAACCACGATCCCGGCGCTGAGGACGATGACCACCGACATCCACATCTCCATGACCTCGAGCTTTTTTCCCAGGTACTCCGGGGTGCGGCCGATCATGAGACCGGCCACGAAGACGGCGATCACCACGAAGGCCAGCATGGTATAAAGGCCGGAGCCGACCCCGCCGAAGACGATCTCGCCCAGGAGGATCAGCATTAAGGGCACCAGGCCGCCGATGGGCGTCAGGGAATCGTGCATGTTATTCACCGCCCCGCAGGAGGTGCCGGTGGTGGCACTGCTGAACAACACCGAGCCGCCCAGGCCGAAGCGCACTTCCTTACCTTCCATGGAGATGCCCGGCACCCCCAATTTCTGCACCAGGGGATTGCCGTGGGACTCCGCCAAGTAAAGGGTGGCCAGGGCGCCGATAAACAGGAAGAGCATGGCGACGTAAATAGCCCAGCCCTGCCGGCTGCTGCCCACCAGGCGCCCGAAGGTATAGGTCAGGCCCGCGGGAATCAACAGAATCAGCAGGATCTCCACGAAGTTGCTCAGCGGCGTGGGGTTTTCAAAGGGATGGGCCGAATTGGCGTTGAAGAAGCCACCGCCGTTGGTGCCCACTTCCTTGATAGCTTCCTGAGCCGCCACCGGCCCCATGGGCAGGGTCTGCTCGGTGACGGCATTGCCCTTGGCATCCTGCACCGACTGGATCAGGGTGGTCTTGACATACGGGCTGAAGTTTTGAATCACCCCCTGCGACACCAGGAAAATGGCGGCAATCAAGGAGAGCGGCAAGAGAATATAGAGGGTGCCCCGAGTCAGATCCACCCAGAAGTTCCCCAGGGTCTCGGCGGTATGCCGGGCGAAACCACGAATCAAGGCCATGAGGATGGCCATGCCGCTGGCGGCGGAAAGAAACTGCTGTACCATCAGGGCAAGAACCTGGCTGAAATAGCTGGCCGCGGCCTCACCGCTATAGGACTGCCAGTTGGTGTTGGTCACGAAGCTCACCGCGGTGTTCAGACCGAGGTCCCAGGAAAAGCCGGGGAACTTCTCCGGATTCAAAGGGAGCCAGCCCTGCAACAGCAGGACGGCAAAGACCACCAGTACACCCAAGCCGTTAAAGATCAGCATGGCGACGGCGTATTGTTTCCAATCCATCTCTTGGTCGCGGTCAATGGCCGCCACCTTATAAAGCAGATTTTCCAGCGGCGCCAGGGCGGGGCTCAGCCAGGTGCGCTCGCCCTGATAGACCCTGGCCATATAGCTGCCCAGGGGCTTGACCAGCAGGGTGAGGATCACCAGCAGGGCGGCGATTTGCGCCAGATCAAACAGCAAGACATGATTCTCCATGGAGTCTCTCCAGGAATCTCCTTAGCTAAATTCTAAGGTAAAGATATGGTTAGGATTTAAGAAGTCCAGAGCCCGAAGCAATCGGCCCGGCCTGGCAGTCTGGCGGTGAGTGACCCTGATTAGGACAAGATTTGGAGGCCGCCCAAATTGGACGCACCTCTCGCGGGGCAAGATCAAAGTGAGACATAATCCTCCTCTTTGCCTACGGGGTTAGCTGACGGGCTCGGGCAGAAGGTCATTACCCTATCGCAGATGCGGATTCGCCCCCAAGAAGTGGT